>JANPGC010000054.1:0-12237 GCA_031423755.1 Phyllobacteriaceae bacterium | reverse complement strand
CCATGATGATGGCCACATCATTTTGCTTCTGGGTCATAAGTGTTTCCCGGATTGAATGCGGCCAATAGACGAAATGATTTCAGCCCGCAAGCCAAGCGCACAGGCGGCCAATCAGGCAATAATGTCGGGAAGCACCTGATCTTCGAGCCTGATCAGCTGATCCTTGATCGTCAGCTTCTTCTTCTTCATGCGCTGGATCTGCAACGGTTCACATCCGGTTTTCAGCATGGCTTCGATTGCGACATCAAAATCGGCATGGTCCTGCCTGAGGCGCGCCAGCACCATTTTGAGTTCCGCCTGATCCTGATCCGACATTTGCATTCCGTGAAAAGAGCATCTGGCAACTGCGCAAGCGCTGATGCGCCTCTACACAAACCATCGATGTACAGTTGGGACGTGCCTGTTAAAACTCCGTTAACCAGCGGCGATGCCCATATCACAAAAGCTGAAAAAAGGAAATGCTACCATGCTTCATTGGACAGATAACCAACTCCATGGCACATTTCCTGCGTCGTCTTAACAAAGCGGCTAACGAATGCAATTTCCACCATAGGGAGAAATACACATGACGATAGAATCGCATCTTGAGCAGCTCGTCAAAAAGCACGGAGCCCTCGAGAATGAAATCGCGGAAGCCATGGCGCATCCGTCGACGGATGATATCGTATTGACAGACCTGAAACGGAAAAAATTGCACGTGAAGGAAGAAATAGAGCGACTCCGAACCAGCCGAACCCGTCATTGACATATTCAGCGCGCCCAACCGCGCCGATCATCAAATAACCCTCAATGCCGGAGAACTCCGCCTTCGGCATTGACTGTGTGATTTATCGCAAAGAGCCCCAACTGCATCCGGCGTGCGTGCTCGCTGTCAGATCAGGAGTTCCAGAACTGGTCCAGCCAGAGGTTGAGTTCATCAAATCCTTGAGAGTGGATGGAGTAGATGCGTTTGGTCCCCTCAGGACGCACCTGCACAAGGCGCGAATCCAGCAGCGCTTTAAGATGCTGGGATACCGCAGGGCGCGATATTGCCGGAAGTTTCTCCGCAAGCGAACTGACGGTGCTTGGACCGCGTCGCAACGATTCCAGAAGTATGCGCCTGTTGGGGTCCGCGACCGCTGCGAACGGGTCAATCTGGTTCATTGGCGCCACCTCTTCAATTGCCATGATACCAATACGCATGACATTGGAAACTGGTTCACCACTTATGTAAGTCAAGATTTAACCTGAATGTCCGACCGCGGATCAAGTCTAACGGATTCCGGCGTGAGGGCCCGCTCTGACGGTGTTGACCTGAAGACACTTCGCAGCCCCACTGGAACCGGCGCGCGCTTGAAGCTTCGCATCATCGCGTAGGCGGCAATCAATGCCTGCGCTGCACTCGTGACTGCGAACAGGCCGGCGGGACCGAACATGCCCATCGCTTGGGAACCAAGCAGCGGTCCGATAATGGTGCCAATACCGTAGAGCAGCAGCAAGCCGCCGGAAAGCTTCACAAAATCACCACTCCCCGCATAGTCGTTCGCATGTGCCACCGCTACCGAATAGAGCGCATAGGCGAGTGCGCCATAGACCGACACAAGCGCAAACACGAGATAGGAGGATTGCGGCTGGAGAATCAGGATGACAAGGCCAGTCAATGCAGCACCGCCCGCAGCAGCGGCCAGAACGTAGCGCCGGTCAGTCAGATCGGAAAGACGCCCGACCGGCATTTGTATCAGCGCGCCCGCAAGCACCGCCGCGCTCATCATCGCCGCAACCGCTCCCGGCGACATGCCATTTTGGCTGCCGTAGACAGCCCCCAATGTTCCGAAGCAGCCATTGGCTATGCCGATGAGAAAGCAAGCAGCCGCTGCCACCGGAGAATTGCGCCAGATCGCTTTCAAATCCAGCCTCACCTCCGCAGGCGGCACAGGTGTGGAGCGCGTCGACAACGATATCGGGATCAATGAAAGGCAATATATTATGCCCGTGATGATAAAGAGTGTCGGCCCGAGGAAAGTCCCGACTGCAATTGACATTTGACCGAGGGTGATTCCGACGTAAGTGATCATCAAGTAAAGACCGAACACCAGCCCGCGCGTCTCATTTGTCGACTTGTCATTGAGCCAGCTCTCTATCACCATGAACGAGCCAGCCATGACAAAGCCTGTGACGCAGCGCATGGAAAGCCAAGGCAGCGGGTCGACGACCAGACCCGACATGAGGGCAATGATGGCATTGAGCGAGGCAAACACCGCAAAGGCGCGCACATGGCCGACCTTTGAAATGATTTGCGGCACAGTCAGGCAGCCGATGACAAATCCGGCCGCCCAGCCCGTTCCCAGCCATCCAAGTTCGCCGACTGAAAAGCCTTCCCATTGACCACGCATCGGCATGATCATGCCCTGAATGCCATTGGCAACCAGCAAAAACAGGGTGCCGGTCAACAGCGGCAAAACGGACAGGATGGAACGGTACATTTGTCGCTACTCTCTGGCTCTCGAATCACACGCGAGCAATCAAGAAACACTGTGTCATTGCCGTGACGTGACGGCGCGGGACACGCGCAATCCACCTATTCAACGATTTTGAACGGGGTCGAAAATGTCACCGTCTTGTCGGAGTTCTGATCTCGGATATTCGTCTCCACTGTATAGTCGCCGGGCTCAATCCCCGAGAACGTATAGGTGATCTTGCCCATGAATTCCTTATTCGGAATGCGGCTTCGCAGTTCCCACTTGGCAAAATCTTTTTGGGTTGCAAGAGACTCGCCCGAACTGGTCTTGATCTCGAAATCGAGTGCCATTTTTAAAAGGTACATCTCGCCGTCGCGGCCATACCCGAACCCTGAAGGTTCGGTGTAGATGACAATCGGTTCGCCGGATTTGTACTGGTTGTTGTCGCGGATATCGTAAATGCCATAACCTTGCGGATCAGAGGCGACAAGAATGGCTTTGTTGATGGTCAACGGCGAGGCGCTCCAAACCGAGTCGCGCGCACCATTCAAGGATGCCAAAGCGCTGGCATAATTGCCCGCTTCAACGGCTGCTTCGGCCTTCTGCGCTGCATCGACAATATCACCCGCGTGGCCTGCGCCCGCAACAAGTGAAAAGAGCGCCACCGCAAGAATTCTTGTCCGCATGATAGTCCCCCTGTTGAAAAAGTCAGCGGAAGAGCGCCTCAGCCGCCGCTTTTGAATTGTTCTTGGTGGCACGGTCCGCCTCCAGACGGATGATCTCGGCCTTCATGAGCGCGATGCGTTCATCAAGCTCCGCCACCGACAGGAGATACAAATCCTGCCCGATATCATGGGTGATCTTGCGCTTTGGCTTGTCGTCTTCAAAAAGCGCCATTTGCCATCCCCCATCGAATTGCCAGTAAGAACCTATATCGAATCACCCTATTATCAACCTGATTTGCACAAGCAGGATAAGACAAATGCAATTGCCTCAAACGATGACCGCAATCTCGATTACAGAGCCGGGCGGCCCTGAGGTGCTGAAACCGATCAGCGCCGCAGTTCCAGTTCCAAAGCCCAATGAGGTTTTGATCATGGTCATCGCGGCAGGAGTGAACCGGCCGGATGTTCTGCAACGGATGGGTGCCTATCCGCCGCCCAAGGACGCAAGCCCGCTGCCTGGTCTTGAAGTGTCGGGCGAGATCGTTGCCACAGGCGCGCAGTGCAAGCGCTACAAACCTGGCGACAAAGTCTGTGCCCTTGTGGCTGGAGGCGGGTACGCAGAATATTGCGTGGTTGACGAAGGCAGTGTTTTGCCCGTTCCGGCAAGTCTGACGATGACCGAGGCGGCTGCAGTCCCTGAAACGTTCTTCACAGTCTGGCACAACGTCTTCGAGCGCGGCGGCTTGAAACCGGAAGAAACGCTGCTCGTTCATGGCGGAACATCAGGCATCGGCACAACGGCAATCCAGCTTGCAGCGAAATTCGGCGCTTACGTGATCACCACTGCCGGCTCCGCCGAGAAGTGCGAAGCCTGCCTCCAGATCGGTGCCGACCGGGCGGTAAACTATAGAAGCGAGGATTTTGTCGCCGCAGTGCGAGAGGCCACTGATGGTAAAGGTGCGGACGTGATACTCGATATGGTAGGCGGCGACTATATCGCCAAGAACTATGAATGCGCCGCGATGGACGGCCGCATCGTCCAGATTGCCTTCCTGAGTGGCGCGCGCGCCGAGGCTGATTTCAGCAAACTCATGATTAAACGACTGACGCACACCGGTTCAACGCTGCGCGCCCGATCCACTGAATTCAAGGCCCATCTGGCGCGCGAACTGGAGAAACACGTCTGGCCGCTGCTGGAGGATCGGGCAGTGGTCCCGGTCATGGACCGCATCTTTCCGCTTAAAGAAGCGTGGCGGGCCCACGAGCGCATGGAAGAAGGCGCGCATATCGGCAAAATCGTTTTGGACGTCGGCTAAATGAATTTTTTGACCTTTTGGTAGATTTCATCGAAGGATTCGCCTGTTTGCGACAAAATTTCGTTTTCAGTGCATTGCCAAGGTTCTGAATTGGTTGTTTGCTGACATACCGGTTTGCCAACAACGGCTGTCACAAGCCTGTCAGAATAATCAAATAGGCCCGGAGGCGTCCCTTCATTGAGACGGATAACAAAGGAGCAAATAATGTCGATATCCAAAAAGCTTGTCGCATCGCTGGTGGCCTCGGCCGCAACGATTGCCGCGCTTTCCACCCCTGTCTATGCCCAGTCAATCGACGAGCTCTATGCAGCCGCCAAGACTGAAGGCCAGTTGACCACGATCGCCCTTCCGCACGACTGGTGCGGCTACGGCGGCGTCATCGAAGGTTTCAAGGCGAAATATCCAGGCATCACGGTCAATGAGTTGAACCCGGACGCCGGGTCGGCTGACGAAATCGAAGCCATCAAGGCCAACAAGGACAACAAGGGCCCGCAGGCTCCGGACGTCATTGACGTTGGCCTGGCTTTCGGCCCGACCTCCAAGGCTGACGGGCTGACCCAGCCCTACAAGGTTTCGACCTGGGCGGAGATTCCGGACAGCGTCAAGGACGCCGATGGCCATTGGTATGGCGACTATTACGGCGTCATGTCCTTCATGGTGAACAAGGATCTGGTCAAGAACGTTCCAGGCGACTGGGCTGACCTCTTGAAGGAAGAGTACAAGGGTCAGGTTGCGCTGGCTGGCGATCCGCGCGCGTCCAACCAGGCAATTCTCGCCGTTCTTGCTGCTGGCATGGCCAATGGCGGCAAGCCGGGCAAGGAATCGGGCGATGCAGGCCTGAAGTATTTTGCCGACCTCAACAAGGCTGGCAATTTCGTTCCGGTGATCGGCAAGTCCGGCACGCTGGCGCAGGGCACCACGCCAATTGTCGCCATGTGGGACTACAACGCCCTTTCGGCCCGTGACACGCTGGCAGGCAACCCGCCGGTCGAAGTGGTCGTACCGAAGTCCGGTGTCCTCGCGGGCGTCTATGTGCAGGCAATCTCCGCCTTCGCGCCGCACCCGAACGCAGCCAAGCTCTGGATGGAATATCTCTATTCCGACGAAGGCCAGATTGGCTGGCTGAAGGGTTACTGCCACCCGGCGCGTTTTGCGGCGATGTCGGCTGCCGGCAAGATCCCGGCAGACGTTCTTGCCAAGCTGCCGCCTGCGGAAGCCTACAACGCTGCTGTGTTCCCGACCATTGAGGAGCAGGCTGCCAACAAGGAAGCCGTCACCAAGGGCTGGGACGCCACTGTCGGCGCCAACGTCCAGTAATTCAAGTTTGGCTTGACGTATCCGCCCCGGACACTTCTCATCCGGGGCGGAAATTGCTTCTGACTTCGAATCAAGACGGGACGGGGACCATTCCATGAGCGCGCTGCCCGGGGGAAAGCCTTCCTCAGCCAGAACAGTCATTTCCAGACTGCCGCTCAACTGGCTCGGGCTCGCACCGTTTGCCGTGTTTGCGATGCTGTTCCTTATTTTGCCGACCATGAAAATCGTGCTCGGCGCGTTCCAGACGCCGGACGGAGCGTTCACCCTCGAAAACATCCGTGGGCTGAACACCGACTCCATCCGCTCGGCATATCTCGTGTCAATCAAGCTTTCCGTGGTGACAGCGCTACTCGGCTGCCTGATTGGTTTCGCCATGGCTGCGGCGGCGATCTTCGGAGGCCTCCCGAAATGGATTCGCAACCCGCTGCTCACCTTTTCCGGCGTGGCCTCAAACTTTGCTGGCGTGCCGCTCGCGTTCGCATTTCTTGCGACCCTCGGTCCCGCTGGGCTCATCACACTTTGGCTGCGCAACTCCATCGGCATTGACCTGCGCACGATGGGCTTCAACCTGTTGAGTTTCTGGGGCCTGACCATCACCTACCTCTTCTTCCAAATCCCGCTCATGATCCTCATCATAACACCGGCGCTGGATGGGTTGAAAAAGGAATGGAAAGAAGCTGCGACGGTGCTTGGCGCAAACGGTTTCCAATACTGGCGCATGGTGGCGCTGCCGATCCTGTTTCCCTCGCTGCTCGGCACATTTGCACTGTTGTTCGCCAATTCGTTCGGTGCCGTCGCGACCGCTTTTGCCCTTACGGGGCCGCAGCTCAACATCGTGCCGATCAAACTCTTCGCGCAAATCCGCGGCGATGTGCTGGGCGATCCACATCTCGGCTATGCGCTCGCCTTCGGCATGATCGTCATCACCGGCATCGCCAACACGATCTACATCGTCTTGAGAACCAGATCAGAAAGGTGGCTTAAATGACCCGCCTTTGGTCTTGGGGAGCATTCCTCATAGGCGCAATCTTCTTTGCGCTGCCGCTGATCGGCATGACGGAATTTTCTCTGAAAATGCGGCGCGGCGTTTACTCGTTTGACGCTTATCTCAAGGTCCTCGCTGACCCGCGTTTTCAGGAGACGTTCAGCTACTCGGTGTTGATGGCCCTGTTCACCATTGTCTTCGGCGTGCTGCTGGTCGTGCCGACTGCCTATTGGGTGCGCCTCAAATTGCCGCGCGCGCGGCCTTTCATCGAATTCATCACGCTTCTGCCGCTGGTCATTCCGGCGATTGTCATCGTGTTCGGCTACATACGGCTTTACAACACTTCAAGCTGGCTGCCGCTGACCGGCACGGCCGTGGGTACCAATATCCTTTTGATGTTCGGCTACGCAACGCTGTCGCTGCCTTACATGTACCGTTCGGTTGACACTGGTCTTCGCACAATTGATGTGGCAACGCTGACAGAAGCCGCGCAGAGTTTGGGCGCTGGCTGGGCGACCATACTTGGAAGAGTGATATTGCCCAATGTCCTCGTCGCAGTCCTTTCCGGTGCGTTCCTGACCTTTGCGATTGTCATCGGCGAGTTCACCATGGCCGCACTGCTCGACCGCCCGGCATTCGGTCCCTACCTGCAAGTGCTTGGTGCCAACCGTGCCTATGAACCGGCGGCGCTCGCTGTCATCTCGTTTGCAATCACCTGGGCCTGTATGGGCCTGATCCAGCTCGTCACCCGCTTTTCAAAATATACGGAAGCACAACGCTGATGGCCTTTCTTGAAATCAAGCATCTGGAGAAGACCTTCGCGCAGAACCGCGTGGTGAAGGACTTTAATCTCGACATCGACAAGGGCGAGTTCGTCTCGCTTCTCGGTCCCTCCGGCTGCGGCAAGACGACGGTGCTGCGGATGGTCGCGGGCTTTGAAACCCCGACCAGCGGCGCGATCCGCATCGATGGCAAGGACATGGTTCAACTGCGGCCCAACCAGCGCAAGATCGGCATGATGTTTCAGGCCTATGCGCTGTTTCCGAACCTGACCGTGGCGCAAAATGTTGGCTTTGGCTTAAAGGTGGCGGGCGTTGACAAGGCAGAGATCATCAAGCGCGTCGAGGAAATGCTGGGGCTTATCGGCCTGCCGGAGCTTGGCGCCCGCTACCCGTTCCAACTCTCTGGCGGACAGCAGCAGCGTGTCGCGCTTGCCCGTGCGCTGGCCGTGCGACCGCGCGTTTTGCTGCTGGACGAACCGCTGTCTGCACTTGATGCGAAGATCCGCGTGTCGCTGCGCGAGGAGATGCGCTCGATCCAGAAGGCCCTTGGCATCACGGCGATTTTTGTGACCCACGATCAGGAGGAAGCGCTGTCGATGTCCGACCGCGTCGTCGTCATGCACCAAGGCATTGCTGACCAGATCGGCACGCCGTTCGACATTTACAACCGTCCGGCAACCCGCTTTGTCGCGCAATTTGTCGGCACGCTGTCGATGCTGAAGGCGACGGTGACCGATGCCGCCAAAGGCGAAGTGGATGTGGCGGGCGCGAAAGTCTCCGGCCTTGAACTGCCGGCCGGAATTGCAAAAGGCGCGAGCCTGACCCTTGCATTGCGTCCAGAGGCTGTCAGCCTTAACGGCGAACGTGGCGATGTTAAGATGGCTGGCACGATTGCTGACGTCGATTTCCTCGGCTCGGTGCTGCGCATCAAGGTCAAGGCCAATGATACAATGATCGCCTTCGACACATTCAACGACCCATCCTCGCCGCCGCCTAAAATCGGCGACAACGCGACAATCTCGTTCGGCAAGGACAGTTTGCTGGTACTGAAGGACTAGGCATCAGGCCGGTCCTCCGCCTGCCAGGCATTTTCCGACGTGACCCTCGTCCCGGTGCGGTCTGAATCCAGCACATTGTTGATCTCTGCCCGGCTTTTGCGGAAAATATCGATCATTGCCTCGCGATCGCCGGTCACGGCTGCGGCCTGGATCAAGAGATCCTTGTCATGGGCCTTGAACAGAAGCGCGGCGCGATGGGCTTCGTAAGGGTGACGGCCAAGCGCTACCAGCGCATCCTCAGCCATCTGCACCGAGGCATCAAACACCTCGCGATATTGCTGTTCGACACGGGCATTGATCAGTTCATAGGCATGCACGCGGTCAAAGGCGCGGGCGAAAATCCGCAGATGCGGGAAGTTTTTCTGCGCCACATCGACAATCTCATTGACCTTGTCGCGGTCATCGACGGCGACGATCAGCAGCTTTGCATCCCTTGCGCCAGCGGCCTCCAACAGGTCCACCCGTGAGGCATCGCCATAGAAGAGCTTGTAGCCAAACTTGCGCAGCACATCGATTTGCTCAGTGTCGTGGTCAAGAACCACAGACTTGAAGCCATTGGCTTGCAGCAAGCGGCCTACCGTCATGCCAAAACGGCCATACCCGGCAATGATGACCTGCGCGTCGCTTTCATCAATGACATCCGCCTCCCGCTGCTCACCCGCCGCGGCAAAGCGCGACTGGATGAATTTTTCATCAAACAGCGTCAGCAAAGGCGCAAAGGCCATCGAGACAGCAACGACGGCGACAAGCAGCGCCGCGTCTTCCACACCAAGCAAACCTAGACCGGTGACGAATGTGATCAGGACAAACGCAAACTCGCCGCCCTGTGCCAACAGGAATGCAAATCTGGAGGCATCCTCCGTTGCCATGCCGTAGAGCTTAGCAAGCGCAAATTGAACGATCAGCTTGACCAGAATAAACCCGGCAACCAGCGCCGCCAGCATCATCGGCTTTTCGGCAATCAGGCCAAAATCAATGCCGGCACCAACCGAGATGAAGAACACGGCAAGCAGCAATCCCTTGAAGGGATCAAGGTCCATTTCCAGTTCGTGCCGATATTCGCTTTCCGCCAGAACCACGCCCGCGAGAAATGTGCCAAGTGCCGCAGACAGTCCGACTTGCTGCATCAAGAGCGTGATGCCAACAACGATCAGAAGCGCAAAGGCAACAAATATCTCACGGATTTTTGTCGCTGCAACCAAACGGAACAGCGGCCGCATCAGATAGCGGCCTGCCAGAATGATCGACGCGACAGCGCCCAGGACCACCAGCGGCTGGGCCCATGCGGGAAGGTTGGAGATCATCGAGGCGCTATGGTCTTCAGACGCTGTGACCGCAGCCAGAACCGGCAGCAGCGCGAGCATTGGAATGACGGAAATATCCTGAAACAGCAGCACTGAAAACGTTGATTTGCCGACGGAGGTCTTCATCAACCCGCGCTCCTGCATACTTTGCAGCACGATCGCGGTGGATGAAAGCGCCAGCACCAGGCCGACCGTCAACGCGGTCTTCCAGTCCGCGCCAAGCATGTAAACAGCAGCGCCAATGGCTGACGCCACGCCTGCAACCTGCAAACCGCCGAGCCCCAATATCGGCATGCGCAATTCCCAAAGTTTGGAGGGCTGCAATTCAAGTCCGACCAGAAACAGCATGACGATGACGCCAAACTCGGCGAAATGCATGACGCTCTCGCCTTGGCTGCCGCCGATGAAACCGGCGACCGAAGGGCCAAGTGCGATGCCTGCCATCAGATAGCCAAGCACTGAACCGAGGCCAAGCCGCGTGGCAATCGGCGCGGCGATTACTGCAGCTGCGAGATAGACGAATGCTCCGAGGAGAAACTGGTCAAGATGCATAGCGTTTCCCCTTGTCGGCAGCGGTGAAGGCGGGCGACAGATCATGTCCTTCGGCGATGCGTTTGAGCGGGTTGACCCGCCCGTCGCGCAAACCGGTGATCAGATCACGGTACTTTTCGGCATGGCCGGACAATTGGCCCTCGTCCATGTGCCTTCCGGAAAAGACCGTGAAGGGCTCGAGATAGGCCATGCCGCACAGGTAGGCCGTCTGGTCGAACGGGCGCAGCAAATCCTCGATCGGGAAACGGTTGCGGCCTTGATCCCTGTAGGCATCGCGGTTGCCGCCGGTCGAAATGGCATTCATCAGGTATTTGCCGGCGAGCGCAGTTCCGCCGGTGCCATAGGCCCAGCCGTTCTCCAGCACCAGATCTTGCCATTCCTTGATGATTGCCGGGCTGGAATACCAGTAGAACGGATGCTGAAAGACGATCACGTCGTGGGCAAGCAGCAATTCCTGCTCGCGGGCGACGTCAATGAGGAAATCCGGATAGATGGCATAGAGATCGCGCACCGTGACATCATCAAGATCGCGGATTGTTTTGAGCATTGCGTTTTGGACAACAGACGTCTGGAGCCGGGGGTGGGCAAACAGCACGAGTATTTTCTTTTTAAGCCCCATTCTGTCTGCCCCTCATTCCACAGTCAGCTTCAATTCGGCGGGCGGGTGGCAAATTGCAAGGGCGAAAACCATGGCCGTCGAATTTTTGCGGGCTGGGATGCACAGGCGCGGGATTTGAGGCTGCTGACTTCCCAACGCACCCCCCAACGGGCCGGCTTTCCAGAGCCGCCTCGCGGAGCCTGGAACCCAGGGATGGGAGGGAGGGCGGCCGGGCTCGGCATGTCAGCTGGCGGCAACAATTTTCACGGCCACGACTCTGGATTCCGGGTTCCGCGTTGCGGCCCCGGAATGACGAACGTTTAGGATTTTTTATAATAATTACAACCGCTTGCGGCTTTTGCCATTGATTGCAAATTCGTCTTATGACGTATCCGCCCTGAACGCCTCAATCGCAAAATAATGCACGTCCTTCAGCACTGAATCGACCGGATGGATGTCCTTGCGCCGATAACCCGGCGGTGGTCCGGGACGGAACGGGGACATGCGGGTTGGTTTGTAAGGGGCTTTGGATGAAAGGATTTCGTCACGCCGTGCCTTCCATCTAGCGAGGCGGCGGCCCTGGCGGGGGAGATCGTTGAGCGCGTGGCGCATGGCGCGCAGGCGGTTGAAGAGGAGTGTTGCGTTGACGGGTTTGGCGGCAAGCTGGGCTTGGTGGTGGGCGAGCGCCGGGTCGAAGGGCAGGACTTCGTGCATCATCGACGCCGGATCGATGTTTTGATCCCACAGGTCCGGATCGAAGTGTTTCAGTGGGTCGATGAGCTGGAAGCTGGGAGTGTGCGATGCGTTGCTGGCCGCGAAGGATGCGAGGCCTGCCGGGATGGGACGCGAGGCGCGTGGCTTCAAGACAAGGCCGCGTGCGGCGATGATGATGAGGCGACGGATGGCGGATTCGCAGGGGCGCAGGATGAGCATGATGGCGGCGTAGAGGTGGCGCGGGAGGGTGAAGGCTGGGGTGCTGGCGTTTGAGGGCAGGCCCCTCTCCGTGGGCTTCGCCCACACCTCTCCCCGAAGGGGCGAGGTTAAAAGCTCGGCGCTTGGTTCAACCTCGGCGGCTTTAACCTCGCCCCGCTTGCGGGGAGAGGTGTCGCGGGCGCAGCCCGTGACGGAGAGGGGACTACCGCCCCCATCGACCATCCGCAACATCGCAAACAGCTCGGCGACGATGCGCACAAGCAGGGCTTGGTTGCGGGTGATGACGAGG
>JANPGC010000053.1:0-5513 GCA_031423755.1 Phyllobacteriaceae bacterium | reverse complement strand
CATGGGGAGAAGATGCCGACAGGCAGATGAGGGGAGAGAGCCGCCCAAACGTTGAGAGGAAAACAGGCAAATCATGAAGTTAACGGACCTCAACGCCCTCCCCAAACCCGCCTTCACGCAAAAACTCGGCGCAATCTTTGAACATTCCCCATGGGTAGCCGAAGGAGCATACGCCGCCGCTCCCTTCGCCAACATCGAATCCCTCCATGCCGCCATGGTTCAAGTCGTCGCCCAAGCCAGCCTCGACCAGCAACTCGCCCTGATCCGCGCCCACCCGGACCTTGCCGGCAAGGCCGCGCTCGCCGGCGAACTCACCGCCGAATCCACATCCGAACAAAAAGGTGCGGGTCTTGACACTCTCACATCCGAAGAATTCGCCAGATTCCACCGCCTCAACGATGCCTACAAGGCCAAATTCAATTTCCCCTTCATTCTGGCCGTGCGCGGCCATGACAAGCACTCGATCCTCGCCGCCTTCGAAACCCGCTTGTTGAACGATGCCGAATCTGAAAGGGCTGAGGCCCTGAGGCAGATCGCCCGCATTGCCGGTTTCCGGCTTGCTGATCTCATCTCCTGAAAGGTTTCACATGGGCAAGCTCTCCACCCACGTTCTCGACACGGCATCCGGCCGCCCCGCAACCGAAATGCGCATCGTTCTGGTGCGCATCGCCGAGGGCGAACTCGAGCATCTGAAGGATGTTCTGACCAACGCTGACGGTCGGACGGACGAGCCGCTTCTCACCGATGACGCGCTGGAAATCGGCCACTACGAGCTGCGCTTCTTCGTTGCCGACTATTTCACCATGCAGGGCACGGAGCAGGCCGACCCGCCCTTCCTCGATGTCGTCCCCGTCCGCTTCTGGATCTCCGACGGCGAGGGCAATTACCACGTGCCGCTGCTGGTCAGCCCATGGGCCTATTCGACCTATCGAGGGTCGTGATTTCGCCACAGCGCGCTGGCAATGAAGGCATATCGCGTTAGGAGTTGAGCCAGAATGTCGCCAGCCGCCCTTGTCATGACTGCACTGCTCTCCGGCACCTCCTGGGTCGCCTCCGGCTCATCCGACCAGACGCTCTCCTTCGACGACGGCAAGATTGCCACCTTCACCGGCTGCAACCGCGGCTTCGGCACCTATGTCGAAACCGACGACGGCTCGTCGCTGACGCTCACCATAGCCGGCGTCACCAAAATGGCCTGCGGAGAAGAGGCCATGAAGGCGGAACAGGACTGGCTGGCACTCGCCGCCAAGGTGAAGTCATTCGTGCTTGAGGACAATGAGCTGCTGCTGATCGACGAGGCAGGCGCGACGCTGGCGACGTTGGCGCCGAAGCCGGAGGCGGAGGAGTAGGGTTAAGCCTCAATCTCGTGCCGTGCCGCATTGACCAGAAACGCGCTGCGCGTCATCCGGCGGCTCTTGGCGGCCTTGTCAATGGCTTCGAGCATTGAGCGCTCCAGCGTGATGTTCGCCCGCACCACTTCCGTGCCATTCTCGATCAGCGGCACATGAATGAGAAACGCGCCCTTGGCCAAAGCCTCGCGAACTTCCGGGCGCACCAGAATATCTGCATGGCTAGAGGGCTCCGGCATATCGCCATCCTCCGCCGCTAGCCGCAGCGCGTCCGCCGCTTCGCGCACAATGTCCGCCTGCTCATCAGCTGCCGAAAACACATGCGGCAGGTCCGGAAACTGAACCCCGAACGCACTGTCAGCCTCTTGCTCAACCCATGCAAAATAATAGCGCATGATCATCTTCCTCTTGGCCGTTTGCAGGTTCAAATCCAGCCCGCCTGTTTGGCAATCGCCCGCGCGGTTCCTTCGGGCAAATCCTTCTTCGGATGTGGCACAATCACGGTGCGTCCACTCTTGGCAAACTTGTGATGCGAACCGACAACAGAAACCTCGACGAAACCCTCCTGCTTGAGGCGTTGAATGATTTTCCGGCTGTTTCGTTCCATAACGGCATCCGTCAATGTGTATAATTATGCGCACTTTAATGCCAAACGTCAAGACTGATGTGTCTATAATGGCGTATCTTGACGACTGAAAGTTGCACAGCTCAAATTAACTTTCGTTCAGCAACCCGACTCAAAATTCTTGCGAGCCAAAACCTCCGCAACCCGCGTCGGTTCCGCTGCAATCACCTTCAAATAAGCCTGCGCTGCCATATCCGGCTCCGTGCGCCGCTGCTCCCAATCGCGCAACGTCCCAAGCGGAACCTGATACCGCGCCGCAAACTCCTCCTGCGTGAGACGCAGGCGCAGGCGCAGAGCACGCACGACAGGCAGCGGTTTGAGGTGGGTGACGTCGGACTCCGTGATCGGCGGGTTGTCGGGGTCAAGTGTTGCTTTCTGAACTCTGATCCGGTTCTTCTTCGTGGAATTCAATCTTTGCGGTAAGCTCATTCATGGCATAGTGGACAAATTGTGCTCCGAGCTCGGTCAGCTCGTAAATTTCATCTAAGTCAAAAGCCGACATCATTGTACCGCCTGATCGCGATTTTGTTTCTGGTGCGCGTCTTTTTACAAAGTTCCCTTGGTAGTCAACATCTCGATGTTGGCGTATTACACCCCCCATGCTCAAATCTCGGATCAAAAGCTTGAAAAGATCAGCGTCGGCCGAGTCTTCTCGTACCCTAGGTTTTCCAAGACCGGACCAAATGCTACCTCTGCTCACCGCTCTTTTTCGGTAAATCTCGCCGATAACTTCAAAATGAAAATCAGAATAAGTTTCGAGCCAATCGACAAATAGTTTTACGACGTCATCTGAAACTATTCTCGTAGCTGCGGCATTGGCTAGAATGTTCCGGATTTTTTGACGCTTTGATTTGGAGTCTATACCCGACCATTTTCGGAAAGACTTCTTTAAGATGCTTTGATACTCTTCTGACTCAATGCGTTTGATGGTTTCAGCGTCAGACATATCAAGTCGCGCGACAATTTCGGCAATCGTTGCCTCTTTTTCTTGGAGTTCATCCCTAAGCATTTGAACCCACTGAGATAAAAGGTGGTTTACCTTTTCTTGTTCCTCTTCAGAGTGGGCAGCGACAGCAGCTGATAGTATTCCACCGGCAAAAGGAATTGCCCCACCGATCGAATTTAGCGCAAACTTCACAACCTTTTTTGCTGTGCCTCCTGAACTCGGCACAACAATGTCACTGGAACTTGAAGCTTCATCTTTGTTTGACATTTGTAAATATAGCGCGATTCATTTATCCGACGCCTCCAATATACAGATTTTGTAAAATTTCGCGCCATCCGCTTGGGATTTATCAACAGCCAATTTGGTAGCGCGGTGGAGCAAACTTTGTAATTGCTGGGTTCGAGAAGTGCTATTGAACCGCTAATTCCTCCTCTTCCCCTCCACCAAATCCAGCACCACTCGCGCCGCATCGAGCACATTCGTCCCCGGCCCGAACACCTCCGCCACGCCGTGCTCCTTCAAAAACGCATAATCCACGCGTGGCACCACGCCTCCGCAAATGACGATGATGTCGCCGCCGCCTTTGGCCTTCAGCGACTGGACTAGTTGGGGCAGGAGGGTCTTGTGGCCGGCGGCCAGCGACGAGACGCCGACGACGTGAACCTTTTGCGCGATTGCCAGCGCGGCTGCCTCTTCCGGTGTCTGGAACAGGTCGCCCGCGATCACCTCAAAGCCCATGTCGCCGAAGGCCGAGGCGATGACCTTGGCACCGCGGTCGTGGCCGTCCTGGCCGAGCTTGGCGATCAACAGACGCGGCACGCCGGTTGGCCCCATCGACACTTCGGCGATGCGTGCCACCAGATTTTGATATTCCGGATCGCCCGCATAGGCCGCGCCGTAGACGTCATGCACCACTTCCGGCACCGCCACGTGACCGCCGAAAACCCCGCGCAACGCATCGGAAATCTCGCCGACTGTCGCGCGCGCCCGCGCGCAATCGACTGCCGCTTCCAGTATGTTGCCCTGACCGGAACGCGCCACGCCCTCAAGCGCCGTCAGCGTCGCTTTGACACGCACAGGATCGCGCTGACGCTTGATGCGGGCGATGAGATCGATCTGTCCCTTGCGCACGGCGGCGTTGTCAATGTCCAGCGTCGAAATGTCGGCCTCTTCTTCCAGCCGGTATCTGTTGACGCCGACGATCACCTCTTCGCCCCGGTCCACGGCCGCCTGCCGCCGAGTGGCAGACTCTTCGATCAGACGCTTCGGCAGGCCCGAGGCCACCGCCTTGGTCATGCCGCCAAGGCCTTCGATTTCCACCATCAGCGCCCAGGCCTTGTCCGCCAGCTCCTGCGTCAGGCTCTCGACATAATAGGAGCCCGCCAGCGGATCGACGACATTGGTCACACCCGTCTCGTGAGCCAAAATCAGCTGGGTGTTGCGGGCGATGCGGGCGGAAAATTCTGTTGGCAAGGCAATGGCTTCGTCAAAAGAGTTGGTGTGCAGCGATTGCGTACCGCCCAGCACGGCGGCCATCGCCTCGAACGCCGTGCGCACAATATTGTTGTACGGATCCTGCTCCTGCAGCGACACCCCCGATGTCTGGCAATGGGTGCGCAGCATCAGCGAATCTGCCTTCTTCGGATGAAATGATTCCATGATCCGCGACCAGAGCAAACGCGCCGCGCGCAGCTTCGCAGCCTCCATGAAAAAGTTCATGCCGATGGCAAAGAAGAACGACAGCCGCCCGGCGAAGGCGTCTACATCCAGCCCCTTGGCAATCGCCGCCCTTACATACTCGCGCCCATCGGCAAGCGTGAACGCCAGCTCCTGGACAAGCGTCGCGCCGGCCTCCTGAATGTGATAGCCCGAGATCGAGATCGAATTGAACTTCGGCATCTCGCGTGCGGTAAAATCAATGATATCCGCCACAATTCGCATCGAAGGTTCGGGTGGATAGATGTAGGTATTTCGGACCATGAACTCCTTGAGGATGTCGTTCTGGATGGTTCCTGACAGCTGGCTGCGCGCAACGCCCTGTTCCTCGCCCGCAACAATGAACGAGGCAAGGATCGGGATCACCGCACCGTTCATCGTCATGGAGACCGACATCTCGCCAAGTGGAATGCCGTCGAACAGGATTTTCATGTCCTCGACCGAATCGATGGCGACGCCCGCCTTGCCTACATCGGCTGCGACGCGCGGATGGTCTGAATCATAGCCGCGATGAGTGGCAAGATCGAAGGCGACGGAAAGCCCTTTCTGCCCGCCAGCCAAAGCCTTGCGGTAGAAGGCATTGGACTCTGCCGCCGTCGAGAAACCGGCATACTGGCGGATGGTCCACGGCCGCCCGGCATACATCGTGGCGCGAGGCCCGCGCACGAAGGGGGCGAAGCCTGGGAAGGAGTTGAGATGCTCAATGCCGTCGAGATCCGCTGCGGTGTAGAGCGGCTTGATGGCGATGCCTTCTGGCGTCAGGCGCGGAGCAGGGTCGGCACGGAGTTCTTTGGCGGCGAGTTCTTGCCAGTCGGAAAGGGTGGTCATGATGGGTTCCCGTAGCGGCGCTCGCCCCCACCCCCAACCCCTCCCCTCG
>JANPGC010000052.1:0-3372 GCA_031423755.1 Phyllobacteriaceae bacterium | reverse complement strand
TACCCCTCACTTTTCCCAAGCCTTTGAAATCTATGAACATTGCCACAATTCTTGACCGCACCAACTACCTTTTCAAAACATAATTCGTCGATTCAACATTCCTCGTCATGGCGCGGAAGGGATTGATTTATTTCTTTGCAGGCGGACGTTTTTCGGTTTAAGCGGGAATATCCCTGCCACTCTTTCGGGAGCGCTATCGTGACCGAATCTTTAGCTGAAAATCACAACGACGACGAACTGGACATTGTTTCAGAAATCTATGACGACGAAGGTGTCGTGCGTTCCGCTTATCTTGCGCATATTGGCGCGGCGATTGCGGACAGGGATGTTCTGACGCTTGGCAAAGATGTTGGCGAGCTGCATGAATCCGAGCTTGCGGATTTGCTGGAGGCGCTGCAATCCGACCAGCGGCAAGCGCTGGTGCGTTTGCTGGGTAAAGAGTTTGATTTTGGCGCTCTGACCGAAGTTGACGAGGCGATCCGTCTTGAGATTGTCGATGCGCTGCCCAATGAAGACCTTGCCGTTGCCGTGCAGGAACTGGATTCGGACGATGCGGTCTATATTCTTGAGGATATGGACGCCGAGGATCAGGAGGAAATCCTTTCCCGGCTGCCGCACGAAGAGCGGATTATCCTTCAACGTGCGCTGAAATATCCGGAAGATTCGGCCGGACGGCGCATGCAGACCGAGTTTGTTGCTGTGCCGACCTTCTGGACCGTTGGCCAAACGATTGACTATCTGCGCGACGAGAAGGAACTTCCTGACAGTTTCAACCAGATTTACGTGGTCGATCCGACGTTCAAACTTTCGGGGGCCGTCGATCTCGACCAGATCCTTCGCACCAAGCGCGATGTGAAGATTGAAGACATCAAACATGAGACGCGCCACGCCATTCCGGTCGATATGGATCAGGAAGAAGCGGCTCAGATCATGCAGCAGTATGATCTCCTCTCGGCCGCCGTTGTTGACGAGAATGAGCGGATGGTCGGCGTTCTGACTATTGATAATGTCATTGACGTTATTCAGGAGGAGGCCGAGGAAGACATTTTGCGGCTCGGCGGCGTTGGCGATGAAGAGCTTTCGGACAATTTCATTGAAACCGCGAAGTCGCGCTGGCCGTGGCTGTTTGTCAACACTCTGACAGCGCTGATCGCCTCGACTGTGATCGGGCTGTTTGATGCGAGTATCAACCAGATGGTGGCGCTGGCCGTTTTGATGCCGATAGTCGCCTCAATGGGGGGCAACGCCGGAACGCAGACCATGACCGTGACGGTGCGGGCGTTGGCGACCAAGGATCTCGACATCTACAACGCAGCGCGCGTTATCCGGCGCGAGGCTCTGATCGGGCTGTCCAACGGGCTGATATTTGCTTTGGTGCTCGGTGTCGTCGCCGCCTTCTGGTTTGGCGACCACAATCTTGGCATTGTCATCGGCGCAGCGCTTATCGTCAATCTGATGGCTGCGGCCATGGCCGGCATTCTCATTCCGCTGGTGTTGCAGAAGGCGGGTGCCGACCCGGCTCTGGCGTCCAGTGTGTTTGTGACGATGGTCACCGACATCGTTGGCTTCTGCTCGTTTCTGGGCTTCGCAACCTGGTGGTTCCGGTTGGGTTAGCAAGCGCTGCAACCTATGCTCCACAATTGACTTTTACGTAAATATCGTTTCAACACGGGGTGCGGCGCAGGGGCCGTCAAGTGTTTGAAAGTGCATGCCCAATGCGGGAATTTTATACGATCACCGAACTGACGCGCGAGTTTGATATCTCGACCCGCACGATCCGTTTTTATGAGGACGAGGGCCTGATCCGCCCTGTGCGGCGCGGGCGCACGCGGCTGTTCCGCCCGTCCGACCGGCACCTGCTCAAGCAGATTTTGCGCGGCAAACGGCTGGGCTTCTCCATCGCTGAGATCAACGAGATTGTGCAGATGTACAAGGAGCCGCCGGGTGAGGCAGGTCAACTCAGATTGATGATGAAGCGCGTCGAGGAAAAGCGCGCCAACTTGCGCCAGAAGCGCAAGGACATCGAGGAGACGCTCGGCGAACTGGACGCGATAGACGAGTCCTGCATCGAGCGGCTTGCGGAACTGGGCGTGAACACCTGAGGCAAGCATGGCTGTCAAAGACTCTGCACTGACCATTTCGCGCTACATCAATGCTGCGCCAGCCATAGTTTGGAAAGCGTGGGCTACGCCTGAGCATCTGGAAAAATGGTGGATACCGGCCCCTATCGAATGCAAGGTTGTCAAGCTGGACATGCGCCCCGGCGGTGGATTTGAAACTCTCATGCGCGAGGGCACTGGCGATTTCCAACCACATGTCGAAGGCAGTTTTTTGGAAATCGTTCCCGAAAGGCGGCTGGTGTTCACGACGGTTCTGACCGAGGGCTGGCAGCCTTTCGAACCATGGCTGGCGATAACCGCTATCATAACATTTGAGGCAGAGGGACGCGGCACGCGATATGCGGCGCGTGTTCTGCACAAGAATGAAGCGGACTCGCGTAAACACGCTGAAATGGGATTTGACGAAGGCTGGGGGCTTGCGATTGACCAGCTGGCCGCCTACGTCGCGCAGATGTTATGATCTGGCGATTTAAGCCGCCAGCGGCGGTTCAGAACCAGCGCCGAACCTTTCGTGCGTAAGCGCTCCAGTTCTTTCCAAACTTGGCAGACAAATGCGCCTCTTCACGCTCAATGGCCAGTTTTTGCGTGGCGAACGCTGCGACAAATGCCAGCGGAAGGAACCAGATGATGCCGGCCATGAGGCCTGCACCGATGGTCAGCATGGTGTTGGCGAGATAAATCGGGTTGCGCGAGACTGCGAAGGGACCCGTTGACACGAGATGCTCGGCGGCTTTGTTCGGCATGATCGTGGTCTTTTGCCGGTGCATGAGGCGCATTGCAGCCAAGTCGATTCCCAAGGCGACTGCGATGATTAAAAACCCGATACCGAACAGGAAGTCGGCGAAAGGATGCAATGGCCAAGGCGTCGGCAGCACATAGCCGGAAAGTGCCCCCGCCAAGATCGCCGCAGCGTAGATCACCGGTGGCCAGGGGAAAATGTTCGGGCGTTTGTCATATGGCGTCATGATGATCCCCCTGCAGCGCTTGAGGTGCACTGGCTGACAGTGTCGAGGATTTGCGGATCGCTTGCAACGTCACGCGTGCCGTCGAGCAATTCGGTGAAAATGCCCTCGGATTCAAGCGTTTGCTGAACGCAGTTGCAGAAGCTTTGGCAAAATGGCTCGGCGTTGGCCGGAATGCAGCTTTTGACGCAGGATGGAATGAAGGCAGCTGCGCGGTCAGGTGGGGCGATCTGGGTTGCGATGTAGAGCAAACCGAACAAAACCGGCTGGTGGATCAGGTAATAGGCGAG
>JANPGC010000051.1:0-12955 GCA_031423755.1 Phyllobacteriaceae bacterium | reverse complement strand
AGCGATTTGTCCAGAACGGCAGATGCATAGACGATCAAGGTGGCTGCAGATGCGGCAAGTATGCCGGCATTGTCGCCGTGGGCGGGGCGGAGATATTCTTCGACAAGCCATGACAGCGCAATAACGCCGACGATCATCACGAAAAGCGATGTTACGCCTGATCCCAAAGTGCGGGCTTCGAGCGGCAGGGCGGGCGCGGATTTGGGATAGAGGATGGTCATCAGCAGGACATAGCCGAGATAAAGACCGGTGAGGACGAGACCGGGGACCAGCGCGCCGGCATACATGTCGCCGACCGAGCGGCCGAGCTGATCGGCAAGAACTATGAGCACGAGCGAGGGCGGAATGATCTGCGCCAGCGTGCCGGACGCCGCAATGACGCCGGAGGCGAGGCGGCGGTCATAGCCGTAGCGCAGCATGATCGGCAGCGAGATGAGGCCCATGGAGATGACGGATGCGGCGACAACGCCCGTGGTGGCGGCGAGAAGCGCGCCGACCAGAATGACCGCGTAGGCGAGGCCGCCGCGGATCGGGCCGAACAGCTGGCCGATGGTGTCGAGCAAGTCTTCGGCCATGCCGGAGCGTTCGAGGATCAGTCCCATGAAGGTGAAGAAGGGGATGGCGAGCAGCGTGTCGTTGGACATGGTGCCCCATATCCGGTCCGGCAATGCGCCGAGGAGCGGCCATGACAGCGAGATTTCGCCGCCGGACAGCGGGGCGAGTTCGACCCCGACGATGAAGAAGAACAGGCCGTTGGCGGCAAGCGCGAAGGCGACGGGGTAGCCGAGCAGCAGGAAGAAGACGAGGCCTGCAAACATGATGGGGGCAAGGTTTGTGGCGATGAATTCAAACATTGTCATCGCCCTTTACCGTTGGAGCCATTTCGAGCGGCATGTGGGTGGCAAGATGCGGGTTGGGATCGTCGATCAACCCTTGCATGATGGCGATGCGCTTGATGATTTCGGAGATGCATTGGAGGGTCAGAAGGATGAAGCCGGCGAGGATGACGGCCTTTGATGGCCACAGAATCAGCCCGCCGGCGTTCGCCGAGACTTCGCCGGATTTGATGGCGTGGACTGTGTAGGGCGTCAGGAGCCAGAGCATGAGCAGGCAGAAGGGGAGCAGGAAGACGAGATGTCCGAACAGGTCGATCCAGTCTTGCGTGCGTTTGGTGCGCGCGCCGTAGAAGATGTCGATGCGGATGTGCTCGTTCTGTTTGAGCGTGTAGGCGGCGGCCAGCATGAAGACCGCGCCGAACAGATACCATTGCGCTTCCAGCCATGCGTTGGAGGACATGTTGAACATTTTGCGGACAATGGCGTTGCCGGCGCTGACCAGCACGGCGACCAAGATCAGCCAGGATACGGATTTGCCGATGAATTCGTTCACGCGATCGATGAGCCGCGACAGGGCCAGCATAAGATCCAATTTCCCCTCCCAGAGTCATTTGTTGACGATCAGTCTAGCGGCAGTTGTGGAGGGTGCAAGCAAACTCGGGCGCTTTGGGCAATCAAATCCGCTGATTTGACACGAGGCGGTGTTCGGTGCGCAGGCAGAGCATGAGGGCGAGCAGGCTGTAGAAGACCAGTTCGCGCCAGACGATCGGGAAGTAGCCGTCCCACAAGCTTTCGGCCTCGCCGAACAGGAAGGCGCCTAGCGCCGCGCGGGCCGGGCTTGAGAAGCCGCCAGCGGATGTGATGAACAGGACTTTCAAGCCGTAGGTCAGCCCTGCACCAAAAGACATGTTGCCGAAGTAGAGCGTTGCCAGCATGCCGCCCAATGCAGCGAGAACGCCGCCTGCGAGCACGGCGTTGCGGCGGACGTTGGCCGCATCCGTGCCGCAGAGATTTGCAGCCTGCGGATCATCGGAGACGGCGCGCAGTGCACGGCCTGCGGATGTGCGTCGCAGCACTGCTTCCGCCGCGACGATCACGAGCAGGATTGTGAAGATGTTGATGAGTTGCAGGGCAGTCAGGGTTGGTGCGCCCTGCATCGGGAAAAGCTGCGTCTGGGCATTCAACAGTGGGGGCAGCCAGTAGTCGCGCGTGTCTGCGCCGATGCGGGCTCCCTCCATAAGAACAATCGCGATGCCGAGTGTGATCGTGATCATCATGTTCGGCGCGCGGTCGATAAAGCGCGGGATGATGGTCCATGCAAACACCATCAAGACAATGCCGGTGAGGACTGCGGACGAGAGCGCGCCAAATGCGAGCGCGGCGGGCAGGGTCATCCACAGGACGTTATAGCCTGTGGTCGCCCCCAGCACGAGGATCTGGCCTGAAAATGCGAAAACCGCACCGTGGGCAAGGTTTGCCCGCTTGGTCACGCTGAAGGTCAGTACATAGCCGTACGCGAGCAGGGCATAGAGCGCGCCATTGTGCAGGCCATTGGCCATGATCTGGGATAAATAGACCAAGCGAAGCTCCAGTGATTGCAATATTCTAACTTGCAAAACGAATTATGCCAGTTAATATTTCTTATGGCTTTTGAATGGACGGCACACAGGTTTTCGGGCGGATTGCTGGCGCTTGATTTGGTCAACACGGTGGTCTGCAGGGGCGATCCCGCGCGCCGCGCTGACCGGTTTGAGGATGTTGAAAATGTTGCGGGCTTTGCTGCCGCCGCTGCGCGCCACAGGGCGGTGGAAGTTGGCGACGCTGTGCCGTCGGATTTTGCCAGCGGTAAATCAACGCAAGCGCTTTTGGCACTGCGGGAGGCATTGAATGACTGGCTGCGGCCCCAGCTTGAGGGCCGGCCGGACGCCGGATACGGCTTGGCCCGGCTTTTCGCTGCGGCATCGCTGTGCGCGGATGCAGGCCATGGCGATTTGCCGCTCAATCGTGCCATGGCGGTATCGGCGATGCGGCTGCTTGATCCGGCGATACGGGCGCGGACCAAAATCTGCCCGAATTGTGATTGGCTGTTCATTGACCGGAGCAAAAACAAGTCGCGGCTGTGGTGCGACATGGCCGTCTGTGGAAACCGGTCAAAGGTCAAGGCGCATTACAGGCGGAAAATGACGACAGCAAAGCATGAGGCGGTTGCATCATGAGACAAGTCCGCTTGTGGTTGGGTGTCTTTGCGTTCCTTGCGCTGCTTGGCGGCTGCCGCGAAAGCGGGAAAGACGACTATCTGGCGCTTACCGGCAAGGTTTTCATTTTCAACTATCGTGTGGCCACGGCGACCTATGTCGTCACTTTTGGGATTGTGAAGCCGGTGCCGGAGGGCTCGATGGTTGTGGCTGTTTTCGACAATCCGAATGGCGGAGAGCCTTTTCGTGTCGAAGAAAAGGTTTGGACCAAGACAGGCAAGGTGGCGCTGGAAAGCCCGCCGCTGACCTGTGTGGCCAAGGGCAAACCCTATGCGTTTACCGTAAGCCTGTTCGGGCCGGACAAGACGGTTTTGCAACGGATCGAGTCCACGCTGACGTCGACGCTGGATCAATCCATTCTGCCCGACCGGCCACTGGTCGTCGGGCCTGTTTACACACCCAACCCTGAACTCGCTGGTCACCCTGACGGCAAACTTCCGGGTCATTATAAGGAGCCTTGTCCGTAATAACGTCGTCAGTGGAAACGTTTTTCCAGCATGCATTGCAGTTTTCACTTCCAAAGAAAATAGAAAAACATGCTGTTTCGATCAGTTTTAGCTTGAAACAAGACTTTATATTTAGTTTTATTTGGGTTAAATCTTATACAACCCAAGATCATCCATTTTTTGGGACAGGTTGCATCGGATTGTAGTTAAATGCTCCGGTTGCACCCGGAGTCCGAGGGGAATCTTTAAGGATTTGCTGCTAGCTTCACAGGAGCCACGCATGCGAGCGAAAAAATGAAGAATAAAAACAACGCAGGCCTGCCCGACGAGGTTTATGTCCCGTTTGTTGAATCCCTGTATTCAAACCGCGGTGTCGTGGTTTTTGGCTTTCTCGCGCAGGCGCTCGTCGCTTATGCGATCTGGGAAAGCACCGGAGATCCTGTTTTCCAGATTTTCACCGGCCTGTTTTTGTTAACCGGCATCTTGCGGGTTGCCGACTCCTGGCTGTTTGATCTTGCGATGATCGGCAAGAATGCCGTGCACTTGAGCCGCAAGTGGGAATACCGCTATTCCATCGGTGTCAATCTTCTGGCCGTTCAGATTGGCGCTTTGACCTACATGTCAATCCTTTCGCGTGACAGCTTCGCCGAATTTGCGTCGATGACACTGACCATGGCGACGATGGTGACAATTGTCGGCAAGAACTTTGCGTCCGGCCGCATCGTGCATCTGTTCTCGTTTTTTGCTTTCTCGCCGATTTTTGCCGCGCTTGTGCAGATTGGCGGCTGGAAACATTATGCGGGCGCGGCGCTGCTGGTGCCTTTCTTCATTTCGGTCAGTTCGATGTCGCGCTATGTCCGCGAGTTTTTGAAAGAGGCGGTGGTCGGGCGGCTGGAAGTGAAGAAGATTGCCGACAAGCTGGATGTGGCGCTCAACAACATGCCGCAGGGCCTCATCATGTTTGACAGCGAAAACCGCGCCATGGTGGTCAACAAGCGTGCATTTGAAATGCTGAAGGCGTCAAATGCGCAAACGCTGCACGGGCGCAGCTTGAAAACCATCATCCGTTTCTGCCGTTTCAATGGCGTGCTCAGCGGTGGAATGGTGGAGACGATCGAGCAGCGCCTCGCAGCCATGCTGGACGGGACTGACACACGCAAGTTCACCTTGAAGTCCAGCGATGGCGGAACGGTGGAATTTTCCGGCAGAAAGGCAAGCGCCAATGGCGGCGTGCTGATTTTTGAGAATGTGACCGAGCGGGTTCAGGCAGAAGAAAAGATCCACCGTATGGCGCGTTTCGATTCGCTCAGCGGACTGCCGAACCGCTCCTATTTCAAGGAACTGACGCGAAATTATATTGCAAAGTCCAACCCGGATTCGTTTTCGGCATTTTTTGTCATCGACCTTGATGACTTCAAGCATGTCAATGACAGCCTCGGCCACCCGGTGGGCGATGAGTTGCTGTGCCGGGTTGCAGACCGCATCAACATGATGACTGAGGAGTTCGCCTGCTTCTCACGGTTTGGCGGCGACGAGTTTGTCGGGCTTCTGACAAATTTTGAAACGGCGGCGGATGCCGAATTTGCCGCGCGGCGCACACTTGCCTCGCTTGTCGGCAATTTTGATGTCGGCGGGCATCATTTGACGATCACAATTTCTGCCGGGCTCGTCATCACGCGCTCGCACGCGTTTGACCTTGCACAGCTGATGATCAAGGCGGATCTTGCGCTTTACGAGTCCAAGGGGCGCGGGAAAGGCATTTCCACGCTTTTTGCCGAGGCGATGGATGAGCGCTACCAGAAGCGCCAGCGGCTGAAGACGGACCTGAAGATGGCGATAAAGGAACGCCGACTCAACGTCTTCTACCAGCCGATTATCTGTGCTGACACGATGCAGATTTCAGGGTGTGAAGCCTTGTGCCGCTGGGACCATCCAGAACTTGGTCCGATTTCGCCGGCGATATTCATTCCCCTTGCGGAGGAGACGGGCACAATCACCGACCTGACGCGCTTCATGCTTGAACAGGCATGCGAGGACTGCAAAGGCTGGGAGGGCGAAGTCAGCGTCTCTGTAAACCTTTCCGCCATCGACTTCCGCGGTTCGCAGATTGGCGAGATGGTCAGGGTTGCGCTCGCGCGCTCGCGGCTTGAGCCTAACCGGCTGGAAGTGGAAGTCACCGAGGGCGCGATTCTTGAGGATCAGTTCCTTGCCTCATCAATGCTGTTGGAGTTGAAGAAATCGGGTATCCGGATTGCGCTCGATGACTTTGGAACCGGCTATTCGAGCCTCAGCTATCTGCACAATCTGCCCCTCGACAAGGTCAAGATCGACCAGTCCTTTGTGCGCGAGATCGTCAGCAATGACCGCTCTCTCAAGCTGGTGTCCGGCGTCACCCAGCTGGCGCATGAGCTTGGCCTGATTGTCACCGTCGAAGGCATTGAGACACTTGAGCAATTTGAACGGCTCAAGTCACATGCGCACATTGATCTGGCGCAGGGCTTCCTGTTCGGCGCGGCCTTGTCCTCGCGCGGGATCGCTACGCTGATCTCAAGCGTGTTCACGTTGTCTGAGGAATCAAAAGGCGGCGCAAGGCGAATCGCTTGAGACGGCAACTGATGCTCCAAAAACCAGTGGCGACGCTGAAAACAGCTTGAAGTTGCCGCTAGGGAACCTTGACTTCAACTCATTGAATATAAATTCAACAACCAAAGTTTGAATGCATATTTACTAATAATATCGTTTTTGGGACTCTGTCTCCGAAAAATTAACCATTTATTCGCGTCTAGGTTAAAAAAGTCTTTACACGCGACTCAACATGCGTAGCTTGTGTCCTGATACGGGACACCAATCCTGTTAAGTGGGCGCAAGTGGGCAGCAGTCAATCATGAACACAACGGATTCCGGGCAATCCAACCGGGCCTTCCTCGGAAGCATGTTCAATCTTCTGGATCGTGTGGAATATCGCCGCATGACGTCCGTTGAGGACATGGCGGCCATCGAGAAACTCAGAAGCGCCTCTTACAACAACAGGGAGTTTATCGACGCGAAGCAATTTGGATCATTTGTTGACACGTATGACCGGTCTGAAGATTGCTATGTGATCGGTGTCTACATTGACGAAGTGCTGACCAGCACAGTCCGGATTCACGTCACATCGTCCCGGCATCTGCACGGGCCGACGGCATCCTTCTTCCCGGCGCGGGCGGCACAGCTGGTCGAAGGAGGGAAATGCTATGTTGATCCTTCACGATTTGCGGCAGATCATCAAATGCTGTGGCAATATCCGGCAATACCGTTCCTGACGCTGCGCGTGGCTGCGATGGCGTCAGAGTATTTCGATGCTTCACACTGCATGACATTTGTGCGCTCGGACGCTGCGTCTTTCTATCGCCGCAGTTTCGGGTCTGTCGATATGGAGCCGCCGCAGACGGTGCATGGATTCACTGTGCCGATGATGCTGCTTGGCGCGCGGATTGACGACATTCGCGCGCGGCTTGAAACGCGGTTGCCGTTTTTCAAATCGCAGTATTGGGAGCAGAAGATGATGTTTGCGCCCAGCGAAGAGCTGAACTATCCGCCAGTCAATATTCTTCCGTCGGCGCGATACGCCAATCCGCAGCTTTTCGGGGCCGCAAGTTTCCGGCCCGTGGCGGTCTGAAGCAGGCTGCTGGCAGTATTTTCTGCGATTGCTCTCCGGCGCGCTTTTGTCTATTGCCAAAGCATGAGTCCATCGGGCTTTCGAGTGCGTTTTTTTCAGCGTGTTCTTTTGCGCTCTGGCTGCGTTGTGCAATGCTTGCGGTATGAATGCCGCGTCGCCTCGCACGCCTAACCAGATCGCAAGATTGCACGCTCAAACAAGCTCATTTGAACACCCGACGATCCAATTCTTGAAGGGCATTTTCTTGGAGGGCATTATGGCTGAACATTCGCAAAATACCGGTCCGCTCGAAGTTGGCGCGCCGATGGACTATTCCGAGCACGACAAGACGTATGGCCGCTTTCTCGGGCTGGCCAAGTGGGGGACGGTCGCTTGCGTCGGCCTGATGGCTGCGATGGCTTTCGGCTTTTTCGTGGGCGGGTTTTTCTCCGGAACCTTGCTGTTGCTTGTGATTTTGGGCGCAGCTTACGTCACGATGTAATTTGTTGTTTTCAAGTGGCGGCCAGTCGGCTGAAGTGGCTTGAGTTGAAATGTGAAGGTGACCGCATTGGCGCAGATTGTCTTTGTTCCCAAGGAAACCGATCCGGTGGAGACGCGCGTTGGCGCATCGCCTGATTCGGTGAAGAAACTTGTCGGCCTCGGGTTCGACGTGATTGTCGAGAAAGGTGCCGGGCATGCCTCGCGCGTCACAGACGATGCATTTGCAGCCGCTGGTGCCAAGATCGGCTCGGCTTCGGACGGCAAATCCGCTGATGTGGTTTTAAAGGTTCGCCGGCCGTCTGCGTCCGAGGTCAAGTCATACAAAAAAGGCGCGGCGGTGATTGCGACGATGGATCCGTACGGCCAGAATGATGCGGTGAAAGCCATGGCCGATGCCGGGATTTCCGCGTTCTCGATGGAATTCATGCCGCGCATCACGCGTGCCCAGGTGATGGATGTCTTGTCATCACAGGCCAATCTTGCCGGGTATCAGGCGGTGATTGACGCTTCTGCGGAATATGACCGCGCCCTGCCGATGATGATGACGGCAGCGGGCACCGTTGCCGCCGCCAAGGTGTTTGTGATGGGCGCAGGCGTTGCCGGTTTGCAGGCAATTGCCACTGCACGGCGTCTGGGTGCCATTGTGACCGCCACGGACGTGCGTCCGGCGGCAAAGGAACAGGTTGCCTCGCTGGGCGCAAAATTCATTGCGGTTGAGGACGATGAGTTCAAGGCCGCTGAAACGGCTGGCGGCTATGCCAAGGAAATGTCGGCGGCATACAGGGCCAAGCAGGCGGCGCTCGTTGCCGAGCACATTGCCAAGCAGGACATTGTCATCACCACGGCGCTGATCCCGGGCCGTCCGGCGCCGCGGCTCGTGTCCAAGGAGATGGTTGCGGCGATGAAGCCGGGTTCGGTGATCGTAGACCTTGCTGTCGAGCGCGGCGGTAATGTTGAAGGCGCGGTTGCGGGCAAGGTTGTCATGGTCGGCGATGTGAAGATCGTCGGGCATCTGAACGTGCCGGGCCGCATCGCGGCCTCGTCATCATTGCTTTATGCCAAGAACCTTGTGTCGTTCCTCGAGACGATGGTTTCCAAAGACACCAAGCTGTTTTCGATCAACCCGGAAGATGAGCTGGTCAAGGCAACGCTTTTGACGCATGGCGGGGCGGTTGTGCACCCGGCGTTTGCTGTGACGGCGCTCGCTGCTGCACCGGTCATGGAAGCCAAGCCGGCCGCGCCAAATGCTGCCTCCAAAAAGTCCGCACCGGCGAAGAAACCTGCATCCAAAGCCAAGGGAGCTGAATGATGGCCAACCCGACACTCGACAAGGCCCTTGAGGGCTTAAGCCAGGCGGCAGACGCCGTGCGCCAGGCTGCGGAAACACTGCCGGATGCGGCTGGCGCCATCGCCCATGGCGCGAGCGGCGGCGCGATTGATCCGTTTGTGTTTCAGCTGGCGATCTTCGTTCTGGCAATCTTCGTCGGCTACTATGTGGTCTGGTCGGTGACACCGGCGCTGCATACGCCGCTGATGGCGGTCACCAATGCCATTTCCTCGGTTATCGTGGTTGGCGCGCTGCTGTCGGTCGGGCTTTCGCTCTCCGGCACGGCGACACTCTTCGGCTTCATTGCACTGGTGCTCGCATCGGTGAATATTTTCGGCGGCTTTCTTGTCACCCAGCGGATGCTGGCGATGTACAAGAAAAAAGAAAAGTAAGGTCAGTATCCCATGTCAGCCAGCTTTGCTGCCTTCCTTTACCTTGTCTCCGGCGTCCTGTTCATTCTGGCGCTGCGCGGCCTTTCACACCCGACCACCAGCCGTCAGGGCAACCAATACGGCATGATCGGCATGGGCATTGCCATCGTGACGACGCTGTTTCTGACGGGCCTGTCATTCGGCAGTTTCGCGCTGATTCTTGCCGGGCTCGGCATTGGCGGCGGCGCTGGTGCTTACATTGCGCGCAAGATTCCAATGACGGCGATGCCGCAGCTGGTCGCGGCGTTCCATTCGCTGGTCGGCCTTGCCGCTGTTATGGTGGCAGCCGCTGCGCTTTACGCGCCGGAAAGCTTCGGCATCGGTGCGGTCGGCTCGATTCACGGGCAGGCGCTTGTTGAAATGTCGCTTGGCGTCGCCATCGGCGCGGTGACGTTCACCGGCTCGATCATTGCATTTTTGAAGCTCGACGGGCGCATGTCCGGCAAGCCGATCATGCTGCCGATGCGGCATTTTGTGAACGCGGGGCTTGGCATTTCGTTGGTGGTTCTGATTGGGCTACTGGTAATGACCGAAAGCCACTTCATTTTCTGGCTGATCGTTGCCGTTTCGTTGGCGCTCGGCGTGCTCATGATTATCCCGATTGGCGGCGCGGACATGCCGGTGGTGGTCTCGATGCTCAACTCCTATTCGGGCTGGGCGGCGGCGGGCATCGGCTTTACGCTCGGCAATCTGGCGCTGATCATCACCGGCGCGCTGGTTGGATCGTCCGGTGCGATCCTTTCCTATATCATGTGCAAGGGCATGAACCGCTCGTTCATCTCGGTCATTCTCGGCGGCTTTGGCGGCGAGACGGTGATCGGTGGCAGCGGCGAGGACAATTCCAACAAGCCGGTCAAGCAGGGCTCGGCAGACGACGCCGCCTTCCTGATGAAGAATGCCTCGAAGGTGATCATCGTGCCAGGCTATGGCATGGCGGTGAGCCAGGCGCAGCATGCCTTGCGCGAGATGGCTGACAAGCTGAAGGCCAATGGCGTGGAAGTGAAATATGCCATCCACCCGGTGGCAGGCCGCATGCCGGGGCACATGAACGTGCTGTTGGCCGAAGCCAATGTGCCTTATGACGAAGTGTTTGAACTGGAAGACATCAATTCCGAATTTGCCAGCGCCGACGTGGCGTTTGTCATCGGGGCCAATGACGTTACCAATCCGTCTGCGCGTGATGACAAGTCGTCGCCGATCTACGGCATGCCCATTTTGGACGTGGACAAGGCGGGCACCTGTCTGTTCCTCAAGCGCTCAATGGCGTCTGGCTATGCCGGTATCGACAACTCGCTGTTTTACAGCGATGGCACGATGATGCTCTTGGGCGATGCGAAGAAGATGACGGATGATATTGTGAAGGCGCTGGATCGGTGAACGGCATTATCGCCTGAGCAGCACCGGCCCCGACAATTCACCAAGTCCTGTTTGCCACCGCAGATTGACCTTCCTTTAGGGCAGGTGTAGCCTTCTTGTCGAACACACCGGCAGGAGGGGCAGATGGCTGGCGAGGCGGCAATCTCCAAACCTGTGGGCGCGGGAGCTGCGCCTGTCAAGGCCGAGAGGCGCAAGCAGGCTGTCGTCGTTGTCCACGGCATGGGCGAACAGCGGCCGATGGAAACGCTCAGGGTGCTTGCGGAGACACTGGCGGATAAGCGCGGCGTATTTATCATTCCCGATCAGGCCACCGGTTCGGCCGAACTGGCGCGCATACGTGTCACCGGGAGCGGCGAGGAGCCGAACACGGATTTCTATGAGCTTTATTATGCCGACTTGCTCGGCGGCGGCTCTTTCGCCCAGCTTCGCGGCTGGGTGGCCGGCCTCATGCTGCGCTGGCCGCATCAAGTGCCAAAGGAAGTGTGGCGGATCTGGATATTCTTGTGGGCGGTTGTATTGGGCACTCTGGTCTGGCTTGGCCCGCTTTTGACAAGCAACCCGGTGAAACAATTCACGGATTTCATGGGTTCCGCGAAAGGAAATCCGAGCCCGGCGCAGATAATCATTTTGGCGGTCTTTTGCTGTCTGCTTCTTCTGTTCCTCGTTTATGAAAGCGGGCGGCACGTCAGGGACCGCCGGACAGCCCCCAATGCTGCACGCTCCCTCTCCATCAACTGGACTTTCGTTTCACCAGTTCTCATCGTCGGGACGGTGGCTGCAGCCGCGTGGCATGGCTTGCCGTGGCGCGAGCTGACTTTTGCCGATGCAAGCTGCCCGCCCGAGGGCTGCGATTGCGAAGCGGCATCTGTTTTTTGTCATCTGATTCGCGCCAAATGGATACAGGTGCTCATCGCAGCGCTGGTGTGGTTTGGCGTCACAAAGTTTGGTGTTCCCTATTTTGGCGATGTGGCGCGCTATGTCGGCGTGGACCCTGACTTGATCGCCGGACGGAAGGCGATCCGCGAGCGCGGCATCTCGCTGTTGACCGAACTGCATGACCGGAAGGCGTACAAGGATGGCATTGAAACTGATCAGTCTGAGTATGACCGCATCATTGTCATTGCGCACAGTCTCGGGTCAATTGTCGCCTATGATGTGATGCGGATTTTCTGGGCGCAGCGCAACATAAGCAGCTTCCACAAGGTGCCTGATGCCGCAATCAAGGCAATGGACGACATGGCGGACTTGCCCGTCTATTCCAGTGTCCAGTCCGACGCACAGCACAATGCGCTTGCAGGGCTGCAATCCAGCATCGCTGTGACGATGCGCGCCGAAAAGGCCGCTTGGCGGATATCCGATTTCATAACGATGGGATCGCCGCTTGCACGCGCGGATTTTCTGATGTCACGCGATTGGCCAAGGTTCCAGAAGAACATAGACGAGCGGCGTTTCCCAACCTGTCCGCCTGTGCTCGAAAAGGCGAAGGCCGGCTCCAGCGAGAAAGACGGCTTCACATTCTACAGCCACAAGGCGGGCAGCAAAATTCCACATCACGGCGCAATGTTTGCCGCAACGCGCTGGCTGGCAATCTATGATCCGATCCGCAAGCTGATCTTTGGCGGCGATTTCATCGGCGGGCCGGTCAAACAGCTGTTCGGCCATGGCATCTCGCAGATGGCCGTAAAGATCACGCGCCCCGGTTGGGTGCTCCCCAACATCGTCACGCACACCGACTATTGGCGCAGCGATGTCGCAACCAGCCTTGTTGCCGAGAAGAGTCAGCTTCCGTCCAGTCTCATGACGGAGGTGAATGAAGGCCAAATCGTCATCAAGGTTCTGCGCAAGCGGATTTGGTAAGTGGCGCAGCAGATTGCGGCCTTCATGATCTCTGCCAATCGGCTGAGCCTTTTCTCACCACCACACTCTGATCGGCAAGGCGAGACCAACTCGAGTTTGCCTGCGGCGCACAAGGACCAGAGACCGCTCTGTTGTGAAGGAGAGCACTTTACCATACATCACAAGCCAGCCGATCCACTTCGGCGAACCGAACATGACCGGAGCTGATCAGCGCCCGGTCAGCATCGCAGGCGCCTCCAGGTGCTATTGCAGCGGCGCGTTTTGCGCAGCAGGCGCGGCCTGCGCCGC
>JANPGC010000050.1:0-2998 GCA_031423755.1 Phyllobacteriaceae bacterium | reverse complement strand
CCTCGATATTCGGCGACTGGGTGCGGGGCCTCAAATATTTCTGGTTCAAGGAAACTGAAATCACCGGCATTCCGGTGGCGGTGGCGCGGTCTGGCTGGTCCAAGCAGGGCGGGTTCGAGATTTATCTGATGGATGGTTCGCGCGGGGGCGAGCTGTGGAATATCGTCAAGGAAGCGGGCAGGCCTTGGGGCATCGGCCCGGGCAATCCGAATGTGCATGAGCGGATTGAAAGCGGGCTGATTTCCTATGGCGGCGATACCGATGATTTCACCAATCCGTTTGAGGTGCGGATGGGGAAATTTGTTGATCTGACAGTGCCGGACGACACGGTCGGAATTCAGGCGCTGCGCAAGATCAAGGCACAGGGTGTCAAGCGGCATCAGTTGGGCGTGGTGCTCGACAATGAGGCACCGGCAGGGGCGTCGTTCATGTGGTTTGACATTCTGGCGGATGGCCTGAAAGCCGGCTCGATGACGAATATTATCTGGTCGTACCGGATGAAAAAGAACATTGGTTTTGGGCTGGTTTCGGTATCCGCGAAGGCGGGCGACCGGGTGACTGTGATGCGCGATGGCAAGGCGGAGGCGGCGTCGCTGGCGGAGCTGCCGTTCCTTTGAGATGAGATTGGAATTCCCATGAAAGACGTGACGAACCTCGGCATCGAAAACCTGACGCTGGACCTCCACGACGATGGCGTACTGGTGGCGACGCTGAACCGGCCGGACAAGCGCAATGCCTTGAATGCGCAGACGATCGAAGAGTTGGTGACGCTGTTTTCGGCCATACCGCAATCGGGTGTGCGCGCCGTGGTACTGGCGGGCAAGGGGGATCATTTCTGCGCCGGGCTTGATCTGGTGGAGCATCACAGAGAGGACCGCAGCCCGGCAGAATTCATGCACATTTGCCTGCGCTGGCACGAGGCATTCAACAAGATGGAATACGGCGGCGTGCCGGTTATTGCGGCGCTGCAGGGCGCGGTGGTTGGCGGCGGGCTGGAGCTGGCTTCGGCGGCGCATATTCGCGTTGCGGATCAGACCGCCTACTTTGCTTTGCCCGAAGGCACGCGCGGCCTGTTCACAGGCGGTGGCGCGACGATCCGGGTGGCTGATCTGGTTGGCAAGGCGCGGATGACCGACATGATGCTGACCGGGCGCATATTCAAAGGCCAGGAAGCGGTGGATGTGGGACTCGCGCAATATCTTGTCGAAGGCTCCAGTTTTGACAGGGCGCTGGAAATTGCCCGCCGCACGGCGGCCAACCTGCCGCTGAGCAACTTTGCGATCTGCTCGGCGATCAGCCACATGCAGAACATGTCGAGTTTCGACGCGGCCTATGCCGAGGCGGTGGTGGCGGGGATGGTCAACACGCAGCCTGCCGCGCGGGAGCGGCTGGCGGCATTTGCGGACAAGACCGGGGCGCGGATTCGGCCGGAGTGAGAAGCTTGCATGGCGCAGAAAGTCGGGGTCGGCGGGACAAGCCCTACGATGACGACGCGGGGGGGGGGGGGGAATTGGCTGGAAATAGTGAACACTTAACATTGTCTCAGAGCCCGAAATTTCGTCATCGTCGGGCGTGTCCCGACTACCCAGACTTCACTTCGCCGCTCAAACGCAGACACGCCCCCGCAAAACCGCCCCAATCCTGCGCTAATCCTTGAAAAATCACTGGAAACTGGCTGCTTTCCTGCCTGGATCCATGCCTTTTCGTGGCAAAATCTGCCCGTAGCCTCTAGAAGAGATCAGCCTTCCGCGTGTGATTCGCGTGCGGGTTTTTGACTGTTGTGAAATGTGGTGACCATGACCGATTTGCCGGAAGTTCCTGAACAGGCCGAATATGGCGCGGATTCGATCAAGGTGCTCAAGGGGCTTGATGCCGTGCGCAAGCGGCCGGGCATGTATATCGGCGACACGGACGATGGCTCCGGTCTGCACCACATGGTCTATGAGGTGGTGGACAACGCCATCGACGAGGCGCTGGGCGGCTGGGCTGATCTGGTGACTGTCACGCTCAATCCGGACGGGTCAGTGACCGTTACGGACAATGGCCGCGGCATTCCCACCGACATGCATGAAGAAGGCGTTTCGGCGGCTGAAGTCATCATGACGCAGTTGCATGCGGGCGGGAAGTTTGACCAGAATTCGTACAAGGTTTCCGGCGGGTTGCATGGCGTTGGCGTTTCTGTCGTCAACGCGCTGTCGGTTTCGCTGAAGCTGAAAATCCGCCGCAAGGGGCACATTCACGAGATGAGCTTCACGCATGGCAATGCGGATTCGCCATTGATCGTGACTGGCGATTGCGGCAACGAGACCGGCACGGAAGTGACCTTCCTGCCCTCGACCGACACGTTCACCAAGACCGAGTTTGACTACAACACATTGGAGCATCGCCTTCGCGAACTCGCATTCCTGAACTCGGGCGTGCGGATCATATTGACGGACCGGCGCCATGCCGACGAGAAGAAGACCGAGCTGATGTATGAGGGCGGGCTGGAGGCGTTTGCACGCTATCTCGACCGCGCCAAGAAGCCGCTGGTCGATACGCCGATCACCATCAATGCCGAAAAAGACGGCATCACCGTGGAAGTGGCAATGTGGTGGAATGACAGCTACCATGAAAACGTATTGTGCTTCACCAACAACATTCCCCAGCGCGACGGCGGCACGCATCTGGCGGGGTTCCGCGGCGCGCTGACACGGCAGGTGGTCGGCTATGGCGAATCCTCCGGCATGACCAAGAAGGAAAAGGTGGCGATTACAGGCGATGACTGCCGCGAAGGGCTGACGGCGATTCTTTCGGTCAAGGTTCCAGACCCGAAATTTTCGTCGCAGACCAAGGACAAGCTGGTGTCTTCCGAAGTGCGGCCCGCTGTCGAAAATCTCGTCAACGAAGCGCTTGGCTCATGGCTGGAAGAGCACCCGACGCAGGCCAAGGTGCTGATCGGCAAGGGGATTGAAGCGGCTGCCGCGCGCGAGGCGGCGCGCAAGGCGCGTGAACTGAC
>JANPGC010000049.1:0-48026 GCA_031423755.1 Phyllobacteriaceae bacterium | reverse complement strand
GCGGATCATTCTTCCCCGGGCCCGGCGATCATCTTGGCTTCCACTGCGATGCGATCGACCTTGCGCATGCGCTCGGATTCTCTTTTCAGCTGGCCGCAGGCGGCGAGGATGTCGCGGCCTCTCGGGGTACGGATGGGGGATGCATAGCCGGCTTCATTTATGAAGTCGGCGAACTTTTCGATCTGTTCCCAGGACGAGCACTGGTAATCCGTGCCTGGCCACGGGTTGAACGGGATGAGGTTGATCTTGGCCGGAATGCCCTTGAGGCGCTTGATCAGCTCCTTGGCGTCGTCGAGCGAATCATTGACGCCCTTCAGCATCACATATTCGAACGTGATGCGGCGGGCGTTGGAGACGCCGGGATAGGTCTTGCAGGCGGCGAGCAGTTCCTTGACGGGGTATTTCTTGTTGATCGGCACCAGAATGTCGCGCAGCTCGTCCTTGGCGGCATGCAGCGAAATGGCCAGCATGACGCCGGTCTCCTCGCCGATCTGGTGGATCATCGGCACCACGCCGGAGGTTGAAAGCGTGATGCGGCGCTTGGAGAGGGCGAGGCCGTCGCCATCGGAGAACAGCAGCAGCGCATCGCGGACATTGTCATAATTGTAGAGCGGCTCGCCCATGCCCATCATGACGATGTTCGATACGAGTCTCCCCTCAGAGGGAACGATGGTACCGTCCGGTGTGTCGCGGTTGGGGAAATCGCCCAGCCGGTCGCGGGCGACGAGCAGCTGCGAGACAATCTCTTCGGTGGTGAGGTTGCGCACCAGTTTCTGCGTGCCGGTGTGGCAGAAGGAGCAGGTGAGCGTGCAGCCGACTTGGCTTGAGACACAGAGCGTGCCGCGGCCTTCTTCGGGGATGTAGACGGTTTCGATCTCGACAGGACGCCCTGCCCCGCGAGGCGGAAACCGGAACAGCCATTTGCGCGTGCCGTCGGCGGAGATTTGCTCTTCGACGATTTCCGGGCGCTGGATGGTGAAATGCTGTGCCAGCGTTGCGACCAGATCCTTGGAAATGTTGCGCATGTCGGCGAAATCCGAGATGCCGCGCACATAGAGCCATTGCCAGATCTGTTGCACGCGCATCTTGATCTGCTTGTCGGGAATGCCGACGCCGCGCAGGGCGTCGCCCATCTGCGCACGAGTCAGGCCGATCAGCGACGGCTTTTCGGACATGGCGGGACGCATGGCGTCGCGGGCAGCGGGTTCGATAAGATCAATTGTGGCGGTCATGGAACGGCGGGCCTTTGCACGGCGAAACAGGTTTGCTGGCCGCGCCTCTAGCACTTAACTCAGAAAAGGTCACCCATGTGACGCAAGTGTGCAGAAACTGCATAAATCTGGAGACAAGGCCGTCACAGCGTTGACAGCTGTCAACTCATTTGCAGCTTTTCACTGCCTCGAGCGCCTTGGAAATGCCTGACAGCGAGAAGGTGTAGCCTGTCTCTGTGCCGCGTTTGGACACGGCGGCGATAGACATGGATTTGCCGGTCTTCATGGCGGCGAGCAGTGATGGCTCCTCAGCGGCATTTTCCATCCAGCCGGACTTGCCGGAGGTGAACATTGAGAAGCTTTTTTCGCCGACGGTGACGGTGACCTTGGTCTGGGCTTTCAACTCATAGTCGGCCATGAACTGCGGCTCGAAGGCGACGTTTTGACCCGGCTTCTGGCTGATCAGAAAAAAGTTTGTGCCGTGCTTGATGCCCTTTTCGGGCTTGCTCGTCTTGGCAACGGTCAGAATGTAGCAGACCTTGGTGCCGCCTGTGACATAGGCATAGGCCCGCCAAGCGGAATATGCGCCAATTTCGGTCGGGGCCTGCGCCATGGCGGCGCTTGCCGCGCCCAGCAACACCGCACCGGCAGTCACCACAGATATCATACGCATGGAACCACAAATCCTTGTTGGTCAACGGCCACAGGCTACAGCATAACAGGCCGGTCCGATCCGTTCAATTTTGCGGCATTTCTGGTTACCGAACGGTGAACAGAAGCCGAATTCAGATCATTCCGGTGCATTTCCCGCGCCCTGGGAACCGCATTACGTCCCTTGGGCTCATCCCAAGCGAACAAAAGCGGCGCAAATTTGACCTTTCTGCGGAATCATGCGTCATTCGGATGCAGTCGTTCCTCGCAGCGCCCATGCGCGACAACCAGACCCGGAGCCTTTTGCCTTGCAGTCCTCCTTCACGCCGGAACGGTTCGCCATGCTTGCGGCGCGCGTGGCGAGCGAACGGGACCGGCAGGCCTTTGGCGAGCTGTTTGACTATTTTGCCCCGCGCATCAACGGCTATCTGATGCGTCTGGGCATGGACCGCGGCCAGTCGGAAGAGCTGTGCCAAGAGGTGATGATCGCGCTTTGGCAAAAGGCGCATCTGTTTGATCCGGGCAAATCAAGCCTGTCGACATGGCTGTTCCGCGTGGCGCGCAACCGGCGCATTGACGCCAGACGCCGGGACCGCTCGGCGCTGCTTGATCCTGAAGACCCGATGTTTCAGCCGGAAGCAACTGAACCGGCTGACCAGACGGTGGACATGGTTCGGCGTGATGCGCGAATCCGCGCAGCGATGGCGGAACTGCCGGAAGACCAGCGGGAACTTGTGCGCTACGCGTTCTTCAACGGCCTGTCACATTCGGAGATTGCCGCAGAGACCGGGTTGCCGCTTGGCACCGTGAAGTCACGGATCCGGCTGGCATTCGCGCGGCTGCGCAAGGCCATTGAGGCTGATCCCGCAGTCGATACGGATTAGGAGCGCGCGCTTAAGAGCGCACTCTTGCCAAGACTGCATCAAGCCCTTTCGCCAATGCCTCTGCGCCTCCACCACTGATGAAGCGGTCGTGCACCATTTCGTTCAGGCCGCCAATCGTGGTGTGCGCTGCGCGCAGTTGTTCGAGCGTCAAATCAGGCCGGACGCGCAGGACATCGCCGAGATTGCCAAACAGGTTGCGCGCGTATTTGTCAGCATCGCTCTGGTTCATGCCATTTGCCTGCATCCAGCCGACTGTTGCCTCGACGATGCCGAAATAGGTGGCCATCACCGCGCTACCGGCGACATAGCCATCAAACGCTTCAGCATCAGGGACGCCAATCGACGAGCCAAGCACGTCAAATACCGCCGCAACGACAGGATTGGGCGGCAATATGGGCGTGGCGCAGGCGCGGTTCTCCACCGATGGCAACGGAATCGCACGGGTAATGTTGACGTTGGCAGAAATCAGACTTTCGAGCGCCGGTATGGACAGACCCGCGACGAGGCTGACGACGGACTGGCCATCCCGGAAGGTCAGGCTGGAGACGACTTCACGGGCGATCTGGGGGCGGATGGCGAGGAACACCATGTCGCTTTGATCGATAACCTCTTGATTGTTTGCAGCGATGCTTACCGACGGCACGGAAACTGCCAAATCGTCAGCAATGGCGCGGCTGCGGGGCGAGACGACTACGGGCCAGTCCGCAAGGCTGGATCCGGCGAGACCTTTGACAATAGCACTGGTAATTGCACCGGTGCCGACAAACCCCAAACGCATTGCGCAAAGCCTTCCTGAATGGCGCTCCGCTGTCGTCGTGACAACAGATTGCGCTCACTCCTGCCAGCAATGCATTTCCAACTGCCGGGATCAACTGTCATCCGGCAATGCGGCTCTATCTCACGGAGTCTTCAAGCGCGTCCTTTGCCGCCTTCCGGTGTGCCGGGGTGATATAGCCGCGCACCGCGGTGATGGCCATGGTGAGGACTGCGACGTCATCGGAGAAGCCGAAAGCGATCAGGAAATCCGGGATGGTGTCGAATGGCAGAACAAAGTAGCCAAGCGCCCCGAGCAGGATCATCCGTACGCGTGCGGGCGTCTGTGGATCGAGCGCGCAGAAATAGGCTGCGACCACCTCATCCATGAAGGGAACGGCGCGTGCTGCCTTTTTGATGGTGCGCCAAAAGTCGCGTTTGACGCGGCTTTCATTGTCCTTGTCACCCGGCCCGAAGAGTTCGCCATCCAGCGGTTTGTCCATGTAGACCTCCTGTTAAAGTCGCTTAGCGCTACGAACTAGCGCTCAACGTCTCAAACATTTCTGCAAGCCGGATGCCCTGCTGGCTTCAATGCAAGGATGTGGTCCCGGATCAGATGCGATTCAAGCTGCTGGTGGGGAAAATCGGACAGCTGCCTTTTCGATTGCCTTGGCGAGCTTTTCATCCAGCGCGCTGAGACCCTCTGCCGAATGCGTGGACAGGACGATATCAACGCGGTTCCAGACATTGGTCCATTCGGGATGATGGTCGATTTTCTCGGCGTAGAGTGCCACCTCGGTCATGAAGCCAAAGGCCTCGCGGAAGTTGGCGAATTTGAAGCTCTTGCCGATGGCTTCGCGCGCATGCATCAAAGTCCAGCCGGGGAGGGCCGCAAGCATCTGCTTGATTTCAGTCTCGGTGAGGCGAGTGTTGGTCATTGCAAGATCCTTTGCTATTGCCCACGCTTTAACATGGTTTTGATACAATGCCGCAGCCTGTTCCCCGTTCCATCCTGTTTGTCTGCACCGGCAATATATGCCGTTCGCCATTGGCGGAAGGGGTGTTCCGCCATTTGGCCGTGTTGAACGGACGGTCGCACATGGTGCTGGATTCAGCGGGCCTTGGCAGCTGGCATGCCGGTGAGCCACCCGATATACGGTCGATCAAGGTTGGCGCGGCGCACGGTGTGGCGATCCATGAGCAGGTTTGTCGCGTGGTGAGCGAAGCCGACTTTTCGCGGTTTGACGTCATTCTTGGCATGGACCGTAGCCATGTCACAGCCTTGGAGCGCCAAAGGCCGTACGGGGCAAGCGCGCAAGTGGCGCTGTTCATGCGCTGGTGCTCAGGAAGCCCGCAAGATGTTCCCGATCGCTATTACGGCGATGCAGGCGATTTCGAGCGCGTCTACGGCATGATCCGCGCGGCGGCTGAAGATTGGTTTGCGACTGCGGGCCGTGCATCAAGCGGCCAGGACTCTTCGATCACATAGGGTCCGCCACCGACCGAATCGCGCGAGGACATCAAAACGAAGCGTCCGACTTTGAACGGCAGCGTCGAAAAATTGCCCCGCGAGGACAGATAGTGGGCGACGTCGCCGACCTGGCTGTTGCGCAGGCGGGCGAGCGTCACGTGCGGGGTGAATTTTCGCGGATCGGCCGGCAGATGCAGACGCTGGCAGATGCGCTCGATTTCGGCCTGAAGCTGGGTGAGTTCCGGCTTCGGTGTCACGCCGGCCCAGATCGAATGCGGCTTCTTGCCGCCAAACTGGCCGACGCCGGATAGCTCCAGATTGAAGGCGGGGCGGTCAATCCGGTCAAGCGCATTGGCGAATTCGTCGGCGATGTGGCCTTCGACATCGCCAATGAAACGGAGCGTGATGTGGTAGTTTTCAGCGTCCATCCATCGCGCGCCCGGCAGGCCGCCGCGCAGGAGTGACAGGGACATTGCCGCGGTATGCGGAACTTCCAGGGCGGTGAAAAGACGCGGCATAACGGCCCCCCGATTCGCAAGCTCTCAGCCTGAACGAATCATTGAAGAGACGAGCGCGCAAGGAGAAATTTGTGACACTTCGTCTCACAACCCGAATGAACGGCTGTTTGCCGTTGATTCCACAAAGCGATTTCATGTCAGCTTGCTACGGATTTTTCGCCAGCGCCTCGACCACGGGCAAAATAATCGGCAAGGCATTTTCGACCATTTTGTCGACGCCGGCGCGGTTGGGGTGGATTCTGTCAGACAGTTGCAACGCCGCGTTTCCGGCAACACCTTCAAGGAAAAACGGGATCAGCGGCACGGCGTGTTTTGCCGCAAGTTCGGTATAGACGGGATTGAAGGCGGCCTCATAGTCTTTGCCCATCGACGGCGGCGCAAGCATGCCTGCCAGAACCACCTGAACGTTGCGCTCCTTCAACCGGGTCAGCATCTTGTCGAGATTGTCGCGGGAGATTTGCGGGGAGATACCGCGCAGGGCATCGTTGCCGCCAAGTTCGAGGATGACCAGTTTCGTGCCATCTGGTGCGGACCAATCGAGCCGTTCAAGACCGCCGGACGTGGTGTCACCGGAGACGCCGGCATTGGCGACGTGAACATCAAAGCCCTTGGATTTCAGCACCGCTTGCAGCACGGCAGGAAAGCCGTCGCCCTCAGGCAATTCATATCCTGCCATCAGACTGTCACCGAGGCCGACGATTTCAATGGTTTGCGCCTTGGCAACTGCGGTGGCCCCGCCCCATATGAGCGCGATGGCCAACAGGCGGGCCAGTCTGGTCTGGATGCTTTGAAGCGACATTTGCTGTTTTGCCTTTCGGGGTCCTGCCGGGATCAGGTGAGATGGGCGGTTGTTGACGATATAGGAAGGAAACGGCGTGCAGGAAACAGTGCTGAGGCTCGATAACGTCAATTTGACGCTCGGGGACGGGGCTACACGGGTCAAGGTGCTGGACGGCGTGTCGCTCGACCTTCAAAAGGGTGAATCGCTTGGCATTGTGGGGCCATCCGGTTCTGGCAAGACTTCGCTCTTGATGGTTCTTTCCGGCTTGGAGCGGGCGGATTCCGGCGTTATTGCAGTCAACGGCACCGACATCACAAAATTGTCGGAAGACGCACTGGCGCAGTTCCGCGGGCGCTCCATCGGCATTGTGTTCCAGTCGTTTCATCTGATCCCCAACATGACAGCACTCGAAAACGTTGCCGTGCCGCTGGAGCTTGCCGGACATGCCGCGCCGTTCGAGCGGGCGCAGGCCGAGCTTGAAAAGGTCGGGCTTGGTCATCGGCTGAACCATTTTCCTGGCCAGCTTTCCGGTGGCGAGCAGCAGCGTGTGGCCATTGCCCGCGCATTGGCGCCTGAACCGGCGATGCTGGTGGCAGACGAGCCGACCGGCAATCTTGATCTGGCTACCGGCGGCCACGTGGCAGACCTGTTGTTTTCGGCCTGCCACGAGCGCGACATGACGCTGCTTTTGGTGACGCACGATATGCAATTGGCTGGTCGCTGCGCCCGGCAGATCAAAATGCGGTCAGGCCAGGTGCGGACTGAGGAAAAAATTGATGCTTAGACGCGGCTGGTTCGGTGATTTCAAACTGGCTACGCGCTTTGCGTTGCGCGAACTGCGCGGCGGGCTGGCAGGGTTCCGGATATTTCTTGCCTGCATCGCGCTCGGCACCGCCGCCATTGGCTCTGTCAACACGATTGCTGATGGGATCGCCGGTTCGATTGCGCGGCAGGGGCAGTCGATCCTTGCAGGCGATATCGGTCTTGAGCTGGTGCAGCGGGAAGCGACCAGCGATGAAATCAAGCGAATAGAGGCGCTTGGAACCGTCTCGAAAAGCGTCGGACTGCGCTCAATGGCGCGTAAGGAAGACGGTTCCGACCAAAGTCTGGTCGAGTTGAAAGCGGTTGATGGCGTCTATCCTTTGTACGGACAATTGGCGACGGCCAACAAGACAAAGCTGCCCGATTCACTGGCAGAAGACAATGGCGTTTACGGTGCGCTGGCGCAGCAGATCCTGTTTGACCGGTTGGGATTGAAGGTCGGCGACCGATTGAGGGTTGGCGATATTTCGGTGGAGTTGCGCGATGTTCTCACATCTGAACCGGACGCATTGTCGGAAGGGTTCGGCTTTGCGCCGCGCTTGATGATCTCGGATGCGGCGCTCGCCAAGACCGGCCTGATACGCGTCGGCAGCCTTGCCGAGTATGGCTACAAAGTGAAGATGGCCAACCCGCCTTCGGGCGCGGGACTGAAGACGTTGCAGCAGGGCCTGCAGGACGAATTGGGGGACAAGGGGTTCCGCATTCGTACCAGCGCCAATGCCGCGCCCGCCCTGTCAGACTCCATTGAGCGGTTCTCGCAGTTTCTGGCGCTGGTCGGGCTTTGCGCGCTGCTGGTCGGGGGTGTGGGTGTTGCCAATGCAGTGCAGGCGCATCTGGATGCCAAGCGTCCGGTGATTGCGACTTTCAAGAGCCTTGGCGCGGGCCATGGCTTTGTCGCGCAGGTCTATCTGATCCAGATATTGATTGCCGCCTCTGTTGGCGTTGCCATCGGACTTGTGGCCTCGGCCATCCTGCCGCAACTGGCGGGATCGGCGCTTGAGCGGTTTTTGCCGCTCGAGATTTCAAGCGGCATTGAACCGCGCGCCCTGTTGCTGGCAGGCGCCTTCGGGATTTTGACGACACTGGCGTTTTCGCTGATACCGCTTGGCAAGACGAAAGCCGTGACGCCGCAGATATTGTTCCGTGACTCCACACTCGAAGGCGGCGGCAAGGCCGGGTGGTCGTGGCAGCTAGCGGCCGGTCTGGTGATGGCGCTGGTGGCAGCGCTGGCGATATTGACATCGCAGCAGCCGCGCATTGCAATGTATCTTCTGGGCGGCGCGGTGTTGTCATTTCTGGTTCTGGGGGTCGTGGCGGTATTTGTCACCAAGGCCGCTGCCGCCTTGCCACGGTCGAAATCGACGATCCTTCGGCTGGCCATTGGCAACATGCACCGCCCCGGCGCGATCACGCGGCCTGTGGTGATTTCGCTCGGGCTCGGGCTGACGCTGTTGACGGCGATTTCGCTGATCGACAGCAATCTGCGCAGCCAGATTTCCGGCTCGATTGCGGGAAAGGCACCGGATTTTTTCTTCGTCGATATCCAGAGCAGCGAGATCGATGGTTTCAAGACGCTTTTGGCCAGCACGTCGCCAAGAGCCGAGATTGCGACTGTGCCGATGCTGCGCGGGCGGATCACGGCGCTCAAAGGCATCAAGATTGCCGACTACAAGGTGCCGCCTGAAGCCTCGTGGGTGACGCGCGGCGACCGCGGCATCACTTATTCGCCGACGCTGCCGGGCAACAGCACGCTGGCAGAAGGCGAATGGTGGGCCGCGGATTACTCCGGCGAGCCGCTGGTGTCGTTTGCGGCCGAGGAGGCGGGCGAGCTTGGATTGAAGCTTGGCGATACTGTCACCGTCAACGTACTTGGCCGCGACATCGCGGCGAAGATTGCCAATCTGCGGCAGGTGGAATGGCGGTCTATGTCGATCAATTTCGTGATGGTGTTTTCGCCGAACATGTTTAAGGGCGCGCCGCATGCGTGGTTGGCGACATTGGCTGACCCGGGTGCTTCGGCGGACGAGGAGGCCAAAATCCTCAATGTGGTGACCAAGGCCTATCCCGCGATCACATCGGTCAGGGTCAAAGACGCGCTGACAATTGCAAGCAATTTTGTCGAACAGTTTTCGGTTGCGGTGCGGGTGGCAGCCTCGGTGGCATTGATCACCTCGGTACTGGTGCTGGCGGGAGCGCTGGCTGCGGGCAACCGCACGCGAGTGCATGATGCGGTGATCCTGAAAATGCTGGGTGCGACGCGGCGCACGCTCGTTGGCGCGTTTGCGCTCGAGTATCTCATGATCGGGCTTGCAACAGCAGTGTTTGCGGTTTTGGCCGGCAGCGCGGCGGCGTGGTTTGTCATAGAGTGGATCATGGCGCTGAACTTCACGTCCGAGCCTTTGATTGCATTGACAACGGTTGGTCTGTCGCTGGTTGTCACCATCGGGTTCGGGCTGGCAGGGACGTGGAGATTGTTGGGCCAGAAGGCGGCGCCGGTGCTCAGAACGCTCTGAGCGAGGCCAAATCTTTACCCTTTCGGGTTGCGGGCGGGCTCCATGTCGCATTTTTGTCCGCCACCCTCTTGTCGTTTGACGCGATCAACCCCATAGATTCAGGAGGCATGCTGGATCCCCGCCAGCGGCGCCTCAGTTGGCATGGCAAATCAACGCCGTGCAGACCGGACCCGACGGGGAACTTTTTGAGAGGACTCTCATGTCTGACTATCGCAATACGCCCCTGCGCAACGCTTCAGTGACGCAGAGCGGTGCAGAAATCGACGAAGGCCTGCGCAGGTATATGCTCAAGGTCTACAATCTCATGGCGCTCGGCCTTGCCATCACAGGCATTGCAGCGCTCGGCACCTATACGCTTGCCATGAACAATCCGGCATTCGCCCAGCTGATTTATGCCTCGCCGCTGCGCTGGGCATTGGTTCTGGCACCGCTTGCCTTGGTGTTTTTCCTCAGCTTCCGCATCAACTCGATGAGTGTATCGGCGGCGCAGACGACATTTTGGGCCTATGCGGCGCTCCTCGGCGCTTCGCTGTCGACGATTTTCATTGTCTACACCGGCGCAAGCATCGTGCAGACCTTCTTCATCACGGCAACCGCCTTTGGTGCGCTTTCACTTTACGGTTACACGACCAAGCGTGACCTGACGGCGATGGGCTCTTTCCTGATCATGGGCGTGGTCGGCATCTTGCTGGCCTCAATCGTCAACATCTTCCTGCAGTCGTCTGCTTTGCAGTTTGCCATTTCGGCAATTGGCGTGTTGGCGTTCGCGGGCTTGACGGCCTATGACACGCAGAAGATCAAGGAAATGTACTATGCAGGCGATGATGACGTCACCGGCGGCCGCAAGGCCATCATGGGCGCGCTCAACCTCTACCTCGACTTCGTGAACCTGTTCATGTTCCTGCTGCAGTTCTTGGGCGACCGCAGGTAAAATTCGATCAGTCAATTGCTTGGGGCGGCTTTCGAGCCGCCCTTTTCATTTCAGAGGCTTTGCGCAAAGCCTCAGTGATGACTATATCGAGGACTGCAAGCGAGTGTTTTGATGGCGCGTATTGATCAGACGGGGGATTGGGCCGCACGGCTTTCTCCTTCCTTGACCGAAATGGAATCGATTGCGGTGGAGGCCTATGCCCATCTGCCGGAGGAATTCCGCACGCTGACCGGCGACATCATCATCCAGATATCCGAGTTTCCGGACGAGGATGTCAGCGACGACCTGTCGCTTGACAGCCCGTTTGATCTGCTTGGCCTGTTTGAAGGCCGCGGCATCGCAGAACTCTGGAACCCGCAGACTGGTGAGGGGCCGAACAAGATAACGCTCTACCGCCGTCCCATTCTCGACTATTGGGCCGAGCATGAGGAAGCGCTCGGCACCATCATCGCCCATGTGCTAATTCACGAGATCGGCCACCATTTCGGGCTTGGCGATAATGATATGGAAGCGCTTGAGGCGCAGGTGGATTGACGCCTATTGCTCGCCTAGCTTCATGTCTGGATCATAGTCCTTACCCACGACGGTCTTGATGACCGCCTGGCCGCAGATGGTTCGGCCCTGGACGGGATCGAACGTCAACGACGGCGAGCCGTGCAATGACCAGCCCTTGTTGAGAGCCGCCGTAATGCGGTGGCAGAAGGCGTTGTCGTCGGGTCCGGTTATCATGCGGTAGACATGCATCTCAGTTTCTCTCCTGAATGGACTTGGCCAATGCCATGGTCTTTGTGGCTAGTGCCAGATGAAGCCGTTCAACCATGCGGCCATTGATGCTGACAACACCCTTGCTGCTGTTTTCCGGCAGCGCGAAGGCGGCGATGATGGCTTTTGCCGCAGCGATGTCGTTTTCATCTGGCGCGAATGTGCGGTTTGCCGGTTCAATCTGTGACGGATGGATCAGCGTCTTGCCGTCAAAGCCGCGGTTGCGGGCCAGAACACAGGCGTGTTCGAAGCCCGACGTGTCGGTGAAATCATTGTGGACACCATCCAGCACGGACAGGCCCCCCGCTCTTGCTGCCAGAACGATCTGCATCAGCCAGGGCTGCATCTCTGCGACATCGCGAACGCCGGTTTCCTTCATCAGATCGTTTGTTCCGGTGACGAAACAATTGAGCCTTGCGGTATGGTGATGGCCAAGTTCGGCGATCTGGGCGAGGTTGAAAACGGCCCGGGGCGTTTCGATCATGGCCCAAATGCGCATCGCCGGATCGGCATCGAGGTCTGACAAGGCATCGGAAAGGGCGAGGATTGCTGACGGCGCTTCGACTTTTGGCAGGACGATGGCATCCGGTTTGATTTGGACAGCGGCCTTCACGTCATCCATGCCGCCATTGCCGTCGAGCGGATTGATGCGCACTGCGAGAAGCGCCTTGCGCCGCTGCCATCCGGCAAGGATGCGGACCATGGTGTCCCGCGCGCTGGCCTTGGCGTCCGGGTGAACGGCGTCTTCGAGATCGACAATCACTGCATCCATGGCGAGAGACGGCAGCTTGCCGAGCGCTTTGTCATTGGAGCCGGGGACGTAAAGGACTGAGCGGAGCGGGCGGTTGATCATGGCGGGATGTAACCGGGCCGTGGCAATTCTGACAAGTGCACAAAATCTGCACACCGGGTGCAGGACAAATCCCGCAATGCGCCCAACGGACTGCAATTGGCGCTGTCATACCGGTGGTCATGAAACACCGTTCGACACGCCTCATCGAAATTCACGCGCTCCAATCCACGCTTCCCGACTGTTTGGCAAAGGATGGCTGGTGGCTGCTCGCGGCTTGTCCAGCGCGAATGATCGTTTCCGCCCCTTCCCTGATGATTGAAGAAAGTGATCTTGATGAGCATCGCCTCAACCGAACCGAGCCCAACCGCGCCGCTCACTGAAACGCTGATCGCCGCGCTGGCATTGACGGCGGTTTCGGACCGCATCCTTTTCAACGCTCCGGTTGGCCTGTCGCTTTTTGTGTTTGCCCTTTTGACCGGCGGCGCGGCGCTGTGGCTGCATAGGCTGCTGGCGGGCAAGATGCAGCTTATATTGGCGGCGTGTCTCTACGGTATGGCCTTGCCGCCGCTCTTGGAAAATATCTCGCCGCTTTCGATTGCCGTTGCCTTCTCGCTGTTTGCCGTTGCCTCGCTGACACTTTCCGATGGCCGGTGCGGGGCGCTGTTTGACAAGGGCAAACGGCTGGCGATGTTTCTCCTATCGATGCCGGTGGCTGCGCCCGTCGGCGTGCTTGGCTGGAGGAAGGCGAGCAAGGCTGCGGGCAGGCAGATCATTTCGTTTGCGACTGCGGGCGTGTGGCTCATGCCACTTGTTGTCGGCCTGGTGTTTCTCGCACTGTTTGAACAGGCCAATCCAATCATCGCCCAATGGCTGCGAAGACTGGATTTCTGGGCAATCTTTGATCTGCTCAATCCCCAGCGGCTGTTTTTTCTCGGCTTCATATTTGTCATCACCTGGCCGTTCCTGCGGCCGATGGTGCGCAAGCTGAGGCCTTCCAAAACCGTTGATCAAATCAATGCTCCGTTGGCTGGCTCTCACTTGCCGGACAGGGCGCAGAGCGTTGCGGACGTGCTGTTCGGCGAGGCGGCGATCTTGCGGGCGCTTCTGGTGTTTAATCTGATGTTCGGCATGCAGTCGCTGCTTGATGCTGCCTACCTGTTTGGCGGTGCCGCGCTGCCGGATGGAATGACCTACGCGTCCTATGCCCATCGCGGCGCCTATCCGCTGATCGTCACGGCGCTGCTGGCGGCGTTGTTCGTGCTGCTTGCGCTGCGCAGCGGCAGTGCGGCGCGGGCCAACAGGCTCATCCGGCAACTGGTCTATTTGTGGGTCGGGCAGAACATTCTCCTGGTGTTTTCGTCAATCCTGCGGCTTGACCTTTATGTCGATGCCTATGGTCTGACCTATTGGCGGATCGCCGCATTCATGTGGATGGCCATGGTCGCGTGCGGGCTGGCGCTGATTGTCTGGCGCATTGTTGCGGACAAGAGCACCGAGTGGCTGGTGGGGAGCAATCTCACGATCGCGGCAACGGTTTTGTACGCGGCGTGTTTTGTGAACTTCGCGGCGATAATCGCGACTTACAACACGGCGCACGGCATCAAGGATTATTTGTATCTGGCCAGTCTCGGTCCGCAGGCGATTCCGGCTTTGGACAGAGAGCTGGACGCGGACTGGTCCATCGGCAGTGCAAAGTTACGTACCGGACGGGACGACTATGGTTACTCGTCGCTATCACTTGCCGACTGGCGCAGCCGCGAACTGTTGCAGTTTCAGGTTCGATACACCGATTGGCGCGGCTGGACCTTGCGCGGGTGGCGGCTCTCCCGCTATCTCCAACACCATGCTGCCGCCGCAAAGCTGGTTGATTTGGGCAGGCGTGAACGGTGATGCGCTGGAGTGTGCAAGATTTGAAGCCCAAGATCCTGATAGCCGACGACGACGCGCATATCCGCGAAGTGATCCGCTTTGCGCTCGACAAGGCGGAGATGGAGATTGTGGCCGCCGCAAACGGGGCGGAGGCGATGGCGCTGTTTGCGACGACCAAACCCGACTTGATCGTGCTGGACGTCGGCATGCCGGAACTGGACGGGCTCGATGTCTGCCGGGAAATCCGCAAAACATCTGACGTGCCGATCCTGTTTCTTTCAGCGCGGGACGAGGAGATCGACCGGGTGCTGGGGTTGGAAATCGGCGGCGATGATTATGTCACCAAGCCGTTTTCGCCGCGCGAACTGGTCGCGCGGGTGAAGGCGATCCTGCGCCGCATAGGCGCTGCGCCGGAGACCGTTGAGGAAACTGTCAAGTTGCAGCACGGTGCCTTCGAGTTGGATGTTGCGGCGCATGTGGCCATTTTTGACGGCAGGGTGCTTGCGCTGACGGCGCTGGAATTTGCCATCATGAAAACTTTTCTGGCGCAGAAGCATCGCGCCTTTTCGCGCGAGCAGATCATGCAGGCAGCTTATCCCTCAAACATCCATGTCGCCGACCGGACCATCGACAGTCATGTCCGCAACATCCGCGCGACTTTTGCAGCGCATGGCTGCGCAAGTGCGCTGGAGACCGTGCATGGCATCGGCTTCCGCTTGGGGACATGCGAGCCTGAGCGATGAAGCAGAAATGGCGGCCGCACCTGCGCACCATCATTCTGGCGATGCTGCTGATCGCATTGATGATGCCGCTGGCGGGGCTGTTCTTCTTCCGGGTCTATGAGAACCAGTTGATCCGCCAGACCGAGAGCGAATTGATCGCGCAGTCGGCGGTGATCGCTTCTGTCTATGCAAATGAAGTGCGCAAGGCTGGAGTGTCGCCGGATCGCCTTGGCGCGGTTGTTCCGGTCAAGGCTGATGGAGATGCGCGCTATCACCCGGTTGAGCCTGAACTTGATCTGGCGGTGGATATGATCAGGCCGCGAAGACCGGACGCGTCGGCGCTGGCAGTGAAGATTGATCCGGTGTTTCAGACAATCGGCAAACTGCTGGCGCCGGTGCTCAAACAAACGCAGGATGTGACGCTGGCTGGTTTCAGGCTGCTGGACCCGAAAGGGATTGTCATTGCCGGCGGCGATGAACTTGGCTTGTCGCTTAAGCACGTGGATGAAGTTGCAGCGGCATTAAAGGGTGATTACGCCAGCGTGCTGCGGCAGCGGGTCTCGGACGAGCCGCCGCCGCCGCTTTATTCGATCAGCCGTGGTACCAAGGTACGGGTGTTCACGGCGTTTCCAGTCGTTCTGGACGGGCGGATTGCCGGTGTTGTTTACGCTTCGCGCACGCCGTCGAACATCGTCAAGCATTTCTATCAGGAGCGCGGAAAACTTGCGCTGGCATTGGCTGTCGTGCTGGCGGGGGCGCTGCTGCTCGGCTTTCTGGTGACGCGCACGCTTACCGGGCCGCTGCAGGAGCTGACGGAGCGGACGCGGCTGATTGCGGCGGGTGACCGTGAAGCGGTAAAGCCGCTCATGCATCATGGCACCAGCGAAATCGCAGAGCTCAGCCAGGGTCTGCTCTCCATGGCGCAGAAGCTGCATGACCGGTCCGATCAGGTTTCGGTGTTTGCGACCCATGTCAGCCATGAATTGAAGTCACCACTGACCGCCATCCACGGTGCAGCAGAACTTTTGCGTGATTCGGGAGATGCGATGACCGTTGACGAGCGTCAGCGGTTTCTCGGCAACATCATCAGCGACACGGCGCGGCTCGACCTTCTGGTGCGGCGGCTGATGGAGTTGGCCAAGGCCAAGGGGCTCTCGGCGGACGGTGCCGTTTCGACCGTCGGTCACGCACTGGCGACATTGGAACCGCGCTTGATTGCGGCCGTGCACATCAACGGCGATGCTGATCTGCCGCTTGCGATGTCGGCACCCAATCTTGGTGCTGTGATTGGCAATCTTGTTTCAAATGCGCTGCGGCACACGGCGAGCGAAGTGCGCATCGATATCGAACGAGAACATGGCCGCGCGCGCATTGCTGTCCGCGACAATGGTTCCGGCATTTCACCCAACAACGCGGCCAGGATTTTCGACCCGTTCTTTACGACGGCACGCGATGAGGGCGGCACCGGCATGGGCCTTGGCATCGTCAAGGCCATGCTGGAAGCGCACGGCGGGACGATTTTGCTTGGCCCGTCTTCACATGGCGCGTGCTTCATCATATCACTGCCGCTGGCGGCATGAAGCCGTTTCAGATCAAGTGACATCATGCAGCATTTCGACGTACTTATCATCGGCGGGGCCATGTCCGGCAGCGCCACGGCTTGGAATTTGAAGGAGATGGGGTTTCAAGGCTCCGTTGCCGTTGTCGAGCGCGATCCGGCATTCACGCATGCCGCGACATCGCTTTCTGCCGCGGGCATCCGGCAGCAGTTCAGCCAAGGCGAGAACATCCGCCTCTCGATGGCAACGCTGGCGCTGATCAACCGCCTGAGAGCCGAAGGCCGCGTCGACATAAAGGTGCACGAGAACGGCTATCTGGTGCTTGCCAGCGACGCCGGGCGGTCTATCCTCGAAACCAATTTCCGGACGCAGAAGGCAGAAGGCGCGTCGGTTGAGTTTCTCGAGGCGGAGGCGCTTGCGGAGCGCTTTCCATGGCTTTCAATCGAGGATATTGCCGCTGGTGTGTTTGGGTCATCCAACGAAGGCTGGTTTGACGCGCAAGGTCTTGCATCGTTCTTCCGGCGTGACGGGCGGGACCGCGGTGTGAGTCTGATCAATCAGGCGGCCGCGACAATTCAGTGTGACGGCGAGAAGATTTCCGGTGTCACTTTGGCTGACGGTACGGTCATTGGCTGCGGCTCACTGGTTTTGGCGGCGGGAGCCAAGTCCGGCGATCTTGCAGCCGGCATTGGCATTCATCTGCCTGTCGAGCCGCGCAAGCGCACGGTGTTCATCTTCAAATGCGCAGCGCCGTTTCCGGCCATGCCGCTGCTCGCCGATCCGTCCGGCGTCTGGTTCCGGCAAGAAGGCGACCGGTTTATCGCCGCGTGGTCGCCGGATGAAACCACGGAGCTGCGCGCCCGCGAGGATGATTTTGATCCTGACTGGGACCAGTTTGAAAACGAGGTCTGGCCAGCCCTCTTCACCCGCGTTCCGGCTTTTGAGGCGATCAAGCAGGATGGGGCCTGGGTGGGGCATTATGAATTCAACACGTTCGACCAGAATGCGGTGATCGGCAAGCATCCGCAGATTGGCAATCTGCATTTCATCACCGGCTTTTCCGGCCATGGCGTGCAGCAGGCGCCGGTGGCGGGGCGTGCGATTGCGGAACTCATCATGACCGGCAAATACCAGACGCTGGATTGCTCAGCGTTTGCGTTTGAGCGCATTGCGGCGGGCAAGCCTTTTGTCGAACTGAATGTGATCTGAGACTACCCCATTTCACCTCTACCGATTTGCAGGAGAGGCAGCTTCGCAAAGCGAAGCAGTGAGGGGGAGTCAGCCGAAAATTTCAGACCAGTATTGACAAGCTCACAAAAGGCATACATCTTGTTCCTGTTTTGTTCAACAACGGGGACCACAACCTGTGGACTGGAACCAAGTCATCACCCGCAACCACGCTCTGCTCTTGGCGATCGTCGCCGAGCTGTTTGCAATGTTGCGGATGGTTGATGGCAGCGGCAGTCCCCTCTCCGTCGCCTTCACCGACGCCTCTCCCCATAAATGGGGCGAGGTTAAAGCCGCAATGGTTGATTTAACCTCGCCCCGCTTGCGGGGAGAGGTGTCACGGGCAAAGCCCGTGACGGAGAGGGGCCTGCCCTCCAACGCCAGCAACTCCACCTTCACCCTCCCGCGCCACCTCTACGCCGCCATCATGCTCATCCTGCGCCCGTGCGAGTCCGCCATTCGCAGGCTGATCATCATCGCCGCTCGAGGGCTGATCTTGAAGCCGCGCGCTTCACGCCCGCTCCCCGCAGGGCTCGCATCCTTCGCCACAAGCAACCCATCAAGCACGCCCCGCTTCCAGCTCATCGATCCGCTCAAGCAATTCGATCCGGACCTGTGGGACCAAAACATCGATCCGGCCTCATTGATGCGTGAAGTCCACCCCTTCGACGCCGCGCTCGCCCACCATCAAGCGACACTCGCCGCCAAACCCGTCAACGCCACGCTCCTCTTCAACCGACTGCGCGCCATGCGCCTTGCGCTCAACGATCTCCCGCGCCAAGCGCGACGCCTCGCCCGCTGGTATGCGCGGCGCGATCTTTTGCTTGCGGCCAAACGTCCCTACCGCCCGATGCGCATGTCGCCGTTTCGCCCCGGATATCCGCCGGGCTACCGGCGCAAGGGTATTCACCAAGTCGATGCGGTGTTGAAAGACGTGCATTATTTCGCCCAGCAGGCTGGTTTGCCGGACACGTCCTGAGCACGGAAACTAGGGGACCGTTGCCTCTGAAAGGCAACTGTCCCCGATCTCGGCGCTCGCCACCAATTGCAATTGTTACAAAATCTCTGAAAGCCCGTCTTTCAGGGTCGTTCCCCCATGGCCCGTCATTCCGGGACGGCGCAGCCGAACCCCGAATCCAGAGCGCCAACACCGGATATTCGTCAACAAAGTCAGACAGATAGCCACCATCCACGCCCAACCGTTGCACCAAGATTTCCACCCTCGGAGCTCTGGATTCCGGGTTCCGCTTTGCGGCCCCGGAAAGACGGGACGCTTGGGGGAGAAACGATAATTCATGCTATGGCGAGATGAAAAAATCCACCATTCGGCCGTCTTTCCGGCATGCCAGCCGCGCCCTTTGCTTTGCCCGCCATTCTGCTGTAATGCACCGGCCAAACCCCGCGCTTTCGAGAGAATGAGATGCAAAAGTTTACCAAGCTCACCGGCGTTGCCGCACCGTTGCCGATCGTCAATGTCGACACAGACATGATCATCCCGAAGGATTATCTCAAGACGATCAAGCGCACCGGTCTTGGCGTCGGCCTGTTTGCCGAGATGCGTTACCATGAGGACGGGACGGAGAATCCGGATTTCATCCTGAACAAGCCGGCCTATCGCAAGGCGGAAATCCTTGTCGCGGGCGACAATTTCGGCTGTGGTTCTTCGCGCGAGCATGCGCCTTGGGCGCTTCTCGATTTTGGCATTCGCTGCGTGATCTCAACGTCGTTTGCCGACATTTTTTACAACAACTGCTTCAAGAACGGCATTTTGCCGATCACGGTTTCGCAGGAAGATCTCGACAAATTGATGGATGACGCCTCACGCGGCTCCAATGCGACCGTGTCGGTTGACCTTGAATCGCTTGAGATCCGCGGTCCGGATGGCGGCGTGATCAAGTTTGATCTGGACGCCTTCAAGCGCCACTGCCTGCTCAATGGTCTTGATGACATAGGCCTGACCATGGAGCGCGCGCCGAAGATTGATGCGTACGAGAAGATGGCGGCAGCCAATCGCCCCTGGGCTTGAAGCGCTGACTTGAACTTGCACTGATCCGGTGAAACACTCGCGCCAACCGTGATGATTGTGCCGGAGTTTTTCATGCGCCATTTGGGTTTCCTGCTTGTATTTGCCTTTTGCATACCGGCAGCGGCGCAGGAAGACATTCCGGCACCGGTCAAATTCGGCGATGGCGAGATCTCGTTTGCGCGCGGCGAGGATGACGAGATTGCCGTCACGTTCAATGGTCAGGAAATCTACCGCAACTATGTCGTGATGTTTGACCGGCTGGTGAAAGTGGCTGACACAGAAGTGGCGCTGCTGCTTGGCGGCCCGGGCGGCAATGCTTGCGGGCCTGCAACTTTGATCATCACCCAGCCCGAGGGCGAGGTGGACGCCAAGGTTGACATCGTCGGCGAGGATTGCGGTGCGCCACCTGCGGCCGTGTCGCCCGGTGAACTGCTTTTCGTGCCGTATGTGGTGCCGGGCGGCAAAGACAAGGTGCAGCGCTGGACGCCTGATGCCGGTCTGGGCGTCAAGGGAGAAATCTCTTATCTGCCGCTGGAAGGCTCGAACTGGGACAGTCTTGATCCTTCAAAAGCAGACCATCCTTATGCGCTCTTGGAAAATGCGGATGTCTATGAGGCCGCGCGGGCGCTGACTGGCGACAAGTTCGGCGAGCTGGTTCTGCTGTTGGGTGTCGCGGGGCCGCCGCAAGTGATCGACAAAAACCATGCAGCAGCACCCGGCTGCCAGGCGCATGCCTGCGGTGCCGCCAACGGATTTCTTGGGCTTGATCTAGAGAAAAAGCAGGTGTTTGCAGCGACAAAATACTCCGATGAGGATGCAACTTTGTGGCCTGCCGATATTGCCAGCTGGCCTGAGCCGCTAAAAAAAGCGTGGGAGGTTTCGATCGCGCCGTGACACGCAAGCTCATCTCCACCGGTTCGCCATTTGAGCGCACCGCCGGCTATTCCCGCGCCGTGGTGCAGGGCGACTGGTGCTTTGTCTCCGGCACGACGGGCTATGATTATGCGACGATGACGATGCCTGAGAGTGTTGAAGAGCAGGCGCGCAACTGTCTCGCGACCATTGGCAAGGCGCTTGTAGAAGCGGGTTTTGGTTGGGGCGATGTCGTGCGGGCGCATTATTACGTCACCGATCCTGCTTACGCAGATCTGGTATTTCCCATCCTCGGCCAAACCTTTGCTGACATTCGCCCCGCCGCAACCATGATTGTCTGTGGCCTGATCCGGCCGGAAATGAAGATCGAAATTGAAGTGACGGCATTAAAGGCGGGCGGATAGTCGCTGTTGCCAAATCCGCTTCAGGCACTTATTGAACCGGCACATTTCCCGACCTTAATCTTGCGAGTATTTCCATGACACAGCGCAGTCTCTTTCTCCTGCCCGGCGACGGCATTGGCCCGGAAGCCATGAGCGAAGTCCGTCACATCATAGCCTACATGAACGAGGCGATGGGCGCGGGGTTTGTGACGGATGAGGGCTTGGTCGGTGGGTCAGCGTTTGATGCGCATGGCGCGGCGATTTCCGAAGGCGATATGGCCAAGGCTATGGCAGCGGACGCCGTGTTGTTCGGCGCGGTTGGCGGGCCTAAATGGGACAAGGTGCCTTATGAGGTGCGCCCGGAGGCAGGGCTTCTTCGCCTTCGCAAGGATATGCAGCTGTTTGCGAACCTGCGTCCTGCAATCTGCTACCCGGCGCTGGCGGCATCGTCGTCGCTGAAGCCGGAGGTCGTTGAAGGGCTCGACATTCTGATCGTGCGCGAGTTGACCGGCGGTGTGTATTTCGGCGAGCCTAAGGAGATCATCGACCTCGGCAATGGCCAGAAACGCGGCATTGATACGCAAGTCTACGACACCTATGAAATCGAGCGTATCGCTTCAGTCGCGTTTGAACTGGCACGCACCCGCGGCAACCGTGTTTGCTCGATGGAAAAGCGCAATGTCATGAAGTCAGGCGTTCTCTGGAACGAAGTGGTGACAGCGACGCACAAGGCCAAATACTCCGACGTGAAGCTGGAGCACATGCTTGCAGATGCAGGCGGCATGCAGCTTGTCCGTTGGCCCAAGCAATTTGACGTCATAGTCACAGATAATTTGTTCGGCGACATGCTGTCTGATGTGGCGGCGATGCTGACCGGCTCGCTCGGCATGCTGCCGTCCGCTTCGCTCGGCGCGCCGGACGCCAAGACTGGCAAGCGCAAGGCGCTGTATGAGCCGGTGCATGGCTCCGCCCCGGATATTGCCGGCAAAGGTATTGCCAATCCGATTGCGATGATCGCCTCGTTTGCCATGTGTCTGCGCTATTCGTTCAACATGGTGGTGGAAGCTGACCGCCTTGAGAAGGCCGTTTCAGACATTCTCGAACAAGGCCTGCGTACGGGTGACATCATGTCAGACGGCATGAGCCAAGTTACCACTGTGGAAATGGGCGCGGCGATTCTGGAACGGTTCAAGGCGCTGTCTGCGTAATCTTCAGATGTTCATGGCGCATCCTTTCGGATGCGCCTCTCTCATGTGAACGAGCCTTCAAGAGGTCTTGTCAGCCAAATCGCAGCTGGTTGTTTTGTTCTTGTCCCAGCCGACGGAGTTCCAGGCGCCGGCATCAGCGTGGATGGAGCCGTCCTCTTCTTCCTGCGTGAAATATTCATAGCAATTGTCGCCGCTTTTCTTCACTGAGAAACAGGCGCCGTTGGATGTTTCGTAAAAGGTGCAGAACAGGCGGCCACGCACAAACCAGCGGCCGCGGTCATTGCCTTGATCGTCCGCGTAGGTGACTGAGCCGTCCGGATGGTAAGTTTCGGTGAATTTGACGCCGTTGCCGTAGTTGCCCGTCATGGTCATACCGGAGAGTACGGCGGAGAGTTCGATACCGTCCATCTGCAATCCGTTGCGTTTGACATCCTGCGCCTGCGCCAGGCAAGCGGTGGACATTAGGGCGGCGGCGGCAAGTCGGGCGATAATTTTCATCGGATCAGATTAGCGGGATTTTTGGCGAAAAAAAGCCCGGCGGTTTGAGACGCCGGGCCTATGGTTTTCAGTTCAGGACAGGATCAATCCATGTCCTTGAGTTCGTGATTGCGCTTGTTGTCCTTGACGAACAGCAGGCCGATAACCAGCGTCATCGCCGCGATCACAATCGGGTACCAAAGGCCGTAGTATATGTCGCCCTTGGCCGCGCTCATGGCGAACACGGTTGCCGGGAGCAGGCCGCCAAACCAGCCGTTGCCGATGTGATATGGCAGCGACATGCCGGTGTAGCGGATGCGGGTCGGGAACATTTCGACCAGCCATGCGGCAATCGGGCCATAGACCATCGTTACGTAAATGACGAGGATCGTCAGGATGCCGATGATCTTGGTCCAGTTGATTGCATCTGCCTGGGCAACCATCTTGAATGCACCAGCGTCCTTGACGGCATAAACCGGCACTTCAGCCTCGGTGATCGCCTTGGCCTCGTCTTCGCTGAGAAGCTTGGCTTTGACAGCATCGGCAACGGGCATCATTGTCTTTTCGCCAGCCTCGATGGCTGCAACGTCAAGCGACAGTTCCGGATTTGCTGTCGCAAAGCCAGCAAGCTTCGAACCGGCAACCTTTGCCGGATCGCGGACCAGCGGATAGCCGCCCTTCTGCATGGCAAGGTTCACACCCTTTTCAAATGCAGCTTTCATGCCGGCTGCCTTGTCGCCAGCGGCAACCGCATCGTAGGACTCGACCTTCACGCCGCCCAATTCTATGGATGCCGGCGAGCCAGCCGTGCCGTCCACGACCTTGTATGGTACCGAGTTGCGCGTCAGGAACGCTGTCGCGATGTCGCATGAGGTGGTGAATTTCGCAGTGCCTGTCGGATTGAACTGGAAGTTACAATCTTTGGGATCAGCACTCACAGTTGCTGTCACTTCGTTCTGCGCCTTGTAAAGTGCCGGGTTGGCAGCTTCAGTCAGCGCTTTGAACAGCGGGAAGTAGGTCAGGATAGCAAGCGCCAGGCCCGCCATGATAATCGGCTTGCGACCGATCTTGTCCGAAAGCCAGCCGAAGACAATGAAGAAGCCGGTGCCAAGCAGCAAGGAAACGGCCACCATTTTGTTCACCGACGGGCCGTCAACCTTCAGAACATTCTGCAGGAAGAATAGCGCGTAGAATTGACCGGTGTACCAGACAACGGCCTGACCGGCGGTCGCACCGAGTAGGGCGAGAATGGCAATTTTGGCATTCTTCCATTGTCCGAATGCCTCAGACAGCGGTGCTTTGGACTGTTTTCCTTCGTCTTTGATCTGCTGAAAGACCGGCGATTCGTTCATCTGCAAGCGTATCCAGACTGATATCCCAAGCAAGATTGCCGACAGCAGGAACGGAATGCGCCAGCCGTAGTCGGAGAACGCCTCTTTGCTCATGTTGGTCTGCAGGAGGAGAATGACGATGAGTGACAGGAACAGACCAAGTGTCGCGGTCGTCTGAATAAATGAGGTGTAATAGCCACGTTTTCCGGGGGGCGAATGCTCGGCAACATAAGTTGCTGCGCCGCCATATTCACCGCCCAGCGCCAAGCCCTGCAGCATGCGAAGCGCGATCAACAGGATTGGAGCAGCGATGCCGATGGTTGCGGCCGACGGAAGAAGGCCGACAAGGAATGTCGACATGCCCATGATAACGATTGTGACCAAGAACGTATATTTGCGGCCGACAAGATCGCCAAGACGACCGAACACCAGCGCGCCGAACGGGCGGACCAGGAAGCCGGCGGCAAAGGCCAGCAGCGCGAAAATGTTGCGGGTTGCTTCCGGATATTGCGAGAAGAAGGCCGCGCCAATGAAGGCGGCCAATGATCCGTAAAGATAGAAATCGTACCATTCAAAGACGGTGCCAAGTGAAGAAGCAAAGATAACTTTCTTTTCTTCACGTGTCATACCGCCGGTGCGGGCGGCTAGAGCCACAGTTGCCATTTCGTAAATCCTCCCCGAAAAAGGCTTGGTTGTCGTCAAAATGGACGCCCCGCAAACTCCTCCGCCAAGCGTGCCCATTTGGCACAGGCATGCCAGAAAAAGAGTTCGCAGGGCAGCAATCCTTTGGACTCATGACTTTAGTCTAATAGCGCGGCGGCAAGCGCTTGCGGTTGACTCCTGCTGAAAAGTGGCTAAGAGCGGCCTCGAAAAGGAAACCTGTAATGCGCCGTTTTGGTTTTGCCATTTCTGCCATAATTGTCCCGGCTTTTGCTGCCGGGCGGGTTCGCCATTATTCTTTCAAAACCACTGCCAAAACGACCACCAAAACGGTCTGATCACCCTGGCCTTCCCGAACTCCCCCGGGCCTTGCGCCAAGGGAGACGACCCGCAGACGGCCAAGCGGGTTTGATGAGGCGGGGAGATGAACAGGATGAATTCAAAAATGAACAGTCAAGGTTTCAAGGTGGCAATCGTCGGCGCGACAGGCAATGTCGGGCGCGAAATGCTGAACATTCTGGAAGAGCGCGGCTTTCCGGTGTCTGAAGTTGTGGCGTTGGCCTCGCGGCGCTCACTGGGCACGGAAGTGTCGTTCGGCGACCGCACGTTGAAGTGCAAGGTTCTCGAGCACTACGACTTCTCGGACACGGATATATGCCTGATGTCTGCGGGCGGCAATGTCTCGAAGGAATGGTCGCCAAAGATCGGCGCGCAGGGCTGTATCGTGATCGATAACTCGTCGGCCTTCCGCTATGATTCAAACGTTCCGCTGATCGTGCCGGAGGTGAACCCGGATGCGATCGCACAGTTTTCCAAGCGCAACATTATCGCCAACCCCAATTGCTCGACGGCGCAGATGCTGGTGGCGCTGAAGCCGCTGCATGATGCGGCGACGATCACACGCATTGTCGTATCGACCTATCAGTCGGTATCTGGCGCGGGCAAGGAAGGCATGGACGAGCTGTTCACGCAGACGCGCGCCGTGTTCGTCGCCGATCCGGTGGAGAACAAGAAGTTCACCAAGCGGATTGCCTTCAACGTCATCCCGCACATCGATGTGTTCATGGAAGACGGCTATACCAAGGAAGAGTGGAAGATGGTCGCCGAGACCAAGAAGATGCTCGACCCGAAGATCAAGGTGACCGCGACATGCGTGCGCGTGCCGGTCTTTATCGGCCACTCGGAAGCGATCAACATCGAGTTCGAAAAGCCGATCTCGGCAGACGAAGCGCGCGAAATCCTGCGCGATGCGCCGGGCTGTCTGGTGATCGACACGAAGGAAAATGGCGGCTACGCCACGCCGATCGATTGTGCTGGCGAAGACGCCACCTATATCTCGCGCATCCGCGAAGATGCGACAGTCGAAAACGGCCTCAATATCTGGGTGGTCTCGGATAATCTGCGCAAGGGCGCGGCGCTGAACGCGGTGCAGATCGCGGAATTGCTGGTGGCCAAGGGGCTGATTGCGCCGAAGAAGAAGGCGGCTTGACGAGCCCAATCTTGCAAATGGTAGGAAACTTGCCTACCATTTGCTTAAGGGTTTGATGGAGGCGTGCATGTCGAATGTGGAAAAACTAAGCGTCGCAGTTACGCCAGAAATGGCGTCGCTGATGCGTGCAGCAGTTGACGCAGGCGAATACGCGTCGACAAGTGAAGTCGTGCGTGAGGCTCTGCGAGACTGGGAGTATCGCCGGAAGCAGCGCGAACAGGCGATTGAAGAGCTCAGGCGCCTTATTCAGGAGGGGATAGACAGTGGCCCGTCGGTTGATGGCGAACAGTTTTTTGAACGTATGAAGGCCAAGTATAATCGGCTGGCCAGTCAATGACACTGGTGCGTACCCTCCAGTCAGATCAAGACATAGAATCCATCGCCGACTATATCGCACAGGACAGTCCGCGCGCGGCCTTTCAATGGATCGTCGATGTTGAAGAAAAACTGGAGGCGATTGCCGCCGCACCAGGAATTGGCAGACAGCGACCAGAAGTTCTAAAAGGATTGCGGACAATCGCCTTTGGCAATTACCTCATATGCTATCGGCAGATTTCTGACGGAGCAGAGATTCTGCGCGTTTTTCACGGTGCCCGATTGTGGCAAGACCTGCTCTGAATGCCCAGATAGACTGAACGACCAATTGGAACTGTCCCATGTCCCTATCCATCAACTTCGCCAAGATGAACGGGCTGGGCAACCAGATCATCGTTGCCGACATGCGCGGGCAGGCGAGCCATGTCACGCCGCAGGCGGCGGTTGCGCTTGACCGGGATCCAATGACCAAGTTCGACCAGATCATGGCCATCCATGATCCGAAGACACCGGGAACGGACGCGTATATCGAGATCATCAACAGCGACGGGTCAATGGCGCAAGCGTGTGGCAATGGCACGCGTTGTGTCGTACAGGCGCTCAGCGCCGAGACCGGGCGCAAGGCGTTCACATTTGAGACCATTGCCGGAATTCTTGAGGCCAACGAACATGAGGACGGGTTGATTTCGGTTGATATGGGCATGCCAAAGTTTGGCTGGCAGGATATTCCGCTTTCTGAGGAATTCGGCGACACACGCTATATCGAGCTTGAGATCGGGCCACTCGGCGCACCGATCCTGCATTCGCCATCGGTCGCCAATATGGGCAATCCGCATGCGGTGTTCTGGGTAGATCAAGACGTCTGGTCCTATGATCTTGCCCGCTTTGGCCCGCTGCTCGAGAACCACCCGCTGTTTCCCGAGCGCGCCAATATTTCAATTGCTCAGGTCACGTCGCCGGACACCATCATCATGCGCACATGGGAGCGTGGCGCGGGGCTGACGCTTGCCTGCGGTTCCGCCGCCTGCGCCGTGGCCGTTTCGGCGGCGCGGACGCGACGAGCCAATCGTTCCGTCATCGTAACGGTCCCGGGCGGACCGCTGCACATTGACTGGCGCGAGGATGGCCATGTCATCATGACGGGGCCAGCCGAGTGGGAATTTGCCGGCCGGCTGGATCCTGAGACCGGTGCGTTCATCCGGCTTGAAGAAACGGTCAGTGCGGCATGAGTGGTCTGGAAGTTCTCACCTTTGGATGCCGCCTTAATACTTACGAGTCCGAGGTCATCCGGCGCGAGGCCAAGGCTGCCGGGCTTGACGCGCTTCATGGCGGTGCGGTGATCGTCAACACCTGCGCCGTGACGGGCGAAGCCGTGCGGCAGGCAAGCCAGGCCATCCGCAAGGCGCGGCGCGACCATCCAAATGCCCGCATCATTGTCACCGGCTGTGCGGCGCAGACTGATCCGCAGAAGTTTGCCGACATGGCGGAGGTTGATCTGGTGCTCGGCAATGAGGAAAAGCTGAAGAGCCATTCATATCGTTCGCTTCCGGATTTTGGCGTCAATGATTTTGAGAAAGTGCGTGTCAACGATATCATGAGCGTGGGCGAAACCTCCTCGCACATGGTTGACGCGCTCGAAGGCCGGGCGCGCGCTTTCGTGCAAGTGCAGAACGGCTGCGATCATCGCTGCACATTCTGCATCATCCCGTTCGGCCGCGGCAACTCGCGCTCCGTGCCGATGGGGGCAGTGGTTGATCAAATCAAACGACTGTCGGACAATGGCTATCTGGAAGTGGTGCTTTCGGGCGTTGATCTGACCTCTTATGGACCGGACCTTCCGGGCCAGCCTTCGCTCGGAAAACTCGTGCAGACAATTTTGAAGTCCGTTCCGGCGCTGAAGCGGCTGCGGCTTTCGTCAATTGATTCCATCGAGGCCGATGAGGCGTTGATCGATACCATCACGTCGGAAGCCCGGCTGATGCCGCATCTGCACCTGTCGCTTCAGTCCGGTGACAACATGATCCTGAAGCGGATGAAACGCAGACACTCCCGCGAGGATTCAATCCGGTTTTGCAATGATCTGCGCTCCCGCCGTGCAGACATCGTGTTTGGCGCGGACATTATTGCCGGCTTTCCGACCGAGAGCGACGAGATGTTTGAAAACTCGCTGCGCATTGTAGATGAGTGCGGGCTGACAAATCTGCACGTGTTTCCATTCTCGCCGCGCGCGGGAACGCCTGCCGCCAAGATGCCGCAGCTTGAACGGGCATTGATCAAGAGCCGTGCGGCGCGGCTGCGTACCAAGGGGGATGAGGCCCATCTGGTGCATCTCAATTCTATCGCACAAACAAGGCAAAAGGTGCTGATCGAAAAGCCCGGGATCGGGCGCACAGAAGGCTTCACGCTGGTGCGCCTTGATGGCGGAGAGGCGGGGACGATTGTCGAGGTTGACATTCACGGCCACGACGGGTCCATGCTGACCGGCACCCTAGCGACCCAACAGGCGGCCTGACGCATGGCATTCGGCTTTATCAAGAAGATCTTCTCTTTCGGCAGAAAAGAGGTTGTTGAGGCCGTCGAGGACGTGCGCGACGAGCTTGCGGTCCCGCCTGCGCCAATGGCAGAAGAGGCCCCCGCGCTTCGGACTGACGATGAGTTGTTTGGCGATGCCGCTCAGCCGCCAAAGGCGGAATGGGAATCGCCTGTTCCAGACGTACCGGAACCTGTGTTTGAACCGGTATTCCCACTGGGTGCTGAAGCGCCATCCGCCGAAATTCGTCCCGACATGGCAGAGGCGGAAACTACGCCGCCTGTGGAGCCAGAGCAGGCAGCCGAGGCAGCACCTGCACGGCCAAAGCCTGCAGGCAGGCCCAGACAGACCTCTGCCGGGAAGCCACACGCCGCCAAGGCTGATGCTGAGGAATCTGGCTCGCAAGAAACGGTCCAAACGCCTGCGGAAATGACTGCCGAGGCGCGTTCGGACCAGAGCTTTGCGCCTGATGGCGTGTACCAACCGACACCTGAAACCGCCGACAATGGTCTGCCGCATCTTGATACTCCCGAGCCGCTCGACGAATCGCCTGAGCCGGAGCCGGGTCACCCTCAACCATTGCCGACGCTTGAACAGCCTGCTGAAGATGCGGCACCTGATGAAACGCCGATTGAACTTGCACAAGAGCCGAGCGGCTCCGACGGCGGGTTTGCCGGTGAGGCCGAATTGGCCGAACCTGATGTCTTGGTTGAGGCCGAATTGGCCGAACCTGATGTCTTGGTTGAGGCGGCGCTGAATGAACCGGTTGCCGTTGCCGACATTCCGGTCTCCACCAGCGAAGGCAAAGTCTACATTGGCACTGTTGCGGATGTGCCGCCGCCACCTGAGCCGGAAGAGAAGATCTCATGGTTCCAGCGGCTGAAGCGCGGGCTCTCTCGCTCGTCGAAGGAGCTGTCCTCGTCGATCACCGGCATTTTCACCAAACGCAAGCTTGATGAAGACACTCTGCAGGAACTCGAGGATGTGCTGATCCGGGCTGATCTCGGCATGGAAACGGCGATCCGCATCACCGACACGCTGTCTTCAGGCCGCTTTGGCAAGGACGTTTCGGACGAGGAGGTGCGCGGTGTAATGCGGGCCGAGATCGAGAAGGTGCTTGCGCCTGTTGCCAGGCCGCTGGAACTGGATCTGTCGCACAAGCCGCATGTCATTCTGCTTGTTGGTGTCAACGGCACCGGCAAGACCACCACCATCGGCAAGCTGGCAGCAAAGCTGCGCGAGGCCAAACTCAACGTGTGGCTTGCGGCGGGCGATACTTTCCGCGCGGCTGCGATTGAGCAGTTGCACATCTGGGGCCAGCGCACCGGTTCGCCCGTTGTGTCCAACAAGATCGGCTCGGATGCGGCGGGTCTTGCCTATGACGCGTTTGAAAAGGCCAAGGATGCCGGCGCGGACGTTTTGATCATCGACACGGCGGGGCGTTTGCAGAACCGTACCGAGCTGATGGACGAACTTGCCAAGATCGTGCGCGTGCTAGGCAAGCTTGACCCTGAGGCGCCGCACACGGTGTTGCAGACGCTGGATGCGACCACAGGCCAGAACGCCCTTAATCAGGTCGAAATCTTCCGCAATATTGCCGGTGTCAACGGCCTTGTCATGACCAAGCTTGATGGCACGGCGCGCGGCGGCATTCTCGTTGGCATCGCCGCCAAGCACAAACTGCCGGTCTATTTCATCGGCGTTGGCGAACAGGTCGCCGATCTTGAACCCTTCTCGGCAAAGGAATTTGCCGCCGCAATTGCTGGAACCGAACCATGAAATTTGAAGAACTGCCCGGCACCAAGGGCGAGCGCCAAACCAATCCGGCGCTGAAGCTGGCGCTGGAGCTCGGGCCGCTGATGGTGTTCTTTTTCGCCAATTCGCGCGGCACCTGGCTGGCGGAACATTTTCCGGCGCTGGCCGGTCTTGGCGGACCGATTTTCATCGGCACGGCGCTTTTCATGGCTGCAACGATCATCGCTTTGGTCGCATCCAAAATTTTGACCGGCACGCTGCCGATCATGCCGTTGGTGTCGGGCGTGATCGTGTTGTTGTTCGGCGCAATGACGCTTTATCTGAAGGATGACACGTTCATCAAAATGAAGCCGACGATCATCAACACGCTGTTCGGAGGCGCGCTGCTTGGCGGGCTCTATTTCGGCAAGCCGCTGCTCGGCTATGTGTTCGGCTCGGCGTTCAAGCTGGATGCGGACGGCTGGAGCAAGCTGACGCTGCGCTGGGGGCTGTTCTTCCTGTTTCTGGCTGTCTTGAATGAAGTGGTGTGGCGCAACTTCTCGACCGATTTCTGGGTCGCGTTCAAAGTTTGGGGAACGATGCCGATCACACTGGTGTTCACCTTCCTGCAGATGCCGCTGATCATGAAGCATACGGTGGAAGAGAAATAAGGCCTACCAGCCGATTGGCTTCCTGTTGCGGAAGAATGCGCCAGTCGGTCCGTCATCCGGCAGCGTTGCAAGCCAGATTGCTGTATCCGCACCTTCGTCGGGTGTGCGGGATGCCGAGGGCCCGCCCATGCGTGTGCGGACCCAGCCCGGGCACATGGAGTTGATTTTGACGGACGGCGGCAGTTGGTGAGAAAGTGCCAAAGTGAGCGCATTCAGCGCCGCCTTGGCAACGCCATAGGCGCTTGGCGCAGTGATGCCTTCGGCGAAAGCACCCCAGCCTGAACTGACATTGACGATGCGGCCGTAGCCTTGCCGGGTCATGTGCGGCGCGCAGGCGCGTATCAGCCTGTATGGCCCTTCGACCATCACCTGCATGGATTGCTCGAACTGTTCCGGATGTGCCAGCATCGGCTCATGAAACAGAACTCCCGCATTGTTGACCAGCACGTCGAACGGGCCCGCCAGCGAGACGGCAGCATCGATGGATTTGGTGTCGGAAACGTCAAGCTCGACACAAGAGATATTTGTTCCAGCTACCGCTGCCACGCCATCCGCCTTGCTTCGGCTGCCTATTGCGACATCCAGTCCGCGTCGTTGCAGTCCGCTGGCAATAGCAAGCCCGATGCCGCGATTGCCGCCGGTTACCAGAACGCGCCTTATGTTGTTGACCGCGACTGCCATTATCCAGCCAACGCCTTCTCGATCTCCGGCAGCACGCTCGCCTTCCAGCTTGCGGCATCCAGCGGGCCGACGAATTTGTAACGGATCGTTCCATCTTTGCCGATCACATATGTCTCCGGAACACCGTAAACGCCCCAGTCGATGCCTGCACGGCCGGAAATGTCTGCTCCGATCACTGCGAATGGGTTGCCGAAATCAGCAAGAAACCGTGCGGCGTTTTCGGGCTTATCCTTGTAGTTCAGCCCGGCCAGCGTGAAGCGCTTGTCCTTGGAAAATTCGATCAACGCCGGAGCTTCCTCGCGGCAGGGCACGCACCAGGAGGCGAATACATTCAGCACCGTGACGCGGCCGGTGAAATCGGACGACTTCAATCCGGGCGTAGTTGGGTCAAGCGGCGGCAGGTCAGTCTGCGGTGCAGGTTTGCCGATCAGCATCGATGGCAATTCACCGGTATCCTTGCCCGAAACAAGCTGCAGAGCGAACACTGCAGCAAGGCCAGCAAAGAGAATGATTGGCGCGAAGGCAATCCAGTTTCGCTTTTTTGGCAGCTGTGTTTGCGCAACCATTGTCAGCTTTCCGAGCGGCGTTTGATGCCTGCCGCCTCAAGTGCTGCAATCTGCCTTTTGGCACGCAGGCGCTGGAGCAACAAAGCGAGTGCAAGAATGCCGAGGACAATTGCGCTGACGCCATAAGCGGCTGCGACATAGGCCATGTGCGCGGTCATGCGACGTCTCCATCCGCGCCGGAGCGGGCTGCCATCCGGCGCATGGAGACAATGCGGCGCTGCCAGATTTCGTTCTGCATCGCCATCATGTGCAGGGCAAAGAACAGCAAGGTGAAGCCGATGGCCGAAATCAGGAGGGGCCAGAGCAGGCTCGGGTGAATGGTTGGCCCGTCCATGCGGAACACGGCTGCCGGCTGGTGCAGCGTGTTCCACCATTCGACCGAGAATTTGATGATCGGAATGTTGATGAAACCGACGAGCACCAGAATGGCGACGGCACGGGCGGAACTGGACGGATCATCGAGCGCGCGCGACAGCGCGATGACGCCGAGATACATGAGGAACAGGACAAACACCGACGTCAGCCGCGCGTCCCAGACCCACCAAGTGCCCCACATCGGCTTGCCCCAGAGCGAGCCGGTGACCAGCGCCAGAAATGTGAAAGCCGCGCCAATCGGTGCCGCAGCTCTTATTGAGACATCCGCCAGCGGATGCCGCCAGACGAGGGTGCCGAGTGCTGACAGGCTCATCACTGTCCAGACCATCATGGAAAGCCAGGCGAACGGCACATGAATGTACATGATCTGCACAGTCCGACCCTGCTGATAATCTTCTGGCGCGGCAAAGCCCATCCACAGCCCGGTCATTGTGACAACCAACGCAATACTCATCAGCCAAGGCAGCACTCTTCCTGACCAAGACAAAAACACGGTTGGATTGGCCAGCTGTACCAGCCATGCGCCAATTCCGGGTTTTGGTGAAATTTCAGTGCTTGTATCACTCATGCTCTGCCTTTAGCCGCGCTCGCCACGCTTCGCAATTGATCCAACGCAAACGTGATAATCTGCCGCTGGACGCGGGCACAATTTACAAGCCAGAAATTCGATGGTTAGAGTTTCCGAGTCTTAAACCCTGCCGTGCACAAGTGCGCGGATAATTGATGTTTTGTTGCCAATTTACTAACTGAGGTTGAATTTTTTTCCGTCAGGTTTGTTTCAATCTTCAATTGTTTCGATTTTGGCTTTGGCCGCCAATACAGACGTTAATCACAAAATCAATATCGATTCGACATTTTCCACAGCTTATGAAATCTTAACAAACAGTTAATTTTGTACAGCGCATGCGGAGTTTCACGATGCTTAACTTTTTGGCGGGCCTAGGCAAGGACAAGGTAAACGAGGAAATCGAATTTACGTCCGCGCCGCTTGAGGAATTTGACCTGGAAGAATTTGACATCGAGCTTTCCCTGGCACCCGAGAAAGATCAGATGCACCGGTCGCTGTTCAGAACCGAAGTCGAAAATCTCATGAACTCGGTAAAGCAACAGTCAGTTGATATCAGTTGCCAGTTTGCAACTTTTGCAAACTGGTCATCCGAAATTGAAACCTTGAGCGCCCGTGCTGCGACACTGCAGCCGTTGCTCACCAAGCTCGTCGAGGAGAACTCGTCGCAAGCCGCAGCTCTGGCCGAACTTTCGCGCAGCAAGGAAGCGGTTGACCATCGCATGTCCGGCCTCGAGACCGAGGTCGCCCACTATCGCCCACTCGCCGCTCGGCTTGAGGAAGAGCTTCTGGTCGTGAAGGAAAAATATGCGTCGGCCCAATCGATGCTTTCTTCGCTCGAAGGCCAGTTCGCCCAGCACCAGAGCGAGAACAACGAATTGATCTACTCGCTGGCAAAGGCCGAGTCCAAGGCAACGCGTGCGGGCGAAGAAAACATGGCTCTTCGCCAGAAGGCACTTGAGCACAATGCAGTGATTCAGAGCCAGATGCGCGAAGTTGCCGATATCAAATCGGCAATCTCGACAAAGTCGCGCGAGTTGCAGAAACAGGAAGAGCTTGTAGCCGACCTTTCGGCAAAGCTCGCAGCCTCGCAAGAATCCGGCAACCACTCGGCTTCGACGCTTTCGGCGGTGCTAATGCGTGAGGCCCAGATGGAAAAGGACCTGCAGAAGCGCTTGGCGGAATCTGCGGAACACCAGCAGGATCTGATGCAGAAGCTTGCGAACCGGGACAAGCACTTGAACGTCGCCGAGGGCAAAATTGCCGGTTTGAATTCAAAGGTCGAGTTCCTGACGCAGCTGACACAGAAGCTGCGCGACGAATTGCGCAATGATCACGCCAGCATGATTGAAAATTCCAACCGCCAGATGGTGGAGAGTATTTCAAAGCCAGAGCCGGTGAACGAAGCTCGCGTCGAGGGTGCTGTCCTCACGAAAGACGCCGCTCTTGCGAAAGACTCACGCCCCAAACTGAGGACCGTTCAGATGGTGAATGGCGCACGCATTCATGCCGAAGCGCCCATGCGCGAGCAGCGGGCATCCTGACCTTCGTCTCGGGCTAATCCGAGCCTTTGAGGGCGAAAGCCGCCGCCACCGTTCCCAGCACTGCAAAGAACAAGGTCAGCGCGCACAGGATCAAGAATGGCGCGAGAAATGGCGTCGGGTCTTCGAGCGCACCAAGCGTTGCCGACACGCCGAAAATAAGCACCGGAATGACGAGCGGCAGGATCAGCACAGACACGAGCAGCCCGCCGCGCGGAAGAGCGACGGTCACCGCAGCACCCACAGCGCCGATGAATGTTATGGCCGGAGTGCCGACCAGCAGCGTGAGGGTTGCTGCGCCGATGGCGAGCGGTTCCATGTTCATGATCAATCCGAGCACAGGCGCGGCAAAAACAAGCGGCAGAACTGTCACCAGCCAGTGGCTGAGCGCCTTGGCGAACACGGTCAGCGACAGGGAAAGAATGTCCTGACCCGATACCATCAGGTCGAGCGAACCGTCTTCGCGGTCGATCTGAAACAGCCGGTCGAGACCGAGGAGCGAGGCCAGCAATGCTCCGATCCAAAGAATTGCCGGGCCGATGCGCGCCAATAGCTTCATGTCCGGCCCGACACCGAACGGGATGACGGCAATCACGGCTAAAAAGAACAGCAGCCCGGTCAATGCGCCGGAGCCAGCGCGCATGGCCATCTTGAATTCGCGGGCGATCAGCGCCGTCATGTGCTGGTGCTCTCGCCAAGCTGAAGCGCAATCAGCCCGTCTATGCCAAGCGGCAGATGCGTGGCGGCAACGAGGATTCCGCCTGCCGCCAAATGACTGGCGGCGAGCGCTGCGAACAGCTTGCCGGATGCCGAGTCGAGACCAGACGTCGGCTCATCGACAAGCCAGACCGGACGTTGAATGCAAAGCAGCCGTGCAATGGCGACGCGGCGCTTCTGGCCGGTGGAAAGATAACCAAATGGAATGTCAGCGACATGCGCCAGTTGCACGGCGTCCAATGCTTCGTGCACAGCAACAGGGACCGCGCCTTCATATGAGGCCAAATGGCCGGACCAGAAGGCCAAGTTCTCAAAAGTGGTCAGCTGATCCTTCATTGCATTGAGTGGTCCGAGATAGTGCAGCGCATTGTGGCAATTTGCTCCATCGCCCCCGACAACACGCGCAGAACCGGCGCTTGGCCGCAGCAATCCGGCAAGAATGCGCAGCAGCGTCGACTTGCCCGTGCCATTGCTGCCTGTCACTGCCATGCCTTCGCCTTGCCCAAGCACAAAGGCCAGCGCGGAAAACAGCTCCGTTCCGCCCCGCTCGACGCCAAGACCTTCGGCCACCAGCCTCATGCCGTTCCCCTCTTGAGCGCGCTGGCCTGATATTTTTTTGCAGCGCAGCATCTTTGACCTTGGTTGGCCTTTCCACTCCATACGAAATTGTCTAAGCCTTCTGCAACCATGCCAGCGGTCGGCGTGGAAACCCTTTTGCCGATCCTTCGGCTGCCGGCCTTGAACCGGTGGGCCGGGTGAACTTTCGCGGAAATGATCGCACCTGCAAGCTGAATGCCCGTGGCTCCCGCCCGTGCCAGCCAGTTCACCCGTGACCGGCCCTTTGTATACCAAGGAGATCCATCCATGTCCGCCATCGACAGTTTCAAATGCCGCAAGACCATGACGGTCGGCTCAAAGAAATACGTCTATTATTCCCTGACCGCTGCCGAGAAAAACGGTCTGACCGGAATCTCGCTGCTGCCCTATTCGATGAAGGTGCTGCTGGAGAACCTGCTTCGCGCCGAAGACGGCACGACGGTCAGGAAGGCCGACATAGAGGCCTGCGCTGCGTGGCTCAGCGACAAGGGCAAGGCGGGCAAGGAAATCGCTTTCCGCCCGGCGCGCGTTTTGATGCAGGATTTCACCGGTGTTCCGGCGGTGGTGGATCTTGCCGCCATGCGCGATGCGATGAAGAACCTTGGTGGCAACCCGCAGAAGATCAATCCGCTGGTTCCGGTTGATCTGGTCATCGATCATTCGGTGATCGTCGATGAATTCGGCTCGGCCAAAGCGTTCAAGAAGGATGTTGATCTGGAATATGCCCGCAACGGCGAGCGCTATCGCTTTTTGAAATGGGGCCAGCAGGCGTTCAAGAATTTCCGCGTCGTGCCGCCCGGCACCGGCATCTGCCATCAGGTGAACCTTGAGTACCTGGCCCAGACCGTCTGGACCTCGAAGGAAAAGGTCAAGACCGGCAAGAAGAGCGAGACCATCGAAATCGCCTATCCGGATACGCTGGTCGGCACCGATTCGCACACGACGATGGTGAACGGACTTGCGGTGCTCGGCTGGGGCGTCGGCGGTATTGAGGCGGAGGCGGCGATGCTTGGCCAGCCGCAATCGATGTTGCTGCCGGAAGTTATCGGCTTCAGGCTGACCGGCAAGGTGCGCGAAGGCGTCACTGCAACTGACCTTGTGCTCACCGTCACGCAGATGCTGCGCAAGAAGGGCGTGGTCGGCAAATTCGTCGAGTTCTTCGGCCCCGGCCTTGATTCCATGACGCTGGCTGACCGCGCGACGATTGCCAACATGGCGCCTGAATATGGCGCGACCTGCGGCTTCTTCCCCGTCGATGGCGAGACGCTGAACTATCTCACCACGACAAGCCGCAAGAAGGCCCGTGTGGAACTGGTCGAGAAATATTCGAAGGCGCAGGGCCTGTTCCGCACCAAGACCGCAAAGGATCCGGTGTTCACGGATACTCTCGGTCTTGATCTTGGCACGGTTGTGCCCTCGATGGCCGGTCCCAAGCGTCCGGAGGGCCGTGTGGCGCTGGAAGGCATTCCTGCCGGTTTTGAAGCCGCGATGGAGACGGAATACAAGAAGGCCGCCGACGCGCATCACCGCTACAAGGTCGAAGGCCGCGACCATGATCTTGGTCATGGCGATGTGGTGATTGCCGCCATCACCTCCTGCACCAACACTTCCAATCCAAGTGTGCTGATCGGAGCCGGGCTTCTGGCTCGCAATGCGCTGGCCAAAGGCTTGAAGACCAAGCCGTGGGTCAAGACGTCGCTGGCGCCGGGCTCGCAGGTCGTCGCGGACTATCTTGCCAATTCCGGCCTTCAGAAAGACCTCGACAAACTCGGGTTCAATCTCGTCGGCTTTGGGTGCACCACTTGCATCGGAAATTCCGGCCCGCTGCCGGAAGCGATCTCCAAGACCATCAACGACAAGGGCCTGATTGCCGCTGCCGTTCTTTCCGGCAACCGCAATTTTGAGGGCCGCGTTTCGCCGGATGTGCAGGCGAACTATTTGGCTTCACCGCCACTGGTTGTCGCGCATGCGCTGGCGGGCACGGTTACCAAGGACCTGACAACCGAGCCGCTCGGCACCGATAAAAAGGGCAATCCGGTCTATCTCAAGGACATCTGGCCGACTTCCAAGGAGATTCAGGAATTCATCTCTAAGTACGTGACCAAGAAGATATTTGCCGAAAAATACGCCGACGTCTTCAAGGGCGATGCCAATTGGCAGAAGGTAAAGGTGCCGGCGGGCCAGACGTATGAGTGGGACGACAATTCCACTTATGTGCAGAACCCGCCGTATTTCGTCGGCATGGGCAAGGGCGCTGGCGGCATCACGGACATTCAGGGTGCGCGCGTGCTCGGCCTGTTCGGCGACAAGATCACCACTGACCATATTTCACCTGCGGGTTCGATCAAGGCGGCTTCGCCGGCCGGCAAATATCTGTCCGATCATCATGTGGCGGTGGCGGACTTCAACCAGTACGGCACGCGGCGCGGCAATCATGAAGTGATGATGCGCGGCACGTTTGCCAACATCCGCATCCGCAACTTCATGCTCGGACCAAACGGCAAGGAGGGCGGCTTCACTATTCACTATCCGTCCAAACAGGAGATGTCGATTTACGATGCCGCCATGAAGTACAAAGCCGAAGGCGTGCCGCTGGTGGTGTTTGCAGGCATCGAATATGGCAATGGCTCTTCGCGCGACTGGGCGGCCAAGGGCACAAATCTCCTTGGCGTCCGCGCTGTAATCGCACAGAGCTTCGAGCGTATCCATCGCTCGAACCTCGTTGGCATGGGCATCGTGCCGTTCACGCTGGAAGAAGGCACGAGCTGGATGTCTCTTGGCCTCACCGGCGATGAGACGGTGAGCATCGAAGGCATCGCCGCAGCCAGACCGCGCCAGAAGATGACGGCGGTCATCACCTACGGTGACGGGTCCGTGAAGAAAGTCCCCATCCTCTGCCGCATCGATACGCTGGAAGAGGTCGGTTACTTGAAGAACGGCGGGATCTTGCAGTATGTGCTGAGAGATCTGGCGGCATAGCTTGCACAACAACTTCGCCCCTGACCACGTCGGGGGCGAAGCCTATACTGCGCGAGGGATCACAGCTTGCCCGATCTCCCCATCAAAGCTCCGCGTCACGATCCAGTACCCCAGCGCGCATGCCACCAGCGCCAGCATCAGAGGCCAGAAAAAGCTGAAGCCGAGATAAAGAAGGCCCGCGGAGGTAAGACAAGCTGTTGCCGTGCCCAAATCCCAGCCGCCTTCGGCGACGATGTGGAAGCGCAGCGGGCAAGGTGATTTCTGCGCCAGCGCGTAAACACGCGCGCTGAACGCTGTCCCGTATATCGGCATGGCGATGGCGGCGATGGCGTTGGCGAGCACGGCGCTCCAGGCGTAAGGGTAGCCGAAGGCTCGGGCGAGGACAGCCAAGCCAAGGACAGCAAAGCCGATCTGCGCGGCGCGACGGCCTTTGCCAAGATCAATGGACCTGCCGACATAAAGACCCGCCGCAGCTCCCGCGATTCCCGCCAGCGATAGAGCGCCGCCGTACGCGGCAAAGCTTGATCCGAGCGTGATGAACAGCGCGATCAACCAAGTGAAATAGAACGCGCCGGCCCGCAAGCCGTCGGTGAACATGACAAGGCGGGCCAGCCGCCGTGTTTCGCGCGGAATTTGCGCATCCGGCGCAATTCGCAGATTTGGCAAGTACAACAGCGGGATCGCCGACGCGGCCATGGCGAGGCCGACAACGCTGAAGGCTATGAGTGGCGCAAACCATGTCAGCAGCAGACCCGTGGTGATCGGCGCGATGATCCCGATGAAGGTGCCAATGAATTCCATGGCGCTCACCTGCGCGCCCCGGTGCTCGCCGTCGCCGATCAAAACCACATAGGCATGATAGGTCGTCCAGTAGATGCTGCTGCTCACCGCCCAGATTGTGAGGTAGAAAAGCAGCAGGGGCCCCGTGCCGTTGATCTGAGACAGCAGCGGATAGGTGAGGCCCTCCATGATAATGCCAAGCACCAGCGCGTTACGCAGCCCCATGCGCTTGACAAGCGGCAGGACCCCGATGCGAAACAGCATCCGGCTGCCAAACAGGCCGCCGATTGACAGCAGCACGACCGGAACAGGGATTCCCGCCTTCAACAGATAGACAAAGGCAAACGCCTCGCCGCCGTATGCAGTGAATGCCTGCAAGGCCGCGTGGACATAAATCAGGTTGAAGCGCCGGTTGACGAAGATTCCCATCCGGACGGACTAGCCGTTCTTGCGAAAACCGCAAGCGGCAAGCCGATGAAACCTGACCGTCATCCCTTCGCCGCCTCCTCAAGTTTGGCAATGTCGAATTTCACCATCTGCATCATCGCGCCCATGACCCGCGCTGTCACGGCGCTGTCACCGGTTGATACAAGCTCAAAGAAGCGCCTCGGCACGATCTGCCAAGAGAAGCCCCATTTGTCCTTGAGCCAACCGCAGGCGGAAGGCTGGCCGCCTTGCAGAAGATGGTCCCAAAGCCGGTCAACCTCGGCTTGGTCGTCGCAAGTGACGGCAAAGGAAACGCTCTCATTGGGTGTGAACATCGGCCCGCCATTCAGCCCGCAGAAATGCTGGCCGGCGAGCGTGAACTCGATGACCAGCACCGAGCCTTCCGGCCCCGGGCCGTCCTTGCCGTTGCGCATGATGCTGATGACTTGTGAACCTTCGAAAACCTTCATGTAATGGTTCGCCGCCTCCTCGGCTTCGGAGGCAAACCACAGGAACGGCTTGATTTTCTGGATCTCGGCCATGTTGTTTCCTCCTCAAACTTTCCAAAGCTGCACGGACGGCTTTTCCGAACGCGCAAGAACCTTCTTTGCCTCCTGATCGAGCTGCACCGCCTTTATCCACCAGCCTGCCTTGTCTCCGCCGGGAAAAAGGTCTTGCGGCAAAAGCGGCAGAGCTGCTTTGCGGATTTCGGCAGGTGTCATGCCCGGCGGCGCGGACGGCACAACTTTCAGCAACGCCGCCTTCATCGCCTCAAACATCGCGGCGTCAACAGTGTAAGTCTTGCCGGGCTGCAGCACATTCTCGATCTTCAGTTTCAATGCCTTGGCCATGGCGCGCCTCACAATTCCTCGAAACCGCTGTAGTAGACCTGCGTGCGGTCAAACGGGATCTGGATTGATCCGGACTGCATTTGCGCATTGTTCATGATCTTGGCCCAGCCGGCATCCCGCGCTTCTTTGGACTTCCACCGGACGATGCGGGTGACGAGTGCCTCCCCCGGCTCTACTTTCACCAGCGCAGCCAAAGGGTTCAGCATGCCTTGCGCCTGCTCAACGCCCCAGCATGCACTGGCCGATAGCGCTCCGGCCTCAAGCGACAGCGCCTGCATTTTGCTGGCATAGGCTTCGTACATTTCCCTGTTTTCGTTCAGAATGCGGCCGACAAACATGTCCATGTAAACCATTTTGTTGTTCCCTAAATTTGCGCAGATTCAGTGTGGGGCCTCGCAATGATTGGATGGCGTCCGGGCTGCGGGAAACTCCTACCGCCCGCAACTTGCCCTTTACAACTCCAAAATAACCTCGAACCCGCCGTAGATCATGCGCTTGCCGTCAAACGGCATCGTGTTTGCGTTCGGCTGCATTTCCGGAAGTCTCATCAGCTTTTCCCAAGCCGAATTGCGGGCTTCTTTCGAGGGCCAAGTGATCCACGAGAAAAGGATGCTTTCATCCGGTTCGCGCTTCACCGCCATGCTGAAGGATGTGACCTTGCCCTCCGGCACGTCATCGCTCCAGCACTCGACGGCGCTCAGCGCGCCGTGTGCCATGAACATGGCGTCGAACTTCTTTGCATATTCGAGATAGGTTTCGCGGTTGGCTGTCGGCACGGCAGCCACGAATCCGTCAACATAGGCCATTGTTTCCTCCTCTCAAGTCAAACCTTCATGCCAATCAGCGCGAAATGCGCGCCTTGCGGATCAATGCATGGCGCAATCCATGAGCCGCCCGGCACTTCGTGCGGTTCCATCACCACCGTGCCGCCATTGTCCTTGACGCGCTGTGCGCCCGCATCAATGTCGCCGACGCTGAAGTAATAGGTCCAGTGCGGCATCGGGGAGGAGTCCATCTTTTTCATCATGCCGCCCATGCCGGGCGGCTCGCTGGTTTCGCCGAATGTTTGGTACAGTCCCCATTCCGGCCCCATGTCATGGGCAAAACCCTTCTGCCAGCCAAACAGGCCGGAGTAGAAGGCCCAGGCTTCGTCCAGGTTCCCCGCGTGCAGCTCGTTCCAGCCGACAGTGCCGGTGGCCATAAAGGGTGCAGACGGCATCGCTTCGCCGTTGCCCTTGAACAGGATGAAACCTGCGCCGTGCGGATCGGCTGCCACTGCAAAACGCCCGACGCCGGGAATGTCCTGCGGCCCTTTCCAGATTTTGCCGCCCGCCTGCGCCACTTTCTGCGCATAGGCATCGACGTCATCAACGCCAATGTAGCCCATCCACATCGGCGGCATTCCCTTGTTTTCCTCCGGAATGGCCATGATGCCGCCGACCGAAGCATCGCCATTCATCAGCAGTGTGTAGGCTTGGCCCGGCATGCCGGAGTCCTGACACCGCCACCCGACGACATTGGAGTAGAAGTCTTCTGCCGCCTTCACATCAGTGGTCATGACGTCGTACCAGATAAATTTGCTGGTCATGATGTTTGCTCCTCCCTGAACAGTCGTTTGATTGGATGGTTATGCGGCGACGGCAGCTTCAATTTTGGCAATGTCGATTTTGCGCATTGTCATCATCGCTGCCATCGCCTTGTCGGATACAGCCTTGTCGTGACTGAGTGTGAGTTCGGTCAATCGGGCCGGGAAAATCTGCCATGAGACACCGAACCGGTCTTTCAGCCAACCGCAAACGCTTTCGCTTCCGCCATCTGCAGTGAGTGCTGCCCAAAGCCGGTCGGTCTCAGCTTGGTCTGGTGTTTCGACCGAAATCGACACAGCTTCTGAGAGTGTGAAATGCGGCCCGGCGTCAAGGATCTGGTACGGCACGCCGCCGAGCGTAAAATCAATTACCGAAAACGCCCCTTGTCCGGCATCGCCGCGGAAGGTGCGCTCAACCTTGCTGCCAGAGATTAGCGAACAGTAAAAGGTGGCGGCCTCAAGGCCGCGGCCGTCCCGGAACCAAAGGCATGTGCGTATGGAACTGGTCATGTCACGTCTCCATTTGCTGACGGCTTGAATAGCAGTTCAATATAGCGGTGCAGATGCCCGACGGATTCTTCGGCATGGGAAACATCGCTGGTCGCCTTGGCCAGAATGAAACCGCCTTGCAGAACGGCTTGCGTATGCAGGGCAAGGCTCTTGGCGGAAAACCCGAAAGTCTTCCCGCTTTCATCCATGGATACTTGGATATCCTCGACAAGTGTTGCTGCGTGGTCTGTGATTGAAGCACCGGCGGCGCGGGCAATTGCCGGGTGCGATGTGTGGACTTCCTGCGCCAAGGTTCCGGCAAGGCAGGTGAACTCCGCCAGTTCGCCCCTTATGATCGACTTGCGGAAGTCAATATAGTCAAGCACGCGTTCAAGCGCCGTTTCCTTGCCGTGATAGGGGGCACCCTCGAACAGTGGTGCGGTCATCGCGGTCCAGTGCTGCGCTGCTGCAACGCCAAGCGCTTCCTTGTCCTTAAAGTGATGGAAGAAGCTGCCCTTGGTAAGACCCGCCTCCACGCACAGATCATCCACTGAAGTCGCGGCATAACCATTTATGCGGATCAGCCGTACCGCCGCGTCCAGGATTTTCTGGCGAGACTTGTGCTGTTTGGTTTGAGCAGGTTCCATCGCATTATTCCATACTGATCGGTATGTTTTGTCAAGTCACGAATTTGCGGGCGTCAGACCACTTCCGTCTCACCGCAACGTGACTTTCTGTTGAAAGCGCAGCCGACTAGGTTCATCGTAAGAAACGAGGTTGGCCATGAAACGAAATGCTGCGCTTGGCGCACTCCTGTTTGCCGCATTGTCTGGCGTTGCTTCAGCCAATGCAGAACCTGTGCGCGGCGTGGTGGAACTGTTTACCAGCCAGAGCTGCTCGTCCTGCCCGCCTGCTGACAGGGTTCTGGGCGAGGTTATCAAACGCGGTGACGTGCTGGGCCTCGCCTTTCACGTTGACTATTGGAATTATCTGAATTGGAAGGACACGTTTTCCAGCGCTGAATCCACCAAGCGGCAGTACGACTATGCCACGAGCCTGCACTCGCGCCAGGTTTACACGCCGCAGATGATTGTCAATGGAAAGGACGTTGTCGCTGCGGGTTCGCCGGAGGCAGTGTTTCAGGTGATGGATGCGGCAGGTAGCGGCGCTCTTTCAGTCAATGTTTCAGCAAGCATTGAAAACGAAACGCTGGTTGTGAACGCTGGTGCCGGCAAGGGAGAGGCCAATCTTGTTCTGGTGGTTTTTGAATCGCGGGAAACGGTGGACATCAAGCATGGTGAGAACAGCGGAAAGAAGATCGAATACCGCAATGCGGTGACGCAAGTTCAAACGCTCGGCATGTGGAAGGGCGAGCCGCTTGCCGTCGAGCTGCCCAAGAAGGAATATCTAGCCAAAAAGGGTTATGGCTGCGCAGTGATCCTTCAGCGTGTGACACCACAGGGAACACCTGGTGAAATCATTGGCGCCGCGATTGTTTCGGGCTTGGATACATAAGTGTGAAAAAGAAGCCGGCGAAAACGCCGGCTGAGATATTCCGTGTCGCCACGCGGAGAGTGGTCCGGTAAGCCTCGGCGCCGAGGGCGGGGGGCTTGGGGTTCGGCGCTTGGGCTAACCGGACCGTCTCAGGCAACAGTTGGATGGTCGTTTCCGATCAAGGCTTCGGTTTGGCGAAATTGCGGCGAATCCGTGGCGGGAAATCACACCGTGCGACAGTTTGTTTCAAACAGTTGAGCTTGAGGGCGGATCTGCATTTGCAAATGAGCAATGAGGCGTCGTCTGATTGACCTCAAACGGGCGTGACTGCGGCAGCCAATTTGCACTTTGGCGCGCAAATTGAACGCGCAGGTTTTTGTCTTTTCCCAATTATTGCCGAACGACCGCGAATTTTGCCTTGCCAAAGCATCATTGCCGGTTCACCTTTTGCTTGAGAGAAATGAATACGGACGCTGCTGATGGAAGAGAGCGGGGGTTTTGGCGATCCCGAAGCACAAAACTTGATCGCACTCGATTCGGTGCGGTCGTCTGCGATGCCGGTCATGTTTGACCGCAGGGAACTGACGGCAATTCTCAACCTCTATTCACGGATGGTCGCTGCAGGCGAATGGAAAGACTATGCCATCGACAGTCTCAAGGATTGTGCCGTGTTCTCCGTTTTCCGTCGCGCCAGTGAAACGCCGCTGTTCAGAATTGAAAAGACCCCGCGCCTTGCCCGCAAGCAGGGCGCGTTCAGCGTGGTGAATGCCAACGGCCTCATCCTCAAACGCGGGCACGAGCTCGGCCCGGTGCTTGGTGTGTTTGACAAGAGTTTGAGGCTTGTTGAGGGTTAGCTAGCTGCGTTCAAACAGGATCAATTTTCAAGCCGGCAACATGCTTCCTCGGCTTTCTGCATAGCGCAGCCGCAATTTGATCGATGAGGTGACTGTCGGTTCAGCATGGAGCGGAAGGCACAAAGCGAGCATTAAATTTCAAACTGAAACATCTCCTCCAGGAGCCTTGTCTTCACTGCATGACAACGCTATGGAAACCCCCGGGGCGATCCATAATTCCGGGGATGATAAGTGCTATTTTTCGATAACATTTTCATGATTTCCTTTGTGATTTTTTACCCGTTCTACTTTTTGACGCATGGGCGCACCCGCATTTTTATCTTGGCCATCGCCAGCCTTTTTTTCTACGCATGGTGGGACTACAGGTTTTTATCGCTGCTGCTTATATCGGTCATGGTTGACTATACAGTTGCGATCAAGGTTGAAGATGAGGTTTACCAGCCAACTCGTAAATTCTGGATTACCCTAAGTATCATTATAAATCTTGGAATGTTAGGATTTTTTAAATATTACAATTTTTTTACGGACAGTTTTGTTGCCGCTTTCGGTATTCCTGAAAGCGACCGATTTATGATTGATGTTTTGTTGCCTCCCGGCATATCATTTTATACTTTCCAAACTATGTCATATACTCTTGATGTCTACAGGCGTCAGTATAAGGCTGAGCGCGATTTTACGACTTTTGTCGCCTATGTAGCATTTTTTCCGCAGTTGGTGGCAGGCCCAATTGAAAGACCCGGTGAATTGCTCCACCAGATCATACGTGAGCCGCGTTTCAAATGGCCGAACATTTATATTGGCCTGCGGCTTTTCATTTTGGGATGCTTTAAAAAGCTGGTTATTGCAGACAATTTATCGCCCATTTCCGATGCGGCCTTCAGCAACCCGTCCGCCCAGACTACAACGGGATTGTTGATAGGAGCCTATTGCTTCGCGCTGCAGATTTACTGCGATTTTTCCGGCTATTCGGATATGGCGCGCGGTGTCGCGCGCACCATGGATGTGCAAACGGGTCTGAATTTCAACTTGCCGTACCTTTCCGCGACGCTGAATGAATTCTGGCGCCGATGGCATATGACATTGTCATATTGGCTGCGCGACTATGTTTATATTCCGCTCGGTGGTTCAAGGTTTGGCTTTGCCAAACACATACGGAACCTGCTGATAACCTTCGCGCTGTCCGGGCTATGGCATGGCGCGGCATGGACTTTTGTGATTTGGGGTATTGTTCACGGACTATGGATCACTGGTGAAATTCTCATCGCCCGCGCCATATCTTGGTCGCCTCCCCGTTATGTGAAGATATTTATCACATTCCACGTCGTCGTGCTTTTGTGGGTGCTTTTCCGTGCGCCCGATTTCGGCACTGCGTTGATCTATTACAAGAGCATGTTCACCGCAAATGCCGGGATCTATTCTGCGGCGGACAACTTCAATCTGGCGATGCTCGCTGGCTATTCGTCGCCGCTCGTGCTGTTCTCAATCTGGCAGTATGCGTCGGGAACACTTGCGCCGGATCTGCGTTGGCAGAGCCGGCAAATTCATGCGCTCATGTTAGGCGCCGCCGCCTTTGTCGTCGTTCTGTTAGGATCTGAAAGTGCAAAGCAGTTCATCTACTTCCAGTTTTAGGGTCCCGCTTTCAGTATCAGCACTGCTGACGCTCGTTGCGACATTCGTTGGGCTCAATTTCCTTTTGGCACTGGCAGGCCCATATTTTGACTCGAATTATTCGCTGATGGAGAGCATCAACAATGAGAGCTGGGCCGACGGCGGCGATGTGCTGTTCCTCGGCGACAGCCGCGGCAACCAGGGGCTGGTCCCGACTGTTTACGAAGAGGCAATGGCCGAACGCGGCATTCAGGTGTCCGCGTTCAACATGTCGCGGCCCGGCATGCAGATCCCATTCGCCTACTATTTCAGCAAACGGGCGATGGAAGACGCGAAAATCAAGCCGAAAAGCGTTGTGGTGAATTTCAGTTTCTACTTGCTGGGCGGCCAGCAGTGGATGAAGTCCATCTATTTCGCCTACTACCGTCCGTCGGCATCTGAAGCATACCAATCCTGCGTCATGCGGTTGATGACCTGCGCGGATGCTTCCCGCTGGTATGTCCGCTCGCGCTTGCCGGCGTGGATGTTCCGGACCCGCGCCAATGTGCTGGCGCGACAGTTTCTGAGAGCTCCAAGTTCGATTTTGAAGGACTTCTCCGGGATATACCAACAGCAACAGGTTTCCGATTTTTCTGTCGCGAAAGGCTATGTCTCCCGTGGTTTCGGCCATATAGAGCCCAAGGACGTGGCGCCTCAGGTCTACAAAAAAGGTCTGGAGGTTGGCTACACGGTCTATCTGCGCTACCTCGAACTC
>JANPGC010000048.1:0-3592 GCA_031423755.1 Phyllobacteriaceae bacterium | reverse complement strand
AGCCCTTTGCGCCAATCCTTGGAAGTCTCCTGAAACGCGGGCAGCGCCAGCGCCAACAGCACAACAAAGCCTGCAACGCCGATCGAAAAGCCCTCATCAAGCACTTCCACCAGGAAACGCTTGAAACCGGTGAGCTGCATCCGGCGCGACAGGATCGATAGCCGGTCCCAGAATTTGGCAATTCCGTTGCGCAACGCGTAGAGTGCTGAATCGAGCCAAGCGTCAACTTCCAGCAGCCGGGACGGACGCCTTGGTCTTCTTGGCTCTTCTGATCCTGGAATGCTCATGTCCCGCCGGTTTTCTGCCGTTCCTGCAAAGCCACCTGTTCAATGAGGAACATGGCCATTTCATGCACTATCATGCGCTTGTTTCAGGCCTATTAATTGTTGAAAATTCAAAATAAAAAAAGTTCACGCGGGCCATCCGGGACACGACGGTCACAACTGGAAAATTTGGTGCCCGGCACCTCGCGCAGATTGCTTCCGCCCGCCTGATTCTCTAAATGCGAAGAGATGACATCGAAGGCAAAATTACCCGATACACTCCGCGTTGCCACCGCTCAGTTGAATCCCGTACTGGGGGACATCAGAGGCAATTTGGCCAAGGCCCGAGAGGCTTGGGCAGAAGCCGGACGGCACGGCGCAGACATTGTGCTCTTCACGGAGCTATTCGTTGCTGGATATCCACCCGAAGACCTCGTGTTGAAACCAGCATTCGCGAATGCCTGCGAAAGCGCAGTCGCAGAGTTCGCTGCCATTAACGCCAACGGCGGCCCCGGCATCATTATCGGCCTTCCCCTGCGCAGAAAGTCCGGCCTGCACAATGCAGTTCAGGTAATCGACGGCGGCAAGATCATTGCCGAGCGTTTCAAGGTCGATTTGCCGAACTACGGAGAATTTGACGAAAAGCGAGTGTTCCAGCCGGGGCCAATGCCCGGTCCGGTGAATTTTCGAGGCATCCGCATCGGCGTGCCGATCTGCGAAGACATTTGGGGCGACTTGGGTGTCTGTGAAACGCTGGCGGAGGCTGGTGCCGAGATTTTGCTGGTGCCGAACGGCTCGCCCTTCTACCGCGACAAAATCGACGTCCGCCACCAGATCGTCATCAAGCAGGTCATCGAGACCGGTCTGCCGATTCTCTACGCGAACCAGTTCGGTGGGCAGGATGAGTTGGTGTTCGACGGTGCATCCTTTGCCATAAATGCCGACAAGTCGCTTGCGTTCCAGATGAGCCAATTCGAGGAAACCGTATCGGTCTCGACGTGGAAGCGGGAAGGGGAGACTTGGGTCTGCGAACAGGGACCAATGTCGGTCATCCCGGAAGACGAAGAAGCCGTTTACCGCGCCTGCATGATCGGCCTGCGTGATTACGTGAACAAGAATGGCTTCAAGGACGTGGTGCTGGGCCTGTCCGGAGGCATCGACTCGGCTATCTGCGCGGCGCTCGCCGTCGATGCGCTTGGCGAAGAGCGGCTGCGCGCTGTGATGATGCCATACACCTACACGTCCGAAGACTCGCTGACCGATGCCCGCGCGTGCGCCAAGGCGCTCGGCTGCCGCTATGACATTGTGCCGATTTTCGAGCCGGTCGATGGCTTTATGAAATCGCTCGGCGAATTGTTCGAAGGCACCAAGGCCGGGATCACCGAGGAAAACCTGCAAAGCCGCGCCCGCGGCACAATCCTGATGGCGATATCAAACAAGTTTGGCTCGATGGTTGTCACCACGGGCAACAAGTCGGAAATGTCCGTCGGCTACTGCACGCTCTATGGCGACATGAATGGCGGCTACAATCCGATCAAAGACCTCTACAAGATGCAGGTCTACAGACTTTCGGCATGGCGCAACGACAATGTTCCGCCCGGGAGCCTCGGCCCATCGGGTATGGTGATCCCTCAAAGCATCATCGACAAAGCCCCGTCCGCAGAACTGCGCCCCAACCAGAAGGACCAGGATTCACTCCCGCCCTATCCGGTGCTGGATGACATCCTAGAATGCCTGGTCGAGCATGAAATGAGCGTGTCCGAAATCGTCGCCAAGGGCCACGACAGGGCAACGGTCGAGCGCATGGAAAATCTCCTCTACATCGCCGAATACAAGCGCCGCCAAGCTGCGCCGGGCGTGAAGATTTCCCGCAAATACTTCGGCCGCGACCGGCGTTATCCTATCACAAACCGGTTCAGGGACCGGAATTGAACCTGTTTGCGGTTCCGACGACCCGGATTCTCATCGTCCCGTCAGACGTGTATGCTGGCTAAGCATTGATTCGGGTAAATGCGTATTTCCGTAAAATTCTAAGCGTGTCGCCAACTCTATGTTTTTGCCTGTTCTATAGTATTGCCTGCAACATTAGGGGCCTTCAGGTTGCAAAAAGTCAGGAGCTCGAATTCTTCCTGGATGGCAGGTCACGTCCATGACCACGCCATTGCGCCCGATGCTGCGCCGGACTTGGGCCTTGCGCTTTTTCAGCTTGCCGTTCGCGAAATCGACACCCGCATCAACAACCGGCCGGGTGATCTCATCGCCACGCTCGCCTATCTCACCGGCCGGATCGTGCAGCGCACCGCATTTCGCGACGCGCCAAACGGCTTCTCCATCGATCAATCGGCAAACGGTGTGCTCTTTCTGCGCCATGATTGGATCACCGCCAAGCTTGGCGCGCTTCGCTCCGGGTCGCTTGCCTCTGTGCTCGTTGACGCGTCCGTTCTCGCTGGAGCGCGCGCGTTTCCCAACTTCGGCGCAGTGCGGCAAGACGCGTTCGAAGCAATGCAACGGCGTGGCTCCTTTGATTTGCGCGGCAACACACTGACCGCATCGCCGGAAGAGCTGGCTTGCGAGATACAATCCGATGTCGATGGTCTTCTCTACGATGCCGACGACCGCACCTTGCTCGTCAAGGCCTCAAGCATCGCCTGTGGCCACGCAGTCAGCTACGCCCGCCACCGCTTGCCGCCGGTGGAGGCAGCAGAACTCGCGCTCAGCCTCGCCTACTATGCCGGCTGGATAGACCAGCGCAAATCCGGACGGTCGCAGTTGCGAAGTTGAGCAGCTTAAAGTAACCCGTCGCAATGAGCATAGTCACACGTTTCGCCCCATCGCCGACCGGCTACATCCACATCGGCAACGCCCGCACCGCCCTCGCGAACTGGCTGTTCGCAAAAAACCACGGCGGACGGTTCATCTTCCGTTTGGACGATACAGATGTCGAGCGCTCACGGCAGGAATACGCCGATGCCATCGCACGCGATCTGAAATGGTTCGGCATCATTCCGGACGAATTTCACGCGCAATCCAAGCGGTTTTCGATCTATGTTCGAGCGGCCGAAAAGCTAAAGGCCAAGGGTCTTTTATACCCCTGCTACGAAACAGCCGAAGAACTCGACCTGCGCCGCAAACTCCGTCTGACCCGCAAACTTCCGCCCGTCTATGGACGCGAGGCTCTGAAACTTACCGCCGAAAACCGGGCAAAACTTGAAAGCGAAGGCAAGCGCCCGCACTGGCGCTTCCTGCTGCCCAACTTTGCCAATGACCCGTTCAAGCCGGTTCGCACCGAAGTCAATTGGGAAGACATGGTGCGCGGCCGCCAGAACGTG
>JANPGC010000047.1:0-5051 GCA_031423755.1 Phyllobacteriaceae bacterium | reverse complement strand
GTGACGGAGCGGGGACTGCGCGCCGACGCAACCGCCTTCATCTTCACGCTCCCCCGCCACCTCTATGCCGCCATCATGCTTATCCTGCGCCCGGCAGAATCTGCCGTCCGCCGTCTCATCCTCATCGCCGCACGCGGCCTCAGCCTGAAACCACGCGAGCCGCGCCCGCTTCCGACCGGTCTGGCAGGTTTCGGCGAGGCGAGCGCATCAAAAATACCATCCTTCAACCTCTTCGATCCGCTGAAGCATTTCGACATCGAAGCCTACGACAACAACGCCCTGCCGCGCTTCGGCTTTGACAGCTCTTACGAACCGGAATTCGATGCGCCGCATGGTTCCGATGCTGACGAACCCGTCAACGCAACCCTGCTTTTCGCCCGCCTGCGCGCGCTCAGGTCCGCGCTCAACGACCTCCCCAAACAAGCCCGCCGCCTCGCCCGCTGGCAAGCCCGGCGCGATCTCCTGCTCAAGAGCAAGGCCCCGTTCAAACCGATGCGCATGTCAATCTTCCGCCCCGGCCTGCCGCCCGGCTGGAGACAGCGGTCCATTCACGAGGTCGATGATGTCTTGCGCGAATGCCACGGGCTGGCGCGGGATTTGGTCAACGGGCCGGATACGTCGTGAATGTGGCAAGCCGCTGTTTTTGCTGGAAAAACCCCAAAAATTCGTCATTCCGGGGCCGCAAAGCGGAATCCGGAACCTGACTAGTCACGCCGAAGCCTCGGCGAAGGCGGATGCCGTTGGCGGTGAAAAATCAAATCAGGCGCAAATTGTCGCCCTGAAATGACGAAAATCGCGGGATTTTCGACAGTCTCAACCCGTGCTTTGCGCTTTCCGGATCGCCGTCGAAGACAGGCTCGACCTCGGGCCGTGGATAAATGTCCAAGCCGGAGCCTTGTAACGGCCCAGCGCCTGCGAATCGTCTTCATCGACGCGGGCATAGTCGTAAGTTTTGGCGAGTTTCGACGACAGATAGGCCAGGGTCGAGCCTGGCCGGTCAATGACGGCAATCGGGAAGGTCTCGGCAATGTGCTGCCAACGTTGCCACTTGTGAAAATCTTTAAGATTGTCAGCGCCCATCAGCCAAATGAATCGCACTCCGGTGTTGCGCTCCTGAACCAGCTTGAGCGTGTCGGCTGTATAACGCACCTTGAAAGCCGCCTCGAATGCGGTGATCTTGATCCGGGGGTCTTCGGCAAGCTTTTCACAGGCAGAAAGGCGTTCCGCCAAAGGCGCAAGTTCGCGCAGATCCTTCAGCGGATTGCCCGGCGTGACGATCCACCAGAGCTGGTCAAGATCCAGCCGCCGCAGTGCAATTTCAGCCAGCAACAAATGGCCGCCATGCGGCGGGTTGAACGAGCCGCCGTACAGGCCGATCGTCATGCCCTTCTCGGCATGCGGCATTTTCAGATAATGGCCGGCAATCCCGTCGGATATCTGCGTTGCCGCATTTCCGGACGAAAAACTGCTTCGCACTTTTTCTGGAAATACTTCAGCCTTCACGGACGTATCTGGCCCGAGCCGCGCACGCGGTATTTGAACGAGGTCAGTTGCTCAACACCAACGGGCCCGCGCGCGTGCATCCGTCCCGTGGCGATGCCGATCTCCGCACCCATGCCAAACTCGCCGCCATCGGCAAACTGGGTTGACGCATTGTGCAGGAGGATCGCCGAATCGATCTCGTTGAAAAAGCGTTCGACGACGGCATCGTTCTCGGCAACAACAGCTTCCGTGTGGTGCGACGAATATTTGTTGATGTGCGCGATGGCCTCACCAATGCCGTCAACCAGCTTTGCGGCAATGATCTTGTCGAGGAATTCATGGCCAAAGTCTGAAGCGTCAGCCTCCACAGTGCCCTTGATTTTGCGTAACTCGCCCTCGGTGCGGACCTCGCAACCGGCATTCAGCAAGTCCTCAATCATCGGCGCGCCATGTTTTGTATAGAACCGCCAGTCGATCAAAAGCGTCTCCGCCGAACCGCAAACACCTGTGCGCCGCATCTTGGCGTTGAGCACAATCTTGCGCGCCATCTGAGGATCAGCCGAAGCATCGACATAGACATGGCAGATGCCCTCTAGGTGGGCGAACACAGGCACGCGCGCATCTTCCTGCACCCGTGCAACAAGGCTCTTGCCGCCGCGCGGCACGATCACATCAAGATTGCCGCCAAGGCCTTTGAGCATTTCACCGACAGCGGCGCGGTCTGTGACCGGCACGCGCTGGATGGCGTCTTCGGGAAGGCCAGCGTTTTTGAGGCCTTCCACCATGCAGTCATGGATGGCTTCCGAAGAGTAAACCGAATCCGACCCGCCACGCAGGATCACCGGATTGCCGGCCTTGAGGCACAGCGCGCCCGCGTCGGCGGTGACATTGGGGCGGCTCTCATAGATGACGCCGATCACGCCGAGCGGCGTGCGCACGCGCGCGATGTGGAGGCCGTTCGGGCGGTCCCACTCGGCGATGATTTCGCCGATGGGGTCTTTCAATTCGGCGATGGAGCGGATGCCGTCAGCCATGGCGCGGATGCGGTTTTCATCCAGCTTCAGACGGTCAAGAAGTGCTGGCGTCAGGCCTGCCTCTTCGCCGTTCATCATGTCCAAGGCGTTGGCCGCAAGGATCATGTCCTTGTCGCGCAAGATCGCTTCGGCCATGCCGATGAGCGCGGCGTATTTCCGCTCCGTTCCTGCCAGCATCAGCGGGCCTGCCGCGGCACGGGCACGGCGACCGATGTCCAGCATCAGCGCTTCAATGTCGGTCGCGGCTTCGTTCTTGGTCAACATCGAAATCAGTCCGGTTTGTGCGACACCACCATGTCATCGCGGTGGATCATGGCAGTGCGCGCTTCATATCCCAATATAGCCGGAATGTCTGATGATTTCTTGCCGGTGATCCTCACCGCATCTGCTGAATCATACGCCACCAAACCGCGCGCAGCCTCGCGCCCGTCCGGACCTAAAACTGCCACAGTATCGCCGCGCTCAAATGTGCCTTGCACATTACGCACACCTGCCGCCAGCAACGACTTGCCGGAAAGAAGCGCGGTCAGCGCGCCAGCGTCAATCTGCAATCTTCCAGCCGGTTCAAGGTTACCAGCGATCCAGGTCTTCCATGCGCTGACCGGATTGAGCGAGGGCTTGAACAGGCTCGCCCGCTCGCCGCGATCTATGGCCGAAAGGGGGTTTAGCCGCGCCCCGGAGGTGATGATCATCGCCGTGCCAGCGGCGGTGGCGATCTTGCCGGCATCAAGCTTGGTTTTCATGCCACCCTTGGAAATCTCGGAAGCGGCCGCGCCTGCCATTGCTTCGATTGCAGGCGTGATTTTGTCGACCACGGCCATAAACTTTGCACCGGGGTCAAGATGCGGCGGCGCGGAGTAAAGGCCGTCGATATCAGAGAGCAAGATCAACAGATCCGCGCCCATCATGGTCGCGACACGCGCGGCGAGCCGGTCATTGTCGCCGTAGCGGATTTCGCTTGTCGCAACAGTATCATTCTCGTTGATGACCGGCACTGCTTTGAGCCGCAGCAGCGTTTCAATTGTGGCGCGGGCGTTCAAATAGCGGCGGCGCTCTTCGGTATCGCCGAGCGTCAAGAGTATCTGGCTGGTGGTCAAACCATGCGCGCCAAGCGCTTCGTCATAGGCGCGGGCGAGCGCGATCTGGCCGACAGCGGCGCAGGCCTGGCTTTCCTCGAGCTTCAACGCGCCCTTCGGCAATTTGAGCACCGTGCGGCCAAGCGCTATCGCGCCGGACGAAACCAGAAGAACTTCCGTGCCGCCCTTCGCGAGTGCTGCCACATCTGTGCAAAGGCTTTCCAGCCACTCGCGCTTCAGGCCTTTGGGCCTGTCGACCAGCAGGGCGGAGCCGATCTTGACGACAATGCGCTTGAAGGATTTGAGCTGCGGCAGCGACATCGCGGTTCAGTCCTGCCACCGCGTATCGGGCTTCTCCGGCGCCTCGTTTTGTTTGGAGATCGAGATTTCCAGCGCCAGCTTGCGTTGCGCAGTTTCAAGCCCCTCGCGGGTGACGCCGGATATGGTCAGCGGCACCTTTTTACAGGCCTTCTTCAGCGCAGCGAGCTTCGCGGCCTTGGTCTCTTCGTCGATGGTATCGACTTGCGAAAGCGCGACGATTTCCGGCTTGTCGGAAAGCTCCTCGCCGTAAGCCTTGAGTTCCTTGCGCACGGTCTTGTACGCCTTGGCGACGTCTTCCTCCTGCGCGGAAACAAGATGCAGCAAAACGCGGGTGCGCTCAACATGGCCGAGGAAGCGGTCGCCGAGACCAATGCCTTCGTGCGCACCTTCGATGAGGCCTGGAATATCAGCAATGATGAATTCGCGCCCGTCAATGTTGGCAACGCCAAGGTTCGGGTAGAGCGTAGTAAATGGATATCCGGCGATCTTCGGCCGCGCGGCGGTGACACTGGCGAGAAAGGTTGATTTTCCGGCATTCGGCAGACCGACCAGCCCGGCATCCGCAATCAGCTTCAGCCGCAGCCAGATGTAGCGCTCCTGGCCTTCTTGGCCGGGGTTGGCGCGGGTCGGGGCCTGATTGGTTGATGACTTGAAATGCGCATTGCCGAAACCGCCATTGCCGCCCTTGGCAAGCCGGTATCTTGCGCCGACCTTGGGCAGATCGCAGATCAGCGTTTCATTGTCTTCCTCATAAACTTCCGTACCAGCCGGAACCTTGAGGATCACATCGGGAGATTTGCCGCCGGCCAGATTTCTGCCCATGCCGTGCATGCCGGTCTTGGCCTTGAAATGCTGCTGGTAGCGGTAATCGATTAACGTGTTGAGACCATCCACAGCCTCGACCCAGATGTCGCCGCCCTTGCCACCATCGCCACCGTCCGGTCCGCCAAACTCAATAAACTTCTCGCGCCGGAACGAAACGGATCCCGCCCCGCCATCGCCGGACCTGATGAAAACTTTTGCCGTATCGAGAAATTTCATGAACGCGCCTCAGATTAACGGCAGGCAATAGGGGAAAAGTGGCGGAGAGGGAAGTGGGGAGGCAATTGCGAAGCTGGCACCATTTATCATTGCCACG
>JANPGC010000046.1:0-2530 GCA_031423755.1 Phyllobacteriaceae bacterium | reverse complement strand
GCGAACCGCTTATCGTCCGCTCGGCGTCCGCGCTGATTTCGAGCGGTATTGGAGAGGTATTCGCCGTGCTCGGTCATAACGCTGCGCTCATGAAAACACTGCTCACCGATACGCCTGTTTCTACAGTTGCCAACCCGGATTTTGCCGACGGCCTGTCATCATCATTGCGCACAGGCATCGCCGCATTGCCGCATGATTGCGATGGCGTGGTCGTGCATCTGGCGGACATGCCAGCTGTCACAGCCGATGATATCAAACGAATGGCACAGGCTTTCGCCAAGTCCGGCGCATCGGCGATTATCCGCGCCACCGATCATGGCAAGCGCGGCAATCCGGTGATCCTGCCGCGCTCGGTGTTCCCACATGTTTCACGTCTGACTGGCGACATGGGCGCGCGGGCGATTGTCGAAGGGTTTGCCGGACAAGTGATCGATGTCGAGATCGGCGGCGCCGCCAGCCTCGATGTTGACACGCCCGAAGCGCTCAAGGCTGCGGGGGGCGCTCTTTCTGGCTGACGCGCAGTCTCTTCGCGTCGGCCATGCAGCGGTCCGAGCAATATTTCACCTCATTCCAGTTCTTCGCCCAGGCCTTGCGCCATGCCATTGGTCGCCCGCATTGTTGGCACGGTTTCTCCGGCAAGTCCGGTTTGCGTGGCATGAAGTTCAACCTTTGAATGCTGCCGTGAAAGCGTTGTAATCGGCGCGGGCATGGTGCGCATTTGCTTTTCGCACAATCATGGCCGGTCCGCCAATGAGCTGATGGCAATAGTCACACGTCTGTCGCACATTTTAGCATAAATTTCCAATTGATCAGTATTTTATTTCCATAAATCCTATATAGATTTTCAAAATCATTATAAAAATCCCCCTATCAACGGCATTCTACAACGAATATTGAAAATTATCTGCTTTGAAAAATTGATATATGGGCAAATGTAAGCAAATTTTCACACTAACAACCAATTTAACTGCCCTGTATCGTTCCATTTGATTAAGGAATAGGCATTCATGCATGGTTAACCATGCAACTTAAGCACCCTGAAACACTCCAAATGGTAGTGATCGGTTGTCTGAGCAGGAGTGCGGGTGGGCCTTTGGGGGCAATTATCAGTTCCGGTTCGAGATTAACGCTGCAAGCAAAATGCCAAAAATGGCATAACGGAGAAACAGGGAAATGAACAAGTTTGTAAAGATCGCTTTGGCCTCGGCTCTTCTGGCCGCGCCGCTTCCGGCATTCGCCGCCACCGGTGATGTCCAGTTTGACGCCAACGTCAACAACACCTGCACCATCGCAGTCGGCCCGGCCGGCTTGCTTGCTGCAAATGTCGGCCAGACCGTATTGTCGTCGTCGATCGCCGGCGGCACTGCAGGCACCGCTGACATCACCGCAACATCGGCTGCCTATCAGGTCAGCATCAATGCTCCTATCGCCTTCACAAGCGCTCCGGTTGGTGGCGGCACTGGCGTGACGTTTGCTGCGAACTATGCTTCGGCTGGCGCAACGACTCTCGCTGCCGGCAACACCGCACGCGCTCTGAACACTGGCGTGTCCAACATCACTGTCAACATGTCAGCTACCAAGACCGCGGGTTCGTTCCCGACCGGCACGTACGCCGCCATCGTTGTTCTGCGCTGCGAATAATTTGATCAGCACACATTGCTCCTGGGGAAAATCATGTCTGTGAAAACACCATCGAAGCTTTTTCAGAGCGTGTGTGCCGCTGCCTTTGCCCTTGCGCTGATACCCTTCGGGGCATCGGCGCAGGCGCTGTCGCCGATGCGCGGGACCGTGTCGAGCTACACTGACAATTTTGCTGTCCGGGTGTTCCCGGCCAATCCATACAATCACAGAATCCGCATTGAGATCCGCGTCTACGACCAGGATTTCAATCTGGTGAAAGCCCGTGTTTCGCCGCCAACCTTTACGCTTGGCGGCAATGCATCGCGACCGGTCAATGTCTTGATTCCGTTCGACGGCCAGACCCAGCGGAAAATCCGTGTTTGCGCGGAGTCGATACCGTTTCCGGGGAAGACGAGTAACATAAAGGCACAGATATGCGGCAAGTTCTTGGGCACAAGGGTGCAGTAGCGTTTGGGGCGCTGACTGTTGCACTTCTCGGAATCCTGACGCCGTCACTGGCTGAGGACTCCGCACAGAACGCAGGATTTTCACTTCCCGGCGTGACGCTTCCGTCAGGCACTGATGAAGTGCGCGCTGCGGACGGCACATCTTGCCGGTCGGCGGTTGGCGGCAACGGCGCGTATCTCGATGTCGGTGTCATCGGCAAACAGAGCGCCAGAGACGACAATGCCTACTATGGCCGTGTTGTCGTGCCGCTGGGGAAAATGCCAAAACGACTGAATTGCTCGGCCCTTTATGAGCTCGAGATTGAACGGCTCAAACTGGAGCTGGAACTTGCCAAGGCTGGCCTTGGGCGCACTCAGGACGCTGAAGTAGACAGCACCGAGACGAGTTCGCTGGAAGATCAGGTGCCGGTGGAAGAGCCGGTCGCGGAAGAAATAGCGCCAGA
>JANPGC010000045.1:0-8412 GCA_031423755.1 Phyllobacteriaceae bacterium | reverse complement strand
ACTGAGCCTCTTGCGAAGCCTTGGTGGTTTTTGCGAAGTGGACCCCCAACCCAACCCTCCCCACAAGGGGGAGGGAGTCTTTGCGGTGATCTGCTCCGAACACGTCAAGGCAGCACCGATGCCCCCCACGGATATCTCCCGACCTTGATCGATTTCACCGGCTCGAGTGTGGCCACATCTATCACTGTCACATCGCCGGAGACGCCGTTGGTGGTGAACACCATGGCCTCATCCGGCGAGAGCGCCATGTGCCAGACACGCTTGCCGACCAGAACATATTTCAAAACCTCAAACGTCTTGGCGTCCACCACCGCGACATGGTTGGACGGTCCGAGCGCGACAAAGGCATACTTGCCGTCCTTGGTGAGGGTTATACCGACCGGCTGGATCTTGTCTTTGGCGACGCCCTTGATCTTGAAGCTGATGGTGTTGACCGCGTGCCGGGTTTTGACATCAAGGATGGCGACTGTGCCGCCGATCTCGGAAGACACCCACAATTGGCTGCCATCGAGATTGAACTCGGCATGGCGCGGGCGCTGATCGACCAGCGTCGTGGCCACAGCCTTGAACGCTTCAGCATCAATCCAGTGCACCATATTGGTGGTCTCAGACGTGGTCACCGCAATCTTGCCATCAGGACTGACCGCCATCCCTTCCGGCTCAACACCGACGTCGATCTGGGCAACAACCGTCTTGGCCTCAGTATCAACAATGGTGGTGACGGAATTGTCCTCGTTGGCGATGAACAGGTGCCGGTTGTTCGGCGAAAGCGCGAACTGCTCCGGGTCTTCACCTGACGGAAGGTCATCCAGAATGGCGTCAGTCGCCACATCCATGATCTGCACCGCATCGCTGTCCGAGGCGCAGATGTAGAGAAGCTTGTGATCCTTGGAAAGCGTGATGCCGCGCGGGCGTTTGCCGACTTTGACTGTCTTGACCACCTCAAGGCTCGCGCCATCGATCACTGAGATTGTGTTGTCCTTCTCGTTGCTGACATAGATCTGATAGGCCTCGGCGGGCCCCGCCGAAAGCCCGCACATGATTGTCAGGAGCGTCAACCGGATTGCCATGATCTCTCTCATTCAAATGCCTTGCACAGTGTCTCGGGACGGTCCTTGCCCAACGTGTCCATGTCATTCGTCTCATGCAGGAACTCTTCAAACGGCGCGGTGGCCACCTGGGTGTCGGACGTGACCAGATGGATCGGCTGGCGCAGCTGGCCGTTCCACGGGCGGAACGTCAGGCCCCGTCCCTTGAAGGCCGACATTTGCAATTGATCCGACAGGATGAACGGACGCAGCTCTTCAGCGCTTATCTTGCCCTGTCTGGAAACCGCCTCGCCGACAATGCGCACTGCAAGCCAGGCGGCAAAATCCGCCTCGCGGAAGTCGCGGCCGGCCAACCTTGTGAAACGGTTCTGAAGCTGCACCGCGCCCCACGCCTCGACCACCGGCGACCAACCCGCAGCGACCATTCCGTGCGTGCCGGCGAGCGGGCGCGGCAGCCAGCTGTTGAAGGCGATCACAGGGGCGAAATCATCGCTCTCGTCGGCAACAAGAACCGCATCATAGGCGTCCATCTGCGTCATCAGCGGCACTTCCACCGAGGCGCTTTCGCGCATGTCGGCTTCGCTGTCCCATTTGACATCACCGGCAATCTCGATGCCAAACTTGGTGGCGGACGTTCGCAGCGCGTCAGCATAGGCGACATCACCGGCGTGCGAGCCGGATACGATCAGCCATTGCCTCCAGTTCTTCTTGAGGAAAAACTGTGCCAGCGCATCCGTCAGCATTGCGCGCGACGGGATGGTGTGAAGCAGGTTCTTGCGGCAGTTCTCTTCGCGCAGGCTCTCATCACGCGCGGAGGCGTTGAACAGCATTTTGCCTTGCGCCTCCGGCATGTCAGCGATTTTCAGAATCACATCGGCGGGCGCGTTGAGCACGATGAAATCGACGCCGGACTTCAACGCAGGCGCAATCATATCGGGCAGGCTTTGGCCGATATCCGCGATGAGGGTTTGCAGCTGATAGCTCTGGTTGAGAAACTTGCCGGTTGTCTGATTGTCTTCGATGGCGAGTCTCGCGCCGGCAAGCCCGAGATCATCCGGTACGGGCCGCAGACCTGAAAGCCGTGGCGGCAGCTCGAATTTCTGCTCGGCGTAAAGGATGGTGATGGTCACGGCTCCGCCCGCCCGCAATGGCAGGGCGTGGACCATTATCACAAGTTGGCACAGCACCAGGATTGCCGCAAATTTCTGTGTCATCCTCCACATGGGATCAGCATAGACCCGTTGCGCGGACGTTCAATGTGCACCAAAGTCCAGTGGTTTTGGCGCGCGCCGTTTGTTAGGCGTCTCTCCATGTTTGGAGGACGTTCATGCGAAAATTTCCAACTTTGCTCGCTGCCGCCGCTGTCATGGGCGCGCTTGTCGCTGTGGCCTATGGTCATGGCGACGTCCAGCCCCAACCAATTGATGTCAGCGGTCTTAACCCTGCCGGAACAGAATGGCTGAAGGAAAACCCCTATCGCGCCGACAAGGCGCAGTATGATCTGGCGGTGAAGATTGGCGCGTCGGGGTATAACCAGAATTGCGCCCGCTGCCACGGACTTGAGGTTATTTCCGGCGGCATGGCGCCCGACCTTCGCTATCTGGACGAAGGCAAGCTCGGAGATGAATGGTTTATGGAGCGCATCCGTCTTGGCTACACCCAGAACGGCCTGACAAAGATGCCGAAGTTTGAAGGCATATTCGCGCAGGAAGCCATGTGGGCGATCCGCTCCTACATTGAAACCCGCCCCAAAGAATAATGTTCATGCGCCGGACAATCTTGGCGCTTCTGTCAGCCTGTTTGCTGACGCAGCCGCTGTTTGCCCAATCCACGGGATCGCCCGGCGACACGCTGGATGAGATCATCGCGCGCGGCACTGTCATCATCGGCGCTTACCGTGACTATCCGCCCTATTCCTTTGAAGAAAACGGCGAAATCAAAGGCACTGATATCGAAGTCGGCAAGATCATCGCGCAGGCGCTCGGCGTCAAGCCGGTGTTTGAACTGCGCAACGCCGACGAAAATGTCGATGCGGATTTGCGCAATCATGTCTGGCGCGGGCCGCTTGTCGGCGGTTCTGTCGTCAACATCATGCTGCACATGCCGCTCGACCCTGAGCTGTCGCTGCGCAACGACATGGTGGTGATGGGCGGCGCTTACGCCAGCGAGAAGACGATACTGGCCTGGAGCAAGTCCGCGCTTGGCGACGTGCCGACGATGACCGATTTCACTGAATACAAGATCGCGGTCGAGAATGATTCGATAGCCGACTTTTATCTTGGCAGTTTCGCTGGCGGCGGCATCATAAAGAACATTTTGCACCGCAAGGACATCGCAGCGGCGGCGCAAGAACTGGTGTCCGGTGAGGCGGCCGGGCTGATGGGACCGCTGTCGCAGATCGAGTTTGAATTGAACAAGGCTGGGGACAGACGCGGCAATTATGGCGTCAGCAAAGCCACGCCTCCCGGCTTGAGCCAGGGCAACTGGAAATATGGTTTTGCCGTGCGGATGAACTACCGCGACCTCTTCTATGCCACAGAGGAAGCGATCGTCACGGCGGTTGCCGACGGACGCGTCGCGGCGGCCTTTGCCAAATACGGGCTGACCTACAGCCCGCCGCCAGCGCCCGAAGAGTGAGGGTGCGATGCGCAGGTGGTCTCCAGCCGGATTGTTGACCGCTCTGTCCGTCTGTCTGCTCGCCGCGCTGGCAATGCTTTGTATGCTGCCAAGCGCCATCGCGCAGACGCTGTCGCGCGAGGATCTTGCACGGCTGTTCCCTGCCCCGATGTCGATTGGCGAGCGCGATGCCAACTTTCCGGTCTACCCGCTGTTCAACGGCGGTGCCGGCGAGGCCAATCTGGCGGGCTGGATATTTGAGACCGGCGACCTCGCGCCAATCCCGGGTTTCTCCGGCACACCGCCGAACATGCTGGTCTCGCTCGCCCCGGACGGGACATTTCTCGAAGTGCGCATTCTATCGCACCATGAGCCGGTGTTCCTTGACGGGCTCGGTCAGGAGCCGCTGGTCAAATTTCTCGAGCAATACCGCGGCAAGCAGCTGGGCAAGTCGATCAAAGTCGGCTCCAACATCAACAGCGCCGAGAAGGCGTCAAGCTCGGCGCAATATATCGACGGCGTCGCCAAGGCCACGGCCTCTGTGTTGATCATGAACCAATCAATTCTGTCATCCGCCATCAAGGTCGCACGGGCAAAGCTCGGCTATGCGGGTTCAAGCGCTTCGGCCAACCCCGCCAAGCCGGATGTTGAAAAGTTCGGGCAGCAGACGTGGCAGGGGCTTATCGACTCTGGGCTGGTGGTGCCGCTGACTTTGAGCAACGCCGAGGCGGAAAAGGCCTTCGCCGGTACCATCGCCGAAGGGCTGGACGAAGAGGCGCTGGCAAGGCCCGGTGACGCGTTTTTCAAGCTCTATGTGGCCGACCCTCTGGTGCCGACTGTCGGGCGCAATCTCTTGGGCGATGCCGCTTACAAAAAGCTTGTCTCGGACCTGCCTGACGGGCAGTCAACGGTGCTGATCATCAGCGCCGGGCGCTGGAGCGCGATGGGCGAGGACTGGACGCCCGGCTCCGTACCAGACCGTCTGGCCGTCAAACAATCCGGACTGCCAATCGTTGTGCGCGACATGGCTTTCAGCAGAACCCTGCCGCTGAAGGATGTGCCCTCGCAAGAAGTGATGATCCTCAAGATCCCGGCACAGGCAGGCTTCGATCCGGCCTCGGCGTTCGACGTGGTTCCGCACATCACCCGCAAGAAGGGAATCATCTATCCCGACCTTGTGTCCGTCGATGTGCCGATGCCCGTCAACTGGCCGCAAGACTATTATGTGCGCGCGGCGGCGGCGGAAGTTTCGGCGGAGGGTTGGCGGGCGGTTTGGCAGGCCCGCGCGGCTGATCTGATCATCATTGGCGCAGCTTTGGTCATGCTTTCGCTTGCGCTGATTTTCCAGCGGCAGCTGACGCGGCATGAGGGCCTGTTCACGGCCTTCCGCCTCGCATTCCTCGCCTTCACGCTCGGCTTCATCGGCTGGTATGCGCAGGCGCAGTTGTCGATTGTCACCCTAATCGGTGCAGTCAAGGCGGCGGTAACCACCCGTGACTTCGCTTTCCTTCTTTGGGATCCGCCATCGCTTGTGCTGTGGGTGTTCACGCTGGCGACGTTCATTGTATGGGGGCGCGGTACGTTTTGCGGCTGGCTTTGCCCGTTCGGGGCGTTGCAGGAACTGTTCGCCGAGATCAGCCGAGGGCTGAACATCCGGCAGTGGCGCGTCGCGCCGGAACTTGATGTTCATTTGCGCAAGCTGAAATATGTCTCGCTCGCGGTCATCATTGCGGCTGCTGCTTCGCAATCGGCCATGGCCGAGAAGTTGGCCGAGATCGAGCCGTTCAAGACATCAATCACGCTCTATTTCGTGCGCTCCGCGCCGTTTGTGATTTATGCGCTGCTGTTGATCGGGCTCAATCTCTTTGTCTACAAGGCCTTCTGCCGCTACCTCTGCCCGCTTGGCGCCTTGATGGCCATTGGTGGCAAGCTTCGGATACTTGACTGGATACCGCGCCGCGCCGAATGCGGCTCGCCCTGCCAGCTGTGCAAGGTCAAATGCCGCTACGGCGCCATCGAAAAGAGCGGCGCGATCCAGTATGATGAATGTTTCCAATGCCTTGATTGCGTCAAGATTTTCTTCGACCCCAAAGAGTGCGTGCCGCAGGTGCTGGCTGTGAAACGGCCCAAGGTTGAGCTTGCGGGAGTGCCGGCATGACGCTGACCCGCCGCACTTTGATCTTCACGCTCGCCGCCGCCGGGCTCGGCGGTTCAAGCGCTGCCGGAGTGTCCACCATAACCCGGCGCGCCACGGCGTTTGGCACGGTGGTTTCGATCACGGCGAGCGGACAATCGGAAGCTCAGGTCAACGCCGCCATCGACGCCAGCTTCGCACAAATCCGTGCTGTCGAAAAATCAATGAGCATCCACGACCCGGACAGCGAGATATCACGGCTGAACCGGATGGGCCGCCTGTCCAACCCGTCGATGCATTTCCGCGCTGTTCTTGCCGTCGCCCGGGACGTGTTTCATCAGACCGGCGGCGCGTTCGACCCGACTGTCCAGCCGTTATGGCTGGCTTGGTGGTCGGGGCAGGAACTGGGGCGGCCGCCAAGCCGCAAAGATCTCGTCGTTCCGTTGGCAAAAGTCGGGTTCAGCGATTTTTCGGTCAGCGAAACGCATGGCCGCCAGCTGACGTTCAATGGCATCGCGCAAGGCTACGCCTGCGATCTTGTCGCCACTGAGCTTGCGGCGCACGGCATCGAAAACGCCACATTTGACACAGGCGAGCCGGGGCACATCGGCGCCTTGTCGAATGTCATTTCCGTGCACCATCCGCGCAGGCCCGAGGCGCTTATCGGGACGATTGATGTCAGCGGCGGATTTCTGGCGACGAGTGGCGACTATATGACCAGCTTCACGCCAGACTTTTCTGCTCACCATATCTTTGATCCGGCAACGGGATTTTCGCCAGTGGAGCTTGCATCGGTGTCCGTGCTTGCCAAGACGGGCGCGCTGGCGGACGCCTATGCGACGGCGATGATGGTGATGGGAAGCAAGGCATCGCTCGAACTTGCTGCGCGGTCAGATGGGCTGGAGGTGCTGTTGGTAGACAAGCACTCGAAGGTGTTGATGTCTGATGGTATGGCGCGGCGGTTTACAGCGGCGGCATGAGCGGCAGTTGTTCTGCCGCAGCTTTGCACTGCGGCAGTGTTTTTCATGGGCACACGGACTACTTCGCGGCCAGCATGCCACCGATTTTTTCGGATACATAGCCAAACAATGCGCCGACAATCATCGACGCGGACGCGTTCAAGAACGGATTGTCGATGAGGCTCACAGAGGTCAGCGTACCGAGTTTTCCGGCAAGCAACGCATAGCCTGCGCAGCAGCCGAAGCCGTAGACCGAGGACGGTATCGAGCCGAGCGCGGCAACATTGGCGGCCAGCACAATGACCGCCGCGCCGATGGCGACGCAGATGGCGGCGGCGACCGGAACGCCGAGCGCGCCGGCGAGGCTGGTGGTTCCAATGAGCGCCACGAGGCCGACCAGGGCACCAAAGACATGCGCTGGTATATTGGTCTTCAGGGCTGCTTCTTTGCCGCCGGAATGATAGAACGCCGCCCATGCAATGAACGCCGCCCAGATTTGCAATCCAAGTCCCGCCATTGGCCCAATGAATAACCAAGTGGCAAGGCCTCCCAGAACGCCGATAGATATGGCAAGTGCTGTTAATATTGGCAAGTTTTCCTCCTCCTTTTATCGGGGAAAAGCTCCCATAACGTGCAATTATATTGCATCGCCAAAATCCCCCCGAATTTGCAATGTCAGCATGCACAAGGTTAATCTGTAGCGATATTGGACTTTCGGTCGCTTTGACATGACGCAATACTTCCATTGCGGGTTGCATGCGCCGCAGGGCGGGCCCCAAGGGCCATGGGGCGGCTGCCAAAGATTTTCACAACGAAATGAAGCGGCTATCTGCCGCGATAGACGAAGGGCGTTTCGGCTGCGGTCAAGACGGCGTTGGTGATGTCGGCAATCTTGGAATGCAACGGCGAGCGGGAACAGACCGGATCGGTGGCGGCGGGGTCATTGGCAAGCGCCATCGCCTGGCAGCGGCAGCCGCCGAAATCGAGTTCGCGCCGCTCGCAGCTACGGCACGGCTCCTGCATCCAGTCCTGGCCGCGGAACGCGTTGAACGCCGCGCCCTTGAACCAGATGTCGGACAGCGGGCGCTCGCGCACATTGTCGAATTCAAGCCCCCTGATGGTCTCCGCCGCATGGCAGGGCAGCACCTTGCCTGTTGGGTCGATGTTGAGGCCCGTCTGCCCCCAGCCGCCCATGCAGGCCTTGGGAAACGTGGCGTGGTAGTCCGCCGGCACATAGTCGATGACCAACACGCCTTTGAGGCGCTCGCGCGCGGCAATGATCGTGTCCGTTGCGATTTTTGCCTGTTCCACTGTCGGCATCAGCTGGTTGCGGTTGGCCAGCGCCCAGCCGTGAAACTGGACGGTCGCCACTTCCAGCCGCCGCGCGCCAAGCCTGACCGCCAGTGCGATCATCTCGCCGAGCCGGTCAAAATTCTGCCGGTGGCAGACGGCGTTCACCGTCAGCGGAATGTTGCGGACGCTTACCCACTGCGCCACGGCGATCTTGCGGTCGTAGCCGCCGCGATATCCGGCGACATGATCGGCCATGGCGGCGTCGACGCCCTGAATGGAAAGCTGCACATGATCAAGACCCGCCCCTTGCAGGCCGTCCACGCGCTTCTCGGTGAGGCCAATGCCCGAAGTAATCAGGTTT
>JANPGC010000044.1:0-16071 GCA_031423755.1 Phyllobacteriaceae bacterium | reverse complement strand
GTCGGCACCGCCGATACGACGCAAGTTCAGCAATCGGCCGCGTTCGATTATGTCGTCAACGGAAACTATTCGTTGCGGATACGAGTGAAATAGGTCTTCTATGCAAATCCTGCGCGCTTCGGCGCTCGTATTGTCGCTGGTCTTGCCCTTGGCCGCTGTCGAAACCCGGGTCTGGTTTGACGTCCGGAGCGGTAAGCTTCAACGCCTTGGCCGCCTCCTCGGCATCCTTCGCTGCCTTGGCCTTGGCAGCAGCCTCGGCCTCCGACTTTGCCTTCGCCTCGGCCTCTTCCAAAGCTTTCGCAGCAGCCTCCGCCTCAACCCGCGCCTTCTCGTCTGCCTCGGCCTTCGCCCTCGCCTCTTCCTCAAGCCGCGCCTTTTCGGTCTCCCATCGGGCTCTCGCCATCTCGCCCTGCCTGCGCCCGGCCTCGCGCAGCGCTTCTTCAAGCTTCAATGCCCGCGCATCGCGCGCCGCATAGGCAAGCTGCAGTGCCCGAACGTCGCGCCGCAGCCGCTGCTTTTCAATCAAGGCAGCCTGCATGGCCTCCACACGCGCCTGCTCACGCTCCAGCGCGCGCTGCGTCAGATACTGCCCCATCGGCGCTGCGTCCGTCTCAAAACTGGTCACAGCAGCTGAATGAACGAGATGGAACGGCACCACCGTCTCCGCTCCGGTCACGGCGTCATTTCCGGCAGCATAGGAAATGGTCCCGTCCGCCATCACAGACGCGTCTGTCACGTCAGCGTCAATGTCGGCAGACACCACCGCCTTATCGCCGACGGCCCGGAACGAAGGTATCTTGATCCTGCCGCCAGCCGCAGTCCACGCCGCATCGACGTCCTTGAACGAAAATGCGCCGCTCAGCACTTTCGAGCCGACAAGCGCCTTAACATCGGACTCTGTCGGTGCCGTTTCCGATGCGCCCGCATCTGCCAGCAGCGCGGAAAATCCATCAGGATTAATGCCCGAGATCGATCCCTCTCTCAGCGAAACCACGCCCGAACCGGTCAGTGCCGCCGCCAGCGCATCGGCACTCTTGCCGGTCGCCGAAAGACTGCCCGACACATCTGTCGCGCCGGACACCGCTCGCTGTCCGACCAATTGCTCAAACCGCGCGCCCTTCACCAAAAAGTCGCCACTGACCGCACCGTCGCCGCCGTTGTTGCTGGCTTCAAAATTGCCTGTGGCCGTGCCTTCCGCCAGACTTGTCTCCAGACCCTCCAGCCGCAGACCGTTTGGCTGCATGGTCAGCAAGGCCTTCGCGGCACCACCAATTCCCAAGGGGCCAAGCCAGATGCTGTCTGCGGAAAGCGCAATCCGGCCATCCACCGGCACCAGCGGCTCCGTCGCGAACGGCGGCGCTGCGCCGTCAGCAATCACCGAGAACGTCCCCGGCCCCATCAGGTTTTCAAGCAGCCATGTCGTGTCAAGATAATTGAGCAAAAGCGTGCCATCCAGCCGGTTCCGCTCGGCAAGTGTCAGCGTCACGTCGCCCTTCGCCTTGATGTCGGCAACACTGGCGTCCAGCGCCGACAACGCAAAACCTGGTCCTGTCTTGCGCACGTCAGCGGAAAAGCTCACTGGCGTGCCAAGCCCCGTGCCAGGAAATGCCAGCCCCACGGCCATCAGATAGGGATCGAGATCATTCGAGATCAGCCCCGCCTTGCCATCGAACGCGTCCGCCTTGACCGTGCCCGCCAGCGTCGCAGACGTCCCGTCTGCAGCAAAAACCGTGTCGATCAACAGACCGGTGCGCAGACTGCCGTTGGCACTGATCTCCAGAGTCGCCGGTCCGGGCGCGCCGAGCGGAACCAGCGAGATGCCCGCCAGACTGAGAAAATTCAGCGGCTCATCCTGCTTGACGCTCGCCTGCCATGACCCGGCAAGCGCCGCCGGATCGCCAAGCGCCCCCTTCGCGTTGCCGGAGAAAGAAGCTTCGCCGCTCGCGGCCTTGAGTGTCCCGCTCACCGACCACGCCCGCTTTTCGTCGTCCGGCGCAGTTGACGAAACGATCGAGAGCTGCACGTCATCAAGCAGCCCCGGCGTCGCGGCAATGCGCTCGTTCAAAGTGGCGAGCCCCGGCGCCTCGCCAAACCGGGCTGCCAGCATTGAAATGAATTCTGCGCCATCCACGCTCACCACCGATGCATCAAGCGAGGCCGCTGTCTTGTCCGGAAAACCGGTCACCGTGCCCGTGGCAGACAAGGATGCGCCTGCAAGCTGCGTGATCATCAACCGGTCAATATCGGCGCGGTCCTGTTTCAGCCGCACGCTGAGGCCCAGCGCCTGCGCCTCGACATCGCCGGCGCTCACCGGACCGACATCAAGCGTCAGCGTCAGATCATGCCCGCCCAGCCGGTTGCCACCGGTGCCGGAAATCACCCCCGCCGCCATCGCGTTCAGCGCATCCAGCTCAAAAGCCCCGCCTTTCAAGACAAGTTCAAGCACCGGCCGCGCGCCATCCGCCCGCCGCACAGCCGAGCCCTTGAGACTCGCAGAGCCAATGGCAACCTCCAGATTGTCCAGCCGCTGCACCGTCGGATCAAGTTCAACGTCGGCAGAAAAACCCGCTGCGGAGAGTTTGCGGATGGCCGGATCAACCTCGCCCGTCAGCCAGTTGGCAAGGCCCGCCGGCTGGTTCGACGCCACGAGCAGCTTGCCCGTGAAGCCGAACTCCTCGGCGCGCGACAGCAGCCCGTCCGCCTCAAGACGCGTTCGCCCCGGCAGCGTCGCCTTCAATCCGCGCACCCGCCAAGCCTCGCCTTCCGGTTCCGCGCTAAAGGCAACCTCACGGATTGTTGTATCGCCTGCAACAATCGCAGGCAGGTTCACCGTCAGCGCGCCCGGCATCGTTGGCACCGGAACAATATCCACAAATGACCGGAACGCCGCAATGCGCTCCGTCACGCCCGATCCTGCCGTCACCTTGTCGGTCTTGTCATTGAAAGTCACCTGCGTGCCATCAACCGTCAGGTCAAAGCGCGGCTCCATCCCGAATGTCACAGAACCCTTGCCGTTGGCCACATAGGGGTCTTCCTTCGCCCCGGTTTCCAGCCGGAATTCGGGGAGCGTCAGTGCCTCGGATTTCAACTCAAACAAACCAGAGACGCGGAATGCTTCCCCGTCCGCCGCCGCCTTGCCATCGCCGTCTCGCAATGCAGGCGCAGCCGGATCAGTCAGTGCCGCAGGCCGCAGGCCAAAGGTCCCGCTGTAGCTTAGCTTGCCGTCATCCGACTTCGCCGTTCCGTCCGCCTCGATGGCCACCGCCCGCCCGGTCGGGAATATCTGCATCCGCAGCGCCAGTTCGCCGTCATCACCCACCTGCCCGGTCGACACCTGCACGGTCAGCGGCTCGCCATCGGCCAAAAGCTTGGCATTGACGCGCCAAGGCCCGGTCAGCGCCCGCGCCGAAACCGTTGCATCCGAAATGTCCAAAAAGTGCCGCGCGCCGGTCGCCTCGTCATTGATCTCGATCTGCCCGCCTTCCACGACGAGATTTTCAATGCGCACCTGGCGCGGATCAAACGGCGAATCCGGCCGCAACGCCCAGTCAATAGCTCCGTCCGCGCCGATGGTCACAACACCATGAGGATTGGTTACCCGCATATCGAAAATCAGGACTTCGCCGGACAGAAACGGTGCCAACTCCGCGTCCATCGAAAACCGGTCCATGGTCAGCACCGGCTTTGCTTTGTCCTCACCAACTCGCACATCCTCAAATGTCACCGAAGGAAACGGCAATATCCGCGCCGAGGCCGTCCCCGCAACCGTAACCGGGCGGCCAAGAATCTTTGACGCCTCGGCCTCAAATTGAGCGCGGTAACTGGTCCAATCGACAAACAGCGGCGCCACCAGCGCCGCTGTAAGCAGCAGCACCAGAAACCCGCCGAATATGACAAACAAACGTGCCAGTGAATCCTCCCGAAGCCCGCCACGCCACAAGAGGCAAGAGCGCGGGATGCGTCAAGAGAATGATGGGCCGTCTTGGCGCAAACAAGGCGGTGATTTTCTAAAGGAAGAGTTTGCCCGGGTTCAAAATCCCCAGCGGGTCCAGCGCATGCTTTACCGCCATCATCACATCCACCGCCTCGCCCAGTTCCTCGCGTAAAAACCCGCGCTTGCCTTGGCCGATGCCGTGTTCGCCGGTGCAGGTGCCGTCCATCGCCAGCGCCCGCGCATTGAGCCGAGTGACAAACCCTTCTGCCGCCGCGATATCCGCAGGATTGCCTGTATCCAGCAAAATCAGCACATGAAAATTGCCATCGCCCGCATGGCCGACAATTGGAGCAATCAACCCGCTGGCGGCAATGTCAGCCTCCGTCTCGGCCACGCACTCAGCCAGCCGCGAGATAGGCACGCAGACATCCGTCGAAATCCCATGCGCGCCGGGTCGCAGCGTCAGCGACGCCCAATAAGCGTCATGCCGCGCCTTCCAGAGCTTCAGTCGCTCGTCACTGTTCGAGGTCCAGTTGAACGGCCCGCCGCCAAACTCGCCGGCAATCTCGCCAAACCCTTGCGCCTGTTCCGCGACAGAAGCGTCAGACCCGTGAAACTCCACGAACAGGCACGGCCCTTCCGGATAGCGCAATCCCGAATGCAGGTTCATCGCCTTCATCTGCAAGCCATTCACCAACTCAATCCGCGCCACCGGAATGCCCGATTGGATCGTCGCAATCACCGCATTGCACGCATCCTCAAGCGTGGGAAACGGACAGACCCCGCCCGAAATCGCCGCCGGAATGCCCGCGAGCTTCAACGTCAGCTCAGTGATTACTCCTAGCGTCCCCTCCGACCCGACCATCAGCCTTGTCAGATCATAGCCGGCCGATGTCTTCTTCACCCGCCGCGCCGTAGTGATCAGCCGCCCGTCTGCCGTGACACATTTCAGCGCCAGCACATTCTCGCGCATCGTGCCGTAACGCACAGCATTGGTGCCGGAGGCCCGCGTCGAGGCCATCCCGCCGAGCGAGGCGTTGGCACCCGGATCAATCGGAAAGAACAGCCCGGTCGCCCGCAAATGCTCGTTCAAGGATTGCCGCGTCACGCCGGGCTCGACCACGCAATCCAGATCCTCGGCATTGACTGCCAAGACCTTGTCCATCCGCGATAAATCCAGCGAAATCCCGCCCGCCGGCGCGTTCACATGGCCCTCCAGCGACGTCCCCGTGCCAAACGGAATGACCGGAACAAGGTGCGCCGCGCAAACCCGAACCACCTCCTGCACATCCGCCGCCGACCCGGCAAACACCACCGCATCCGGCGGCTGGTTCGGAATATACGTCGTCGTGTGCGCATGCTGGCGGCGGATATCAGCGCCCGTCTGGCAATGCGGACCGAACCGCTGCTTGAGAATGCCAATCGCGGCAGCAATCCCCTCCTCGTTGCGCGGCAGCAGCAAAATGTCCGAAAGCGACATGAAACACCTCAGTTTGGGGACAGTTTACTTATTGCAAGCGCGATAAGTAAACTGTCTTTGACCATCGACCTTGGACACTGACGCCAGCAACAGGAAACGCACATGACAGCCCCGCTCCGCTCGCCGCTCATGACCGTCGAACCGCAATGGACCGACTACAACGGCCACCTCAACATGGCCTACTACAACGTCCTCTTCGACCGCGCCAATGACCACGCGCTGGCAACTCTCGGCATGAACCTCGACTATGTGCAAAACCGCAAACTGACCATCTACACCGCTGAAGTGCACGTCTGCTACGTGCGCGAACTGCATCAGGGCCATCAGGTCTACGCCACCTTCCAAATTATAGACCACGACCAAAAGCGCCTGCACGTCTTTCAGGAGCTTTATCACGAGGACGGCTGGCTTGCCGCCACGTCTGAGCAGTTGGCCCTCCACATCGACATGTCCGGCCCGAAGGTCGCGCCGTTTCCGCAGGATATCATGGCCAACGTGAAGACGATGGCAGCGGCGCATGCAGCGCTGGAAAGGCCGGAGCGGGTGGGCCGGAGCATTGGAATCAAGAGGAAATAGGCGGGTCTCCAAACTTTTGATGGATTCAACCCAAACAACCGACCGTTTGTAACATCACCCAGCAAGCGCTATATCTCGTCAGCACCAAATGGCGGAGCGAAATTCATGAACATCAAGGCGATCATTCACGACGCAGAGGAAGGCGGCTTCTGGGCCGAAGTTCCGGCAATTCCCGGCTGCGCCACACAAGGCGAAACAATGGAGGAATTGGTCGCGAACCTGCATGAAGCCATCGAGGGTTGCTTGAGCGTTGACATTGAGATGTCCCAACCCGGCGGCGGGGAGATGATGCTGGATATTGCCGTATGAAGTCTGTCTCCGGGCGTGATTTCATCAAAGTCATCGAACGGCAGGGTTAGAAATTGCTCCGCATCAATGGCAGCCACCACATTTACGGGAAATCCGGCAGCATTCTGCGGCTAACTGTTCCGGTTCACGGCACCACCCCGCTCAAGATCGGATTGTTGCGGCATTTGATGAAGCTGGCGGAGCTTTCAGAGAATCATTTCTAGAGTCCGGCGCAGCGGTCGCTCGGGTTCCGGCAGATGTTTTGACGATTGCAAATGCCAAGGCCGGAGCGGGTTGAGCGTGCAACAGGGATCAGGCGGAAGTAGTGCTCTTCTAATTTGAACAGTTTAATGCTATTTCTTACCAGTCATTGATCGATCAGTGCGAGGAAAGAGATGGCAGACACCGCGACGCTCTCTGAGAAATTCCAGATATCAATCCCAAAGGCGGTCCGCAGCGATGCGAAGTGGACTGCTGGTCAGAAGTTCGTTTTCATTCCCAAGGGAAAGGGCGTCTTGCTGATGCCCGTGCCGGAGCTTGCATCGCTGGTCGGGATGGCAAAGGGCGCGGATCCCACGGGTTATCGCGACCGGGATGACCGCTATTGATGATGGTCATCGACACATCCGCATGGATCGAATTGCTGGCCGACGGGCCACAGCGCCCAAAGCTCTTGGGTCTTTTCCCCGCGCCAAACGAATTGATCGTGCCAACGATTGTTCAGCTCGAGCTGTGCAAGTGGCTGACACGCGAACAAGGCGAAGACAAATCCGACGAAATCCTCGCCTTTACACAAACTTGCATGGTCGAGCCTTTGGACACAAAGATCGCCGTTCACGCGGCGGAACTCTGCGCAACCCGCAAACTGGCCACAGCAGATGCCGTCATCTACGCAACGGCACTGCGGCACGGCGCAAGGCTGTTGACCTGCGAGGCCCATTTCGACGGCTTGGCCGATGTGGACTATATCGCAAAGACTCCTCACTGAGCGCCTTCGGGGCATGCGCTATTGACTAACGCGGACTATCGGCGGGCGGGCAGACTGCCTGAATGTCTCCACATGTAGACGGTCGAGCTGACCCCCACACTCGCAACCGCCGCCAGCACATACGCCCAAATACCAATTCCCGGCAGACCCAGCCCGACACACATGAAGAACGCGGCAAACGACAACGAGCCAAGCACGACGCCCCTTGCAAGATTGGCCGCAGCCTCGCCGCCCGCTTCCCGGTGCGTGAACACCGCAAGGATCAGCACAAAGGTCGGAAACGGCGCGATCAGGCCGCTCATTTGCGGCCCGATCATCCCGGCAAGCTGCGTCATCGCTAAAACGAACACCGCCGATACCGCCATCCGCAACGGCAAATCCCACCGCGGCACGGCAATTGATCTGGCTACATGCGGATAGACCGGCATGACACGCGGCAACAGCAAAATTGTCGCAATCAGCAGCCCGCAAGCGGTCCAAAGTCCCCAGTCAAACTGGTGCCACACAACAGTCGCCGCGAGAAATGCGCCAATCCCCACCGCCGCACTCAAACCTGCGCCAAAGCGCGTTGCAGCCTTGGCAAAGGCGAAGCAGAACAGGCAGGTCGACACCTGCCCGACCAGATTGGCCACCGCCGCCTTCGCAGCGAACGCCTGCCCATGTTCAACGTAGGAAAATAGCGAAACCGGCCCGGTAATCAGCGGAATGCCCATCAAAAGCCCGCTCACCGCTGGCCCGAACCTGCGCCCGATCAGCGTCAGCATCCAGATCAGCAACGGCGCGGCAATCGTTTTGGCAATTAGAAGCATTAAGCGGCCCGGAACCGAGTGGACCCGCGCCGATGCACTGGTCTTTCAATCATCATTAGGGGCTTCTGCAAAAAAGAAAAACGATCATCTCCACATCGAGCGCACCAGCCTTCCCCCGTGCGGGGAAGGTGGCCGCGGTAGCGGTCGGATGGGGGTGGCGGTGAATATGCCGTGCTGAAGTGATATTCTCGACGAATGGGAAGCTCGTCACCACCCCCATCCGTCGCCTTGCGGCGACACCTTCCCCGCAAGGGGGAAGGCTGGCCCCGCAACCTCACCCCGCATATTTCTTCAAAAACGCCACCGTCCGGCCCCAGGCAAGATCCGCCGCCGCCTTGTCATACCGCGCCTCGGACGTGTCATTGTTGAACGCGTGGTTCACGCCGTCATACACAAACAGCTCATACGTCTTGCCCGCCGCCTTCAACGCCGCTTCAAACTCCGGGATGCCGGCGTTGATGCGCTCATCCAGCCCGCCATAGTGCAGCATCAGCGGCGCGGTGATTTTCGGCACGTCCGCAGCCGCCGCCTGCCTGCCATAGTAGGCAACGCCCGCAGCAAGGCCCGGATCAGACACCGCAAGGCTGTTCACCAGCCCGCCGCCCCAGCAAAAGCCCATCGCGCCCGCCTTGCCGTTGACGGCTTCATGGCCCTTGAGAAACGCCACGGCAGCGGCCGCATTCGCGGTCGTCTGGCCGCCGTCGAGCTTGCCGATCATGTCGCGCGCAGTGTCTTCATTGTCCGGCGTGCCGCCTGCCGGTGACAGGAAGTCAACCGCAAGCGCCGCAAACCCTTCCAGCGCCATCCGCCGCGCCACATCCTTGATGTGAGCATTGAGGCCGCGGTTTTCATGAATGACCACCACACCCGGCAGCTTCCCCGTCCGCTCTTTCGGCAGCGCCAGATAGGCCTTCATCTCGCCGGTCGAGCCGGGGAACGTCACATCCGAAGCCTCAACCCGCGCATCGCCTTCCTCGACAATTGCCGCCTGCGCAGCGCTCGCCCCCAGCAAAGGCGCAATCGCCGCTGCAGCAACGCCCGAGCCCGCCAGCTTCGTCAGCTTTTCCATGAACCCGCGCCGGTCGAGCGTCAGGTGGGTGTATTCGTCGTAGGCGTTGATCATGTCTTGCGTGATCGTGGGTTGCGTGATCGTGGGCTTGTTCATGTTTCTCTCCATTTAACTTTTGTCGGTCTTGAACGCCCCCGCGTCTACGTCGTCAGCCCCTCAACTACTCCGCAGGCGCGGCATGCACGGCCCCCCGCATCTCATCGTCGAGCAGTTTCACCTCGTCGGAGTGCGGCTTGGAAATCCCAGCCAGCATCAGATAAGCCACCGGCGTGATGTAGAGCGTCACCAGAGTGGACAGACCCAGGCCTCCGACTATCACCCACCCAAGCGCAATGCGCGCCTCCGCCCCCGCCCCATGTCCGAACACCAGCGGCAGCCCGCCGAGCGCGGTGGCAATCATCGTCATCATCACGGGCCTAAGCCGTATGCTCGACGCGTTCTCGATCGCATCACGCACACTTTGGCCCCGGTCGCGAAGCTGGTTGGCAAATTCAACGATCAAAATGCCGTTCTTGGCCATGATGCCCACCAGCATCACCAGCCCGATCTGGCTGTAGATGTTCAGCGTCGTTCCCGTCAGCGCCAAGGCCAGCACCGCACAGGCAAGACCAAGCGGCACAGTCGCCATGATGATCACCGCACTGACAAAGCTCTCGAACTGCGCCGCCAGCACCAGAAATATGATGATCAGCGCAAAGCCGAACGTCGTGCCCATGCCGCCAGAACTTTCCTGCAAAACAGCAGCTTCCGCCAGTGGAACGACCCGCGCGCCCGAAGGCAGCAGCGGCCCGGCCATTTCATTCAACCTGTCGAGCGATTGGCCCAGCGTCGAACCCGCAGCAAGGTTGGTCGAAAGCGAAACCGCGCGAAGCTGCGACTCGCGCGACAGAGAGGGCGCGACCGCCTTCTCCTGCAAGGTCGCAATCGTCGACATCGGCACCGTGCGCCCGTCCTTGGTGCGCAGGAAGATGTTTTCGAGATCGGTCGGATCATTGACCGGATTGGACGTCGACAGGATGGTCACGGACACCGCCACGCCGTCAACATAAACCTCGCCAATCGACTGGCCGTCGAGCAGCGCCTGCAGGGCGCTCGAAAGCCCGGTGATGTCGATACCGAGATCCGACGCCCGCTCGCGGTCCACGGCAATGGTCAGCTGCGCTTGCGTGGCCTCCGTGTTCAGCCGCGCATTGTCAAATTCGCCAGACTGGTTCATCAGATCGATCAATTTCTGCGCGGATTCCGAGAGCTTTTCGTAATCATTTCCGACCAGCGCCACCTGCAGCCCGTTGCCGCCGCCGCGTATGCCAAGACTGTTCGGCTGCATGACATTGGCCTGCACAGTCGGCACCTGCGCCACCGCCTTGTTCATGTCCATGACAATGTCATTTTGGCTGCGCGTCCGCTCATCCCATTTGGCAAGCGTCAGCACCATGAAACCGGAATTCTTCGATCCGCCCTGCCCGCTGATCGAGAACACATTCTTCACCTCGCCGCTGTCGAGCAGCGGCTGCAACCTCTCCTCAACCTGCTGCATCTGCGCGCGGGTGTAATCCAAACTCGCACCCTGCGGCGCGGAAACCCGCATCATCACAATCGAGCGGTCCTCGCGCGGCGTCAGTTCCTGCGTAATCTGGGTGAATATCCCGTAGGCCATCGCCGACAAAACCAGGCCAACTGCCAACACGATCAGCGGCGCGTTGAGGCAGGAAGAGAGCGTCCGCAAATAGAGCCTCGCAAGCCACCCGCCAATGCCCGCAACAATACCCTTGTCATGCCGCGCCATATCACCGCCAAGCATGCGCGAGGCCAGCATCGGACATAGCGTCAGCGACACCACCGATGACAGCCCGACAGAGAACGCCAGCACAAAGCCAAACTCGCGGAACAGCCGTCCTGTCTGCCCGGGCAAAAACGACAGCGGAATGAACACCGCCGCCAGCGTCGCCGTCGTTGCCACCACGGCAAAGAACACCTCGCGCGTGCCAATCACCGCCGCCGCCCTTGGCCCCATGCCTTCGGATCGCCGCCGCACAATGTTCTCCAACACCACGATGGCATCATCAACCACCATGCCTGTTGCCAGAACAATTGCCAGCAAAGTCAATATGTTGATCGAAAATCCTGCGAGATAAATTGCAGACAGCGTGCCAATCAGCGCCACAGGCATTGTGATGGCGGGAATAAACGTCGCCCGCCAATCACGCAGGAAAAGGTAGATCACCCCGACAACAATCAGCACCGCCAGAACCAGCGAACGCACCACCTCGTCAATCGCACCTTCAATGAACACCGCATCATCGCTGGTGATCGTGATGGTCGTGCCTTCCGGCAATGTCTTCTGTATGTCATCGACGGCGGCGTGAACCCCGGTGGAAATGTTCAGCGTGTTCGATTGCGCCTGCCGGATCACGCCGAGCCCGACGCCCTGCTTGCCATTGGCCCGCAGCGACGTCGCACCATCCTTCGGCCCCAGAGTCACGCTGGCAACATCGCCAAGCCGCACACGGTCCTGAAGCAGCAGATTTTCAAATTGCGCCGTTGTCGATATCTCGGCGGTCGCCCGCACCACAATCGCCTGCGTCTGGCTGGTCAGCGACCCGGCTGGAACATCAAATGTCATGCTTGAAAGCGCATTGGCCAGCGACGCAATCGTCAACCCACGGCTCGCCAGCTTTGCCTGATCAACATCAATGCGGAAAATCTTGTCCTGATTGCCATAGATTTCAACATCCGCCACGCCTTCGACAGAGGCAATGCGGTCAGATATTTCGTCCTCAACCAGCAGCGACAGGTCTTCCATAGACAGTGAAGAGGACGTGATCGCCATCCGGATGATCGCCTGACTGCTCGAATCTGCCTTCACCACCTGCGGATCGTCGGCATTGTCCGGCAGGCTGTTGGTCACGCGCGACACGGCATCGCGCACATCGTTGGACGCAGAATCAACATTCGTCGACGGCGAAAATTCCAGCGTCACGCGGCTCGAGCCGAACGATGATTGGGACGACACCGATTTCAGCCCGCCAACACGTGCCACCGCGCCCTCAATGATCGACGTGATCTCGCGATCCACCGTTTCGGGCGAAGCGCCGGTGAACGTCGTGCGCACCGTGATGACCGGCTGGTCCACTTGCGGCAGTTCGCGCACCTCGATGCCGAAGTAGGCCGCAAGTCCTGCGACAACGATCAACGTGTTGAACACCAGCGCCAGAATGGGACGCCGCACGAACAGCGCCGTAAATCCCGGCTCCTGCGCGCCATTTTCTTGAGGCGTCTCGCTCATGACTGACCCGCCGCTTTTGCACCCGCCACAGTCAGTTGCACGCCGGGCCGCACACGCTGCATGCCCTCACTGATCACAGGTTCGCCTTCCTTCAGCTCACCTTCAACAAGCACATTTTCCGGATTGCGCTGCACAATGCGCACCGGCACCCGCTCGGCCTTGTCCTTGTTGAGCCGCCAGACATAGGAACCCTTGGAATCCCACTGCACAGACAAGGGATCGATGGCGGGATAGGTCTCACCCGAAAATTTCATCGAAACCGTGAACGACATCCCGGCGCGAAGTTCATCGTCAGCGTTCGGGATTTGCGCCCTGACCCGGATCGTCCGGCTGGCAGAATCAATACGGCTGTCGATGGCCGCAACAGTGCCCGTGTAAGGCTTGCCGGGTCGCGCAATGGCGCTGGCATCGACTGGCGCGCCGACCTTGATCGCGCTGGCAAACCGCTCCGGCACCCAGAAATCCACAAGAATTTCAGACCGGTCATCCAGAGCCACGACCTCAGTTTGCGTCGTGACATTGTCGCCCGGATTGACCGCGACAATCCCGGCAATACCGCTGATCGGCGCAATGATAGCGCGGCGCTTCAAATTCAGCTCCGCCGTATCAAGCGCAAGCTTGGCCTCGTCCACAGCCCGCTGCGCGTCGTCGCGCTCCACTCGCGTCACACTTTGCAAACCCTTGTAACGCGCGGCCTTCTCTTCAGCGGCAGCCAGCGCCAGCTTTGCCGAACTCACGGCAATCTTCTCACTGGCGTCATCCAGTCGCGCAACAATGGTACCGGCTTCAACCTTCGCGCCGGATTCAATCTCGACACTGGCCAGCGCGCCGGAAACGGCAGGCATGACGGTCACAGACTTGATCGCCTGCCCATCGCCAATGGCCTCAAGCTTGTCATTGACGATGCCGGTTGCGACGGGCGCAGTCGTCACGAGCACGGCTGCGCCTCTGCGCGCTCCGCCTTGCGCAGCCTGACCTTGGCCGCCCTGCGGCGGCGTAGCTGCCATCGCTTCGCTATCTATGGCAGGCGCAAGAATAGAAATCAGCCCCTGCGGCAAGCCCGCATTCAGCAAAACCCGATCAGCGCCCGGAACAAACCGCACGGCGATGCCCGCGCTCACCGCCAGAACAGCAACCCCGAGAACAATCTGTTTCCAAACTTTCATGCAATCTCCGCAACCGCAGGCGTGTCTTCCTCCACAAACCTAGCGCGTGACCGCAAAAAATCCGCATTAATTTATTGTAATTTGCGCGATGGAACCGGAACCAGCTTCGTGCGTTCCTGCGTGTTTGGCTGGCTTCAGAATCAGGCGTCGCGGCAGCGCCCGCCATCAATGCCCGCCCTTGGCAGCAGCACCCTCAGCAGCGGCCCGGTCATGATTGTCGTGCCGATAGCCATCAGCACCAGCATCGTGAACACATTCTGCGGAATGAACCCCAGCGAAAAGCCGACATTGAGCACAATCAGCTCCATCAGCGCCCGCGTGTTCATCAGCACTGCCACAATGCGCGACTGTGGCACATCCATGCCGCCCGCCCGTGCCGCAAAATAAACCGGAATGATCTTCGCCCCCACCGCTGCCGCAAACAGGATCCCGCACCACAGCCAGTCCTGCGCGCTCGTCAGCCCCAGCACATTGGTGCGCAGGCCGGTGTAGGTGAAGAACACCGGCAGGAAGAACACCAGCACAAACTGCCCGGCCTTTTGCCGCCAGGCTTCCACAAACCGGTCATGCTTGTGAAACAGGAGCCCGAACAGGAACCCGCCGAATATCGTGAATATGCCGAGCTTCTGCGTGATGATCCCGCACAGGAATATCCCCGCCAGCACCAGCGCCATCGCCATCGGCGGCACCGGATCGCCCTTGCTTGCGCCATCAGCAAAATACCGGTCAACAAGCGGCTGCACCAAATAGTGCAACACCGCCGCCATGACACCGAGCCCGGCAAGCTGCAGCGCAACTGACGGCCATGAAAGCGATGCCGATGCCATCGCGGCCACCACCGCCAGCAGCACCCATCCGGCCACATCATTGGCCGCCGCCGCCGAGATCGAAATCACGCCCACCTCATGCCGCGTCAGCTCATACTCGGCCAGAATCCGCCCCAAAATCGGAACCGCCGTGATCGCCAGCGCAATGCTGAGGAACAGTGCATAGATCAGCCGGTCGGTCCCCGGCGCCAATACCGGCTGGCTGAACCAGCCTGCCGCAAAGCCGGTCGCCAGCGGCACCAGAATGCTGGCAACCGACACCAGCACGGTCGCGCGCCGGTTCTTCGCCTCGTTCAAATGCCTGAAATCAAAGTCATAGCCGATCTGGAACATCAACAGGATCAGCCCGATCTGGCTCAGCACCTGCATCGGCACGCCCGCCTCCGCCGTGAACAGCGCATGCGACAGGTCCGGCAGAAAATGCCCGAACAGTGATGGCCCCAGCATCAGCCCGGCGACAATCTCGCCCACAGCGCGCGGCTGCCCCACAAGCCGCGCCGCCTTGCCCGCCAGCTGCGCCGCGATGACGATCACAATCAGCTGGATCAGCACCGAGACCAGCAGATTTTCAGTTTGATGAACGGTCAAGGTTTTTCGGCCTCTCATATTGCGACACTGCCCATCGGCTATCCTGTCAGCATCAAAATATCCAGACCGGTTCCGCGCCGGTTCCCGCATCGTTTTGCCTTTGTCCCCCGAATCACTACATTGGGAGGCATGTCCGACCCCTTTGATGATGACATGCCGTTTTTCGACGCGCCCAAAGGCCAGCCGCCTGCTGGTCCGGGTATCGCTGCGCGCGCGATGGCCGCCCGTCATGGTGCAGCGTCCAACAAGCCGTACCTTGAAGGTCTGAACCCCGAACAACTCCGCGCCGTCGAAACCACCGACGGCCCCGTGCTTGTCCTCGCCGGCGCAGGCACCGGCAAGACCCGCGTCCTCACCACCCGCATCGCCCACATCCTCGCCACCGGCAAAGCCTTCCCCAGCCAGATCCTCGCCGTCACCTTCACCAACAAGGCCGCCCGCGAGATGAAGGAGCGCATCGGCCATCTGGTCGGCGAAGCCATCGAGGGCATGCCCTGGCTTGGCACCTTCCACTCCATCGGCGTCAAAATGCTGCGTCGCCATGCCGAACTGGTCGGCCTCAAATCCAGCTTCACCATTCTCGACACCGACGACGTCGTCCGCCTAATCAAACAGCTCATCCAGGCCGAGGGCTTGGACGATAAACGCTGGCCCGCCCGCCAGTTTGCGCTGATGATCGACGGCTGGAAGAACAAGGCGCTCAGCCCCAAAGACATTTCCGAAGGCGACGCCCGCTCTTTTGCCGGTGGCAAGGGCCGCCAGCTCTACGCCGCCTATCAGGAGCGCCTGAAGACCCTCAACGCTTGCGACTTCGGCGACCTGTTGATGCACCCGATAGCCATGCTCCGCGCCAAACCGGATGTGCTCGCCGAATACCACAACAAGTTCCGCTACATTCTGGTCGATGAGTATCAGGACACCAATGTGGCGCAGTACATGTGGCTGAGATTGCTGGCGCAGGTCCCGCAAAAGCAGCGTGGCCCCTCGTCCTTCGAGGCTCCGCTTCGCTCCGCACCTCAGGATGAGGGGATCGAGAGCAGCGCCCAAACAAACTTGAACC
>JANPGC010000043.1:0-18935 GCA_031423755.1 Phyllobacteriaceae bacterium | reverse complement strand
CCAAACTTCTATCCAGTTTTGAGTTTGCTCTGGCGGTTGATTATGCCCTTTTGGGCTGGTGATGCAAAGGCCGTGGGCGCGTAGACATCAAGTATCGCAGCGTCCATGGCCTTTGCTTGGCCAACGGCAGCCTATTGTTGTTTCAACTGATGGAGACGTGGCGCGTAATCTGGCCGTTGCTCTCCCAATAGGTGTGCTTCTTGGTGATCCACGGATCGTCCATCGCCGGTTGAACATTTCCAGCGGTGTCGATGGCGCGGGAGGTGACGGTGTGCTCGCCTGGCGACGGGCTCTTCCAGTCCAGAGACCAGATTTTCCAGGCGAATTCTGCTTCCTCGCCCTTGTCAATTGCCGCCTCGACCCACGGCTCCTTGTCGATCTGCACCTCAACCTTGGCAATGGGTGCACCCCATGCCGCGCCGAGGATGCGGTAGCCGTCGCCGTTGCGCATGACGCTGGCCGGCGCGGATTTCAGCCTAGTGCGGCCAACGGATGTCTCGGCCCAGACCGTTTCGCCATTGTGCTGTTCCTCGCGGATGGTCACATAGTCGCGGCCCATCAGCAGGCTGGAAAACCGCCGGTCGCGGATTTCAATCCGCTTCAGCCATTTGACATTGGCGATGCCGTACCAGCCGGGCGCGATCAAACGCAGCGGCGCGCCATGCGGCGCAGGCAGGGCTTCGCCATTCATCTCGTAGCAGAGGATATTTTGCGGGCTCATCGCGTCGGCCAGCGACATGGACCGGGCGAAATTCTGGTGCATTTTGACGTCGCGTATGGCGTCCTTCAGCGCGATGTCGCCGACATCCGTGCCCCAGAACACGACTTCGATGCCGGTTTCCGCCACGCCTGCCTCCTCCAGCAGGCCGGCAAGCGGCGTGCCGGCCCAGACTGCATTGCCGATGGCCCCGGTGAAGTCCGGAAAGCCGTGATTGCCGGAACATTCAACTGTGAAGGTTCTCTCCTCACGCGGCCGCGCCTTTATGTCGGCGAGCGAAAGTGTCAGCGGTTTCTTGACGAGGCCGTCAATCTCAAGCTTCCAGGCCCCTGCGTCGATTGCGGGCCGGTCAAAATGGGCGACAGAGAAGAATTTGTCATTTGGCGTCAGCCATGCGTCGAGATTTTCCCAGACGAGCTGGGTGTCGCAACAGGGGTCTGTACCGGCCGGCGGCTGGTCGAGCCAAGGAACAACGCTGGCACCTGTGCGATCGGGAAAAGCATTGGCGAAGCGCGATGAAAATGCCGCCAGCGCAACTGCTGCGGCACCGCCTTTGATGATGAAGTCTCTGCGTGGCAATTGGAACATGATGCTGCCCCTCCCTTAAAGGATTGCGGATACATTGTTCATTGCGTGGTGCGTGAGGGGTCTCGAACGGGACCGGCCCACGAGAAGCGGCTGAGAATCTCCCCCAACCGTGGTTTATGCTATCACTTTTGGCGTCATGCCACAATTGGACTGCGCGTACCGAAACGGTCACCTGTTTTGGCGATTGCGAAGATGGGTTATAGTTCCGGATGACTCTGGGGCGGATATGAGGGGGGCACGGCAATGGGTGGACCATCCGACAGGCTGAGCGCCTGCGAGCTTTCGGGCCATTGGGGATCGCTGCGGCCGCTGGATGCCGGGCGTGATGCGACGCGGCTTTATGCGTTGACGCATGGCGCGGAGGCGGCGGTGACCTGGCGGGAGATGAAGGTCGGGCCGTTTGCGGACGAGGCGGCGTTTGTTGATCATGTCGAGGAATTGGTTGCCGACCCGCTGCGGGCGTTTTTCGCTGTTGCCGGGCCGGATGGCGAGGCACTCGGCTGGCTTTGCCTCATGGAGGCGAGCAGCAGCCACAAGAGCGTCGAGCTCGGCTATGTGCTGTTTTCACCCCAAATGCAGCGTACGACGCTGGCGACCGAAGCCTATTATCTGATCCTGTCGCATATGTTCAACACGCTGGGATTTCAGCGGCTGGAGTGGACGTGCACGGCCAGCAACGCCAGATCCTACCGTTCGGCGGCGCGGCTTGGCCTTGCCTTTGAAGGCGTCATGCGGCGCAAGCTCATCCTCAAGGGCGTTCCCTGCGACATCGCGATGTTTTCAATGCTGGCGGACGAGTGGCCCGAGCGGCGCGACGCCATGAGAGCGTGGCTTGATCCGGCGAACTTCGATCACGGACAGCAAAAGACGGCGCTGTTGCCGCGCACTTGAGAGCCGCCATTTAAGTAAGACAATAATTACCTAACCGCACGCCTTTGGCATAAGCGGTTGTTGTCACAATCAGTTTTTAACGAACGCAGCCGCGATGCGGCAAGTTTATCCGCAATAGAACACTAACGTATTGTTGCGCTCACACGCGGCTGCCCGCCGCAGCGCTATTTTTTTGTCGGCAGCTTGATCGGACTCGACAGACCCTTGACCGGATCGGCGCTTGAGCCGCTGGCTGTTTTCACCTTGTCGGACTTCGGTTTGCGCGTTTCCTTGTTGCTGCGCATCTGGCCTTTTGCCATGGTTTTTTCTCCGGCTTCATGCCTGCCTGAAAAAGCGCTTGGCAATTGTTGCCGCGCTTTCAGGGATTACGAAGCGTAGCACGACAATTCAGCGGAGGCGAGGGCGCTGATCAAACCGGATGAAGCGCGTTCGATTTTGGCAAGTTCACTGTTTTTTGGCTTTGGCCAAGGCATTGACCGACATGAATGAGCCAACGAGCACGATGGCGCAGAGGCCGAAGGCGAAGCGGGTGGAGGCGATTTCGGCAATTGTACCGAACAGGGTCGGTGAGGTCATGCGCGGAAAACCGGCGACGAGCATGGCAACGCTGATACCGGCTGCCCGATTGTATGGGGTCTCGCGCGCCGCCATCGCAAACAGGCACGGGGCAAGGAGGGAAAGGCCCATGCCTGTCATGGCGAAGTAGAAGACATTGGCGGCGAAGGTTTCCGTTGCTGCAAGGCCGACAAAGCCGAGAATGGCGACGCAAAGCATGACGCGCATGATGTGAAACTCGCCGAAGCGGGCGCGAAGACTGTCGCCTGGAAAGCGGACGATGGCATTGCACAAGCCAAAGAAGGCAGCACCAAGCCCCGACAGCGCGGCGAGCCCTGGCGCAGTTTCGGCCAAGAGCTTTGATGACCATAGCAGCGCTGCAAGCTCAGCGACGAACACCAAGCCGACGGCGACGCCGATCAGAACAAGTGGGCGGGTGAATGCTGTGCTGCGTTTTGCGCCTGTGCCAGGATTTGCCTGAGTGGGCAAAACGCGGGAAGGGACGTAGGCAAAAACCATCATCATGGCTACCGCAACTGCCAAAGATGCTGCCAGCACAGATGCCCAGGTTCCGTATTCAGTTGAAAGGATGCTGGACAGAATGGCAAAGACAGCGACGCTGAGCGAAGCAGAACCGTGAAAGGCCGTGTAGACGGGTCGCTTCATGTCCACTTCGATGGCGCCGCCTTCTGCGTTCATGATCACATCGAGAACGCCTGATACCGCGCCAAGGAGCGCTGCAAAAAGGAAGAACAACGGCAGCCAGGTTGCTGTGAACAGCAGCAGCAACAAAACCAATATGGCCGGCATCAGCGCGAGCAAGAGATGGCGATGCGAGATTTGGCGAGCAATGCGGCCAGAAAAGCCCATCGCTGCAACGGTCGCCGCCGACATGACCGTCACGCCCAGACCATAGCTCGCGCTGTTGAGGCCATAATGGGCAATGAGTTGTGGAACCGACCCTGCGAAGGTGCCGAAAATTGCGCCGAAAACTGCGAACACGGCCATAATCGCCGCGCGAGGAGTGCCGAGGTGGGATTGCATCAGGAATACCGGTGGGGACAGACGGGAAGTGTTATTCGCCCGTTGCAACGTTTCAGAACCCTATTCCGGGTATTGGCGGCGAAATCAATAGGTGATTGCTGACAGTGCCAATTTTGCCGCCGCAAGGTCTTCCAGCGCATGGCCGACGCCTTTGAAGAGGGTAATGTCAGTGTCATTACGCTTCAAGGCAAAGTCCGGCCTGCACAGGTCATACAGTGTGCCGCAGATGGCTGCTTTGGTCAGCACGCCGCTTTCGAGAGGCTTGATAAGGTCGCCGGTCTCGTGCAGTGCGGCCTCGGTATCGATCCACACCTTGGCGCCGCGGATGCACTCATCGTCGGCCTCACGCATGTGCGGGGCATAGGAGCCTATCAGATCAAGGTGCTGGCCGGGTTGCAGCCATTCGCCTTTGATGACTGGTTCTGTGGCGAGCGTGGCGCAGGAGATGATGTCGGCGCGTTCGACGGCGGACTGAAGATTGTCGACCGGTTCGGCCGCGAATCCATCGGCGTTGAGCGCAGCTGCAAGGGTGGCAGCCGAGGCTTCGGTTCGACTCCAGATCAGCACTTTGTCGATTGGGCGCACACACTTGAAGGCCTTCGGCAGTTCCGCAGCAACGCGTCCCGAGCCCACGATGAGCAGGGTGCGGGCGTTGTTGCGGGCGAGCTTGTCAGCGGCGAGCGCTGCGACGGCGGCAGTGCGCATGGCAGTCAGCGTCGCGCCATCGAGTATGGCCTTGTGTGCGCCGGTCTGTTCGTCGAACACAAGATAGCTGGCCATTATGGCGGGAAGGCCACGCGCGGCATTGCCCGGCACGACATTGACGATCTTGACGCCGCCGACTCTAAAGCCTGTTGCCCAAGCGGGCATCAGCAAGAGCACATCATCCGGTTCGCCAGGCTTGCTGATGGTGTGGTGATGGCGTTGCGGCGCGGTTGCGCCGGAGGCGAAGACATCGGTGATTGACCGGATCAGGCCCGGATAATCAAGCGCGGCAGCGGTTTCGGCGGGCGTGAAAAAGCGCAATCGGCTGTCCTCAAACAATCTCGGCGGTGCGTTTCAAATCTGATCTGTTTTGGCGAGTTTGTTTTTTCAATGCAACAGGCTAACGTTGGGAGGGGCAACAATCGTTGGGGGATAGAATGCGGCGTATCGCTTCCTGGGCTCTGAAGCTCGTCCTTGTCCTGATTGTTCTGGGCGGCACTGCGGCGGCTTACTATCGCGAAAATCTGGTTCGGCTCTATCACGTCAACACGCTGTTTGATGAAGACAAGATTGTCGCCAACTTCGGCTCGATGAAAGCCTTGTTCAAATGGGTTGAGGTGAAGCGCTCGGGCGCCGTTGCGCCTCTGCTTGAGAACAAGCGCGAGCTTGCGAAATCTTACCAGTTTGGCGGCAAAGAGAAACTCGTGGCGGATTGGCTTGGTCAGACAAAGACGACCTCGCTGCTGGTTATTCAGGACGGGAAGATTGCCTATGAAGACTACAGGCTTGGAACCAAGGCTGAGGACAGGCGCATCTCCTGGTCGATGGCCAAGTCTTTTCTATCGGCGATGTTTGGCACGGCGGTTGCCGACGGGAGAATCAAGAGCCTTGATGACGTGGTGGACGTCTATGTGCCGTCACTGAAGGGAACGGTTTATGAAGGCGTGACCATCCGCAACGTGCTCAATATGGCTTCAGGTGTGAAATTTGACGAGAACTATGAGGCGTTCAGCTCGGACATCAACAAGATGGGACGGGTGCTGGGGCTGGGCGGGTCGATGGATGAGTTTGCGCGCAGCCTTGCGGCGCGGGAGCGTGAACAGGGGGTGCTGCGGCAATACACGTCTATTGATACGCATATTCTGGCCATGGTGCTGCGTGCGGTGACGGGAAAGGACATGGCTGCGCTGATGGAGGAGACGCTGTGGTCGAAGCTGGGCGTCGAGGATGATGCGTATTACGTCACCGATGGTTATGGTGTCGCTTTTGCTCTTGGCGGGCTCAACATGCGTACGCGCGACTACGCGCGTTTCGGGCTGATGATGCTTGATGACGGGCGCTTGAATGGACAGCAGATCATTCCAGCGGACTGGGTTCGGGAATCGACCAAGGCTTCTGCGCCGCGGTCCGCGCAAGCTGCAGACCGGATGGGTTACGGCTATCAATGGTGGGTGCCTGTCAACGCAGATGACGAATTTTTCGCTATCGGCATTTACGGGCAGTATATTTACGTCAACCGTCCGGCCAAGACTGTGATCGTCAAGACATCGGCGCACCGGGATTTTGACAATGACGGGGTTGGCGGCAGCCTGATCGAGGAAGAGACAATTGAGATGTTCCGAGGCATTGCTGCGGGGCTGTCGGAATGGAAACCAAAGGCGGCAGGTTGATCATGCAAACCGGGCGGGGTCCATCGCGGCCGGGTCAAGTCCAATGCGCTTGAAATCATCGGCAAGCGGCTGGCCGAGTAACAGGTTCGCGGCGTAGCGGCCAAGCGCCGGTGATGTCTGGATACCGAAACCGCCCTGACCGGCGAGCCAGAAGACACTTTCTGTGGCTGTGTCCCAGCCGACGACGGGGGCGCGGTCCGGGACGAATGTGCGCAGGCCCGCCCATGAATGAGATGGGCGGTCGGGCGTCAGAATGGTCGCCTCTTTTACCCAGTGCATGGCCCATGCGATGCCGAGTTCTTCCGGCTGGGCATCACACGGTGCGCTGTCGTTTTCGTCTGCGGGCGAGAGGAGCAGCTTTCCGGCATCGGGCTTCATGTAAAAATCTTCGTCGATTTCCTGGATCTCCGGCATGGCGCTCCAGTTTGTTCCGGCCGGCAATTCGACATTGATGACAGTGCGGTTGAATGGTGTCAGGCCGAGAGGCTTCGCGCCGAGGATTGCGGCGGTTTCATCTGCCCATGCGCCGGTGGCGATGACGACGGACGTAGCACTGAATTTTCCTGCGCCTGTCTCCAGTGCCCAAATTTCATCCTCGCGCTGGGCAGCTATTAGTCCAGTGCTTCGATGCGCGATTGCGCCCGAGCGCTTGGCTGATCGCCGATACGCTTGGAACAGCGATTCGACTTCGATGTCCCAGCAATCGGGATCATGAAATGCTGACGAGAAGAAATCCGGATTGAGGATCGGCGCCCGCTCGATCGCCTCATCTACGCTCAAGCGCGTGAGGCGCTCTGTGCCGAGCGATTCCTGTTCGAAGACTTCATTGAGGCGCGCGCGTTTTTCTTCTGAAGCTATCAGGATCATTCCGCGCGGGACAATGAGCGGCGTTTCACAGAAGCCGGACGGCGGTGAATTGAGAAACGGGTAGGAAAGCGACGCAAGTTTGCCGGAGACCGGGTAGTGGAAGCGAAACGCGAACTCGGCGGCCGAGCGCCCTGTGGCGTGATAACCGAAGGCGTCTTCGCGCTCCAGGATGAGAACTTTGCGGTGCGGTGCCAGAAAATGCGCCAGCGAGAAGCCGGCGATGCCGCCGCCGATGATGGCCACATCGAATGTCCCGGACATGAATTCCTCCAAATGAAAACCGCCCGGCATCGGGCCGGGCGGTCTGGCAAATCGGCTTTCAGATCATTCCATCGTGAAGATGTTGATCTTGAAATACTTGTCGTTGATGTTCTTGTAGGTGCCGTCGGCGACGATCTCTTCGAGCGCCTTGTTCAGCGCTTCGCGCAACGTGTCGTCTTCCTGACGCACGGCAATGCCAGCGCCCTGACCGGCGAATTTCGCATCGAGAACCGGCTTGCCGACGAGTTCGCAGCAGGCGCCGTCCTTGCCCTGTTCGATCCAGTCCATCATCGGAAACAGGTCGGAGACACCGAGGTCAATGCGACCATTGATCAAATCAAGGTTCACCTCGTCCTGCGTGGGATAGGACTTCAGTTCGACATCCGGGAAGGCCGCGGTGATGTAATCGGCCTGTGTCGTGGCGGCCTGTGCGCCGATGGTCTTGCCCTTCAACGTGTCGGCGGTGATTTCGGTGATCCCCGAACCCTTCTTGCCGACAAAGGTCAGCGCCGACTTGTAATAGGGGTTGGTGAAATCAACCTGCGTCTTGCGCTCGTCGGTGATCGACATGGAGGCGATGATTGCGTCGTATTTCTTGGCGATCAGGCCGGGAATGATGCCGTCCCAATCCTGCGTGACGATTTCGCATTCGGCCTTCATTTTCTTGCAAAGCGCGTTGGCGATGTCGATGTCGAAGCCGACGACCTTGCCGTCGGCGGTCACCGAGTTGAAGGGCGGGTAAGCGCCTTCCGTGCCGATCTTGATCTTGTCGGCGGCGAATGCGCTGGTGGCGGCGCTGAACAGCAGCGCGGCGGCGGCGAGTTTGAGGATGGTTTTCATGGTGTTCCCTTGTTGTTGGTCCCGCAAATCCGGTTTGAAACAAACTACCAAGCGTGCGTGTGCGCGCGCAAGGCAGCAAAAAGCAGGTTATGACCGCATTACGGTATGCAAATCGCCACACTCTTGATCATTTTGTCAGATGCTCGCTTCCGGGCCGACCAGATGCTGCAAGGTCGCCGGGTCGGCGCCGTCGATCCATGCCAGCACCGACTTTGCCAAGTCCCGTCCGGCTGTACGGAAATCTTCGCGAATGGTCAGGATTTCCGGCTTGTACCAGCCGATGAAGGAGATGCTCTGCTTGGTGACAATGTCAATATCGCGGCCGATTTTGAGGCCTGCCTCTTCAAGGCCGCCAACAAGCGCAAGTGCGCTCATGGCTGAAGAGGCGACGATGCCGTCCGGTCTGTCGGCAGACAGGCCGATCTCACGCCCGTCTCTTCGTATAGCCTCGGCAGGTGAATCGACGTTCATCGCGTTCAATGGAAAGATGTCTAGTTTCATGTCCCGCATGGCCCGCTCAAATCCGCGCGCGGTATGACGTGCATAGAGGAGATGCGGCGGAGGGCCGCTCAGTGCAATGCGGCGGCGGCCGCGCTCGGCGAGCAACTTCACGGCATTGTAGGCATAGGACTCATTGTCATAGTCATGCCAAGGGTGGATCACCCCCATATCGGTGCGGCCATGCGTGGCAAATGGAAGGTTGTGATCAAGCAGATAGCTGACACGCGGATCCTTAGGTTCAGTCCGCGAAATGATCACGCCGTCAGCAGACCGTGTCTCAACGATGTAGCGCACGGGCTCCATGGGGTCTGACAGGGAGTATGGCGTGATCACCAGATGATAGGGAGTCTCGGCGAGGACCTCCGTGATGCCGTAAACCATTTCTGAGACCAGCCCCATCGACCCTTCCTCAGTGTTCAGGATCAAGCTGATGACATTGGTTTTGCCCGTCCGCAGACGGACTCCCGCGCGGTTCGGCCGGTAGCCGACTTGCTTGGCAATCTGCCGGACGCGCTCTTTTGTCTCTTCGCCGATTTCAGGGCCGTTCTTCAGTGCGCGCGATACAGTCGTCACACCGAGCCCGGTCAAAAAGGCAATGGTTTTTAACGTGGGCCGCTCGTCGCCAGCATCCAGTTCGGTCTTCATCCCTTGCATCGCTCCTTGCGCCAAATCCAATTCCCGCCCATCGTCTGAATTGCGCAACGCGGCATATGACCATATCCGGCGATACAAACAAGTCACTAAAGCTGTAACGTTACAGACACGTTTTCTCTTGTGCATTGCGTCATAAGTTGTGTCAAACCTGACGATGCAGAAAGTGCGGCAGACCACGTTGGCAGCGCTTCGACAGGCTTGTGGCATGTCAAATTATATTTAATATATTCAATAACTTGATGGGAGTGTTAAGGTTTGCTCCCTGGCTGCTGCGGGCGCGAAGCCAAGTCTGACTACTCGCCTTTTCGAATGCCGCAGCGCAGCATTTTTTCGGGGCGCAAAAAAATGTTTACTGAAACGTTGCAGAGTCATTTTTTTTCGCTTACGGTCTTGAGGATAACGTTTTCCAAGGGAGGAACTGTAATGCGTTATAAGTCTATTCTTGCGGCTGCCACAGCTGCATTTTCCATGTCCGTCATGTCAGCTTCGGCGACTGATCTTGAAGTCACGCACTGGTGGACATCCGGTGGCGAAGCGGCTGCTGTCGCTGAGCTTGCAAAGGCATTTGATGCTGCAGGCGACCATTGGGTTGATGGCGCAATCGCCGGCGGCGGCGGCACGGCCCGCCCGATCATGATCTCGCGCATCACCGGTGGTGACCCGATGGGCGCCACCCAGTTCAACCACGGCCAGCAGGCCCTGGAACTGGTTCAGGCCGGCCTTATGCTCGACCTGACGGATGTGGCTGAAGCCAACAAGTGGAAGGAAATCATCAATCCGCCGTCACTGCTCGACAGCTGCACGGTTGATGGCAAGATCTACTGCGCTCCCGTCAACATCCATTCGCCGGAATGGCTTTGGCTGAACAACAAAGTGTATGAGGATATCGGCATTCCGGTTCCAAAAGACTGGAACGAATTTGTCGCGACCGCTGACAAGGTCGAGGCGGCAGGCAAAATCCCGCTCGCCCTTGGTCGCCAGCCTTGGCAGTCTAACCTTGCATTCGGCGCGTTGACTGTCGCCGTTGCCGGTCTCGATACCTGGAAGAAGGTCAACGTCGAAAAGAACATGGACGTTGCTGCCGGCCCGGAAATGGGCAAGGTGTTTGAGGCGGCGACCAATGCCCGCAAGCTTGCGGCAAAATCCACTGTTCAGGATTGGAACCAGGCGACCAACATGGTCATTACCGGGGAAGCTGCCGGCCAGATCATGGGGGACTGGGCACAGGGCGAGTTCCAGGTGGCAGGCAAGGTTGCAGGCAAGGATTATACCTGCCTTCCGGGCATGGGCTTGAACGCCTATCTGTCGACCGGCGGCGACGCCTTCTACTTCCCCAAGCAGAAGGATGCGGAAAAGGAAGCTGCCCAAAAGCGTCTTGCTGCGCTGTTGGTTGACCCGAAGACCCAGGTTGCTTTCAACCTGAAAAAGGGTTCGCTGCCGATCCGCGGCGACATTGACCTTGCAGCCGCCAATGACTGCATGAAGAAAGGCCTTGAAATCCTCAAGAGCGGAAACCTTGTTCCGTCTGGTGATCAAGCATGGAACCCTGACGTGCAGAAGCAGAACGAAGATCTGATGGTCGAGTTCTGGAGCACGGAAATGTCGGCGGCTGACGCCCAGGCAAAGTGGGTCGCGAACCTGAAGACTGGTCTCTGATCCGCGTTTATCTCTTGGGCCGCCCGCTTGCGGGCGGTCCTTCTGTCTCAAGCCAAGGGAGAGTGGCATGGCAGGCAATGGGCGCCCGATATCGTATTTCCGCAATATGAACGCAAAGATCGCTGCTTTGCCGATGGTTCTCACGACGCTGGTCGTGTTTGTCGGCGGCACCCTGTGGACGGTCCTCTACTCGTTCACAAATTCAAAGCTGCTGCCGCGGCTTAATTTTGTTGGTTTCGACCAGTACGAGCGGCTGTGGGAGACGAGCCGATGGCTGGTCGCAATTCAGAATTTGTTGATTTTCGGGCTGTTATCGCTGGTCTTCACGATTGGCATCGGGTTTCTTCTGGCGGTTCTGATGGACCAGAAGATACGGTTTGAAGACACATTCCGGACCATCATGCTGTATCCCTTTGCGCTGTCCTTCATTGTGACGGGTTTGGTCTGGCAGTGGATACTGAACCCCGAGTTTGGCATTCAGTCGATTGTGCGAGGGCTTGGCTGGGAAAGTTTTGCCTTCGATCCGCTCAATAATCCAAAGGTTGTACTGTACGGGCTTTTGATCGCCGGTCTCTGGCAAGGCACAGGATTTGTGATGTGCATCATGCTCGCGGGCCTGCGTGGCATTGACGAAGACATCTGGAAGGCTTCGCGTGTCGACGGCATTCCGACGTGGAAGACTTATCTGATGATTGTCGTTCCAATGATGAGGCCGGTGTTCATCACGACGCTTGTGATTGTCGCGTCCGGCATCATCAAACTTTATGATCTGGTGGTGGCGCAGACATCGGGCGGTCCCGGAAATGCCAGCCAGGTGCCGGCCATGTATGTCTATGACTACATGTTCCAGGCGCAAAACCTTGGTCAAGGCTTTGCCGCCTCGACGATGATGCTTCTGTCCGTGCTCATCGTGCTTATACCCTGGGCCTATCTGGAATTTGGAGGCAAGAAGCATGGTTGACATCGCCTCATCCCGGACCGCCTTGAGCGCTGGTCCGAGCGGGCCAAAGCCCAGCCGCCGTTTTTCGGGCAGCAAGATCATGATTTACGGCACACTCATAGTCATGTGCCTCTACTACATTCTGCCGCTCTGGGTCATGGTTATGACCTCGGTGAAAGGCATGCCGGAGGTCAGGCTGGGCAACATTTTTGCCCCTCCTGTCGAGGTCACATTCGAGCCTTGGGTCAAGGCCTGGTCTGAGGCGTGCACTGGGCTGAATTGCGACGGGCTGTCGCGCGGGTTTTGGAATTCTGTGAGAATTCTGATTCCGTCGGTCATCCTGTCCATCGCGGTTGCTTCGGTAAACGGTTACGCGTTGGTGAACTGGCGGTTCAAGGGATCGGACATTTTCTTCACGATCCTGATTTTTGGCTCGTTTATCCCCTATCAGGTTATGCTCTATCCGATCGTCATCCTGCTGCGCGAAATGGGGATCTACGGAACGCTGTGGGGCCTCATTCTGGTGCATACGATCTTCGGCATGCCAATTCTGACGCTGCTTTTCCGCAACTATTTCTCGTCCATTCCGGAAGAACTGTTCAAGGCGGCGCGTGTGGATGGTGCCGGGTTCTGGGGTATCTACTTCCGCATCATGCTCCCGATGTCGCTACCGATTTTTGTGGTGGCGCTGATCCTTCAGGTGACGGGCATCTGGAACGACTTCCTGTTCGGTGTCGTCTTCGTCAAGCCGGACCTCTATCCGATGACCGTCCAGTTGAACAATATCGTCAATTCGGTGCAGGGCGTGAAAGAATACAATGTCAACATGGCCGCGACAATGCTGACCGGGCTGGTGCCGCTGGTCATCTATTTCATCTCGGGCAAATTGTTCGTACGCGGCATTGCGGCCGGTGCGGTGAAAGGCTGATCCCATGAACATGGACGGTAACAACAGCGTATCGGTGCGTGATCTGTCACTGAGCTTCGGCGATGTCACGGTTTTGCAAACTCTCAATCTCGACATCAAGGAGGGGGAATTCCTCGTCCTGCTTGGACCATCGGGCTGTGGCAAATCCACACTTCTGAACTGCATCGCAGGACTGCTCGACGTCTCGTCCGGGCAAATCTTCATCAAGGGAAAGAACGTCACGTGGCTGGAGCCAAAGGATCGCGGCATTGGCATGGTGTTCCAGTCCTACGCGCTTTATCCGCAGATGACTGTGGCCGGAAACCTGTCGTTCGGCCTCAAGAACGCGGGCTTTGCCAAGGACGAGATCGACAAGCGGATTGCCCGGGCGGCGGAGATCTTGCAAATGCAGTCACTGCTCAACCGCAAGCCGGCGCAGCTTTCCGGCGGCCAGCGCCAGCGCGTGGCTATCGGTCGGGCGCTGGTGCGCGACGTTGATGTGTTCCTGTTTGACGAGCCGCTTTCCAATCTTGATGCCAAGCTCAGGTCCGAACTGCGTGTGGAAATCAAGCGGCTGCACCAGAAGCTTGAGAACACGATGATTTACGTCACGCATGACCAGATCGAGGCGCTCACCTTGGCTGACCGTATCGCTGTGATGAAGGGCGGCTTGGTGCAGCAACTCGACAGCCCTGACGTTATCTACAACAAGCCGAGAAATTTGTACGTCGCGGGCTTTATCGGTTCGCCGTCGATGAATTTCCTGAAGGGCACAATTTCAGCGTCCGGCAATGGTCATGCCGTCAAGGTCGGCGGGTCAGTCGTGCCGTTGTCAGGCTATCCGGCAGAACGTTCGATGAGTGATGGCCAATCAGTGATTTTCGGCGTCCGTCCAGAGCATATCCGGCTTAATTCCGCAGCAACCGCTGAGATGTCGCCAGAATATGACGCCGATGTGGAACTGATTGAGCCGATGGGCTCTGACAGTCTGGTATGGCTGAAGTTCGAAGGCCAGAGCATGACCGCGCGCGTCGAATCAAGCGCCGTCCATCATCCGGGCGACAAGGTCAAGGTGCGCTTCCGCGTCGGCTTGGCATCCCTATTTGACGAGGCGGACAGCGACCGCCTCTGAGACACAAAGGCAATCCGCCACAGGCTTTTTTGATGAACAGCATGCATCCCACACTTCTGGACGGCCGGCAGGATTTGGCTGGAGTCTGGACCTTGCTGACTTCCGGCGGCAAGTATCAGGGGCCGATGCCCGTGCCCGGAGATGTGCACAGCGCGCTAATTGCCAATGGCGTGATTGCGCACCCCTATGCTGGGCGCAACGAAGAGACCGTGCAGTGGGTAGCGCAGGAGGACTGGCTTGTCTCGCGTCAGTTTGAGATGCCTGCTGCCTTTCCTGAAGGCGGCTGGTATCTTGATATCGACTATCTCGATACGATTGCCGATGTCCGCGTGAACGGCGAACTGGTGCTATCGGCGAAAAACTGCTTCCGCCGCTACCGGCCTGATGTATCGAAGGCGCTGAAGCCCGGCGCGAACCGCATTGAAATCCTTTTTCATTCCAACCCGAAGGCAGCGAATGAACTGCAGGCTTCGATGCCGTTTCCAATCCCCTACAGCACTGACAATTGCCCGATCCCGAACGTCAACATGCTGCGCAAGCCGCAATGCCATTTCGGTTGGGACTGGAATATTGCAATAGCGCCGCTGGGTTTGTATGGGCGGATTGAGCTGAAGCGGGCCGAGACGGCGCGGATCGAGCATGTTCATCCCGATGTCCAATGCTTCTCCGACATCGACTATGAACTTGACGTGCAGGTCAAACTTCATGTGCGGGACTATGGCGAACCAATTCTGTTCGAAGTCTGGTTCAACGGTGAACACCGGAGACGCAGCGTAACGCTTCTGCCGGGCAATGATTGGGTGGTTGAAACATTCCACGTTCCCAATCCAAAACTGTGGTGGCCTGCAGGGTTTGGCGAACAGCATCTCTATGATGTTGTTGTCGCCATTGATGGCGAAATTGAAAACCGGAAGGTTGGGTTCAGGACAATCGAGCATGTTTCGGAAAAGGATGCCGCGGGGTCACGGTTCCTGTTCAAGGTCAATGGGCGCGAAATCTATTGCCGTGGATCCAATTGGATTCCGGCAGATGCGCTGCCATCTGCCGCAACCGCTGCGCTGACGGAAAAGCTGCTTCAGGCCGCTGTGGATTCGCACCAGAACATGATCCGCGTCTGGGGCGGCGGGTTTTATGAGCAGGATTTTTTCTATGAGATTTGTGACCGGCTTGGCTTGATGGTCTGGCAGGATTTCATGTTCGCCTGCTCGCTCTATCCGTCAACGCCCGATTTCCTTGAAGAGGTGAGCCTTGAGGTGGATTATCAAGTCCGCCGCCTTGGCCATCACGCCTGCATTGCACTGTGGTGCGGCGACAATGAACTGATCGGGGCGCTCAACTGGTTTGAGGTGTCGCGCAAGGACAGGGACCGGTATCTGGTTTCCTATGACCGGCTGAACCGCACCATCGAAACAGCGATGAAGAACGCTGACCCGTTGGCCAACTGGTGGCCGTCAAGCCCTTCGCCGGGCGTCTTGTCCTTCGGCGACGCATGGCATGATGACAGCAATGGCGACATGCATTTCTGGAGTGTCTGGCACGAGGGCAAGAATTTCGAGCATTACCGCGATGTGCGTCCGCGCTTCTGCTCCGAGTTCGGTTTCCAGTCCTTTCCGTCGATGAAGATTGCGCGGCAGTTCGCCTCCGGCGATGACCTCAACATCTCCTCGCCGGTCATGGAATCGCACCAGAAGAATCGTGGCGGCAATGCGCGCATCGCCGAGACGATGTTCCGCTATTTCCGCTTCCCGATGGATTTTGCGGATTTTGTCTATCTCAGCCAGGTTCAGCAGGGGCTTGCCATCAAGACCGCCGTCGAATTCTGGCGCTCGCTGAAGCCGCACAATATGGGCGCGCTTTACTGGCAGCTGAATGACACATGGCCGGTGGCGTCATGGGCGAGCCTTGATCATGGTGGCGGATGGAAAGTTATGCACCACATGGCGCAGCGCTTCTTCCAGCCTGTCACTGTCGTTGCAGTGCCGTCGCCGGACGGCGAGGCGATCCGGCTGGTGGCGGTCAACGACAGCCCCGACGCGGTTTCAATCGATCTGGTGATGAAGTCCGTTTCGCTGAGAGGCGACAAGCGAGAATTGGCCCGGGCCACTGTTGCCGTTCCAACGGATAAGGCGATTGATGCTGCGTGGCTTTCAGCGCGCGACGTCGGCAAGGACAACCTCTTGGTTTTCGAGTTCAAGGCGTCTGACGGCTCGTTGGGAAGGGCCCATCATGCGCTGGCGCCATACAAAGGATTGCCGCTTGGCGATCCGGAAATCACCGTCTCGAAGACAATCGAAAACGGCGTTCTGTCAGTGACACTCGATGCCAAGAGGCCTGCCCTGTTCGTCTCGCTGGAAACCAAAGAGCCGGGCAGGTTTGATGGCGGCGGGTTTGACCTGTTGGCGGGAGAGACGCAGACTCTCCGGTTTATCGCTGAGCCAAACGCCGATCTGGAACAGGCGGCTGCAACGCTCATCGTGCGGCATCTTCATTCGGCAACTTATTCCGCATAGGCACATTCAAAGGGGCCCGGCGTTACCCGGGGCAAACGATGAAACGATCCGAAGTCAATGAAATCATCCGCGAAGGCGACGCCTTCATCCGTTCGTTCGGCTATATCATGCCACCGTTTGCCTATTGGACGCCGGAACAGATGCAGGCCAACACCAAGGGTGGTTCAGGCATTTTGAACGGCAACATGGGCTGGGACATCACCGACTATGGCCAGGGCAAATATGCTGACCTCGGCCTGTTCCTGTTCACGGTGCGCAATGGCGTCGCCGCAGATCTCGCGCGCGGGCGCGGCATGGTTTACGCGGAGAAGATCATGATTTCAAAGAAGGATCAGCTGTCGCCGATGCACCGGCATGACATCAAGTCCGAGGACATCATCAACCGCGGCGGTGGCAAATTGGTTTTGGAACTGTTCATGGCCAAGCCGGACGGTTCCATCGACGAAGAGGTCGAGGTGCGCGTGGTGTGCGATGGCACTCTGCGGACGATGAAGGCGGGCGGGCTGCTTTCGCTCGATCCGGGCGAGAGCGTGACGCTGCACACCAATGTCTGGCATGCGTTCTGGGGCGAGGGCAAAGACGTGCTGATCGGCGAGGTTTCGACTGTCAATGATGATCTCACCGACAATATTTTCCGCGAGCCCATCGGTCGCTTTGCAACCATCGAAGAGGATGTGCATCCGCTGCATCTGCTCGTTTCCGACTATGGCAAATGGCTGAAAGCCTGATTTTTCAAAACCCTTATACCCAATGGGAGAACTCACATGCCGAAGCGCCTATCATTCCAGCTTTACTCCGCCCGCAACAATTCCTCGCTGGCCGACACGATCAAGACGGTGGCTGATGCCGGCTACAAGGAAGTCGAGGGCTATGGCGGCCTTTACAGCGACGCTACAGGGCTCAAGGTGCTGCTTGACCAGCATGGGTTGACCATGCCGACCGGCCACTTCGGCATTGACCAGCTTGAAGGCGACAAGAAGGGCACGTTGAAGATCCTCAAAACGCTGGGCATCCGCCACATCTATTGCCCGCACATTGCCGCAGAAAGCCGTCCGAAGGATTCGGCTGGCTGGCGTGCGTTTGGCAAGAGACTTGGCAAGATTGCCGCCTTCTATCGCGGCGAGGGCTATTCCTTCGGCTGGCACAATCATGATTTCGAGTTTGTCACGCTGCCAGATGGCAAGACGCCGCATGAAATGATGTTCAAGGGCGCACCGCTGCTGGACTGGGAAATGGACGTCGCCTGGGTGATCCGTGGTGGCGCAGACCCGATCAAGCTCATCAAGAAGTATGCCGGCAACATCACTGCCGCACACATCAAGGACATTGCGCCCAAGGGCAAGAATGCGGACGAGGATGGATGGGCTGATGTTGGTCACGGCACAGTGGACTACAAGCCGATCATGGCGGCGCTCAAGAAGACGCGCGTCCGGCACTTCGTGCTCGAACATGACAAGCCGAGCGATGCAAAGCGGTTTGCCGAACGGTCGTTTGAAGCTGCATCAAAGCTCTAAGGAAGAATATCATGGCAAATGAACTTCGCGCTGGCGTCATCGGATGCGGCAACATTTCTACTTCATATTTTACTCTCGCGCCGCTGTTCCGCGGTCTCAAGATCACCGCTTGCGCCGACATGAATTTGGCTACGGCACAAGCTCAGGCTGAGAAGTTTAACATCAAGGCGATGAGCGTTGACGATCTTCTGGCCTCCAAGGACATTGATGTCATCGTCAACCTGACAATCCCGGCAGCGCACTATCCGATCACCAAGGCGATTCTGGAATCAGGCAAGCATGCCTATTCGGAAAAGCCGCTGGTGCTGACAATCGAAGAAGGACTCGAGCTTCGCCGCATTGCCGATGCAAAAGGGCTCAAGGCAGGCTGCGCTCCGGACACATTCCTTGGCGGGGCGCACCAGCAGGCGCGCAAGGCGATTGATGACGGCCTTGTCGGCACGATCACCTCCGGCACTGCGCATGTGATGAATTTCGGCATGGAGCATTGGCACCCGAACCCGGAGTTTTTCTACGCACCGGGCGGTGGTCCGGTGCTGGACCTCGGGCCCTATTACGTTGCCAACCTGATCAATCTGATCGGGCCGGTGAAGCGGGTGGGCGCGTTGACCTCAACGCCGCAGAAGGCGCGCACGATTGCCAACGGCCCGCGTCTTGGACAGACGGTCCCGGTGCTGACGCCGACGTCCGTGCATGCGCTTCTGGAGTTCCACTCCGGCGCGACCGTGACACTGACGTCGTCTTGGGATGTGTTTGCGCATCGCCACGGCAACATGGAGCTCTATGGCTCGGAGGGCTCGATTTATGTGCCGGACCCGAATTTCTTCGGCGGCGAGGTGTTGGCGACCAAGCGCAACGGACCGGCAGAGGCGTTGCCTGCGTGGGATCATGTGCTCGGTATTCCCAATCAGGACCATGCGCAGGGCAAGATGGCCAACTACCGCACGGCAGGTCTTGCCGATATGGCCATCGGCATTGCCGA
>JANPGC010000042.1:0-2432 GCA_031423755.1 Phyllobacteriaceae bacterium | reverse complement strand
TAAATTCTGCCGCCGGTGCATTTTCACATCCACCCCCATCCGTCGGCTAACGCCGACACCTTCCCCGCAAGGGGGAAGGCGAATGCGCACGCTTTCGCCCACCCTCAAAGCAATTCCACCCTGTCAGGATGGATCACCTCAATCTTCCGCTCAATAAAATACGGCCCAGACTTCTCGCGCCACACCGCCATGTGCGACGTCTCAAAATGCGCTGTCAGCGCCTCGCGGCTTTCCCATGCTTCCACAAATATCATTGAACAAGGATCGGTGATCGAAACATTGAGATCATACAAAATGCAGCCCGGCTCCGTGCGCGTTGCCGCGATCATGATTTTCGCATCAGCAAGTATTTCAGCATGGTCGTTCTGCCGGGCTTTGAGGTGGGCGAGGAGGTAAATCATTATTGTTCCTTGTCAGATCACGCGGCCCATCGAGAAGCCGCGGGCGAGGTGGTTTTTCATGAAGAAAATCAGGATGACGCCGGGTATCATGCCAAGCACGCTGGCCGTGGCGAACAACGCGACGTCAGCTGCCCCCATGCCGCCGCCCCGTGTCATGATTGCGCCGATGGGCTTGATGTCGATGACGGTCAGCGCATTCGACAGGAGATACTCGATCCACGAAAACAGGAAGCAGAAGAAGGCGGTGACGGCAACGCCCGGCGCAATCTGCGGCAAGAGAATGCGCACAAAAAAGCGCGGAAAACCATAACCATCGACGCGGGCGATATCATCCATCTCTTTCGGGATTGACGAGATGAAACCTTCGAGAATCCAGATTGCCAACGGTACATTGAAGAAACAGTGCGCCAGCGCCACGGCCCAATAAGTGTCGATCATGTTCAGCCGCGAGAAGATCTCGACGAACGGAATGAGCAGAATTGCCGGTGCCATCATGCGGAAGGCAAGAAAGCCGAACAGCAGGACACGGTCGCCGAAAAAGCGGTAGCGCGCGAAGGCGTAAGCGGCGGGAACGGCAACCGTGACAGAGATGATCACATTGAGCAGCGCATAAACCGTGGCGTTGACATAGCCGAGATACCAGTCCGGATCGCCGAGGATGAAGCGGTAATTCTCCAGCGTCGGCACCTTCGGATACGGATCCATACCGCTGAAAATCTCGCCATTGCTCTTGAAGCTCATGATGATCAGCCAATAGACCGGGATCATCAACAGCGTGACGTAAATGGCGGGTGCAGCTGAGAATTTCTGTCTCATGCCGGACGCTCCCGGGGCACGATCAGCGAGAAGAACACCCATGAGACGCTGACCACAATCAGGAAATAGATCACCGACATCGCGCCTCCTTCGCCCAAATCAAACTGGATGGTTGCCGTTTGCACCAGCTCGTGGCTGAGGAATGTCGTGGAAACGCCTGGTCCTCCGCGCGTCACAACATACGCCTCTGTATAGATCATGAAACTGTCCATGAAGCGCAGCAGGACTGCGATCAGAAGCACGAGTTTCAGCTTCGGCAATTGGATATAACGAAAGATCGCCCAGCCTGTCGCACCGTCAATGCGGGCGGCGCGATAGTAGTCGTCAGGAATGGCGCGAAGACCTGCAAAGCAGAGCAGCACCACAAGGCTGGTCCAATGCCACGTGTCCATCAAGAGCAGCGTCGCCCAGACAATGGCGCTGTTGTTCATGTTCCAATTAAAGCCGGTCAGCCCCGCAGCGGCGGTAACAAGGCCAATGTCCGGCAGGCTCAAGACTTTCCATAGATAACCAACGACGACGAACGGCGTCAGCAACGGTATGGCCATCAGCACGATATAGAGCGAGGACAAATAGCCGGATGCCGGCATGCGCAGCGCGATGAAAATGCCGAGCGGAATCTGGATTGCGAGCACGAGCACCGAAAACAGTATGCTCCGCCCCAGCGCCGCGAAAAACTCCGGCGAGGTCAGGACCTGTTTGAACCACGCCGCGCCGACAAAGAAGAAACTGTTGCCTGCGAATGTGTCATTGACCGAGTAGAACGCGACAATGGCCATCGGGATGATGCCAGTGAGCGTCATCACCAGAAGCGCCGGGGTGAGGAAACCATAAGCGCGGGCGTTTTGGTGGGTGGTGGTCACTTCCGCATCGCTTCGACATAGGTGCGCAACACCTCGTTCATGCGCGTTTGGTAGCCGCGCCCCGTTGCCTTGAAGAAATCAACAACGTCTGTATCGAACCGAACAGTCAGCTGCTGCTTGCGATCTTGAGGATATACCACCCGAGCTTTGGCAAACCATTCTGCGGGCACCTTTGGGATGTCCGAATAATCAATATCGCTGTCGTCCATCATTGCGAGTTCTTCAAGCGTGAGCTCACGTGAAAACGGCGGCTTCAAATTCACTTTGTTCATTTCTGTCTGCCCTTCGCGCTGATATAATTCTGGTTGTGCCTTTGCGGTCGGTGTGAACAACAACTAAAATCACCAAATTG
>JANPGC010000041.1:0-29027 GCA_031423755.1 Phyllobacteriaceae bacterium | reverse complement strand
AACCGCTTCAAGTCCCGCTGCGAGTCCTTGGTGAACTCAACAGTCCATGTCATGCAGCAGGAGACTTGTGCGCTGCCGCCGCCTCCTGCGCTTCAATGTCAGCTAAAACCTCAGAAAGCGGGATACGGACTCCGTCATCGTTTGCGAGGCGCTCGATTGCGATCTGGGCATCTTCCAAGTCTTCAATTTGCTCCCTAATGACCTGCAAAGCAAAATCTGTCTTCGTCTTCCCGGCCCGCTTGGCGAGCACTTCGAGCCGATCTTCGATGTCTCTGGGAAGCTGTAGGGCTAGCATGACGACGAAAAATCCTAATTTATTCGGTCCGATATTACATCAAATACCCAGTGAATAGCCACACGATTTGCAACCGCCTCAAGCTCAGGCCTGCAAACTAAGCACGACTCACCATGGCGCGGCAGCAGCCCTACCGCGTCAGCCGCTTATAACTCATCCGGTGCGGATTGGTCGCATCGGCGCCCAGCCGTCTGATCTTGTCCTGCTCATAGTCCTCGAAATTCCCCTCGAACCACTCCACATGCCCGTCGCCCTCAAACGCCAGCATGTGCGTGGCGAGGCGGTCGAGGAACATGCGGTCATGGGAGATGATAACGGCGCAGCCGGCGTAGTTTTCCAGAGCGTCTTCGAGTGCATTGAGCGTTTCGGTGTCGAGATCATTGGTCGGCTCGTCGAGAAGCAGAACATTGCCGCCGGTCTTCATCATCTTGGCCAGATGCACGCGGTTGCGCTGGCCGCCGGAGAGGTTGCCGACCTTCTGCTGCTGGTCGCCGCCACGGAAATTGAACGTCGAGCAATAGGCGCGCGAATTGATTTCAAACTTGCCGAGCTTGATGATGTCGTTGCCGCCGGAGATTTCCTCCCAGACATTGTTCTTAGCCTCCAGATGATCACGGCTCTGATCGACATAGCCGAGATGCACGGTGTCGCCGAGCTTGATCGAACCTGAATCAGGCTTTTCTTGACCGGTGATCATCTTGAACAGCGTCGTCTTGCCGGCACCGTTCGGACCGATCACGCCGACGATGCCGCCGGCTGGCAGCTTGAAAGACAGATTGTCAATCAACACGCGGTCGCCGAATGATTTGGTGAGCCCTTCCGCTTCAATGACCAGATTGCCGAGCCGCTCGCCGGACGGGATGACGATCTGCGTGTCGGTCGGACGGCGCTTGTCTGCCGCTTCCACCAGTTCATCAAACGCCTTGATGCGCGCCTTGGATTTGGTCTGGCGGGCCTTGGGCGATGATGCCATCCACTCGCGCTCGCGGTCGATTGCCTTCTGGCGGGCGTCATCCTCGCGCCCCTCCTGACGCATGCGCTTGGATTTGGCATCGAGATAGGCGGTGTAGTTGCCTTCATAAGGAATGCCACGACCGCGATCCATTTCGAGGATCCAGCCGGTGACATTGTCGAGGAAGTAGCGATCATGGGTAACGATCAGCACAGAGCCTGTGTAGGCGCGCAAATGCTTTTCAAGCCACGCGACGGTTTCGGCATCAAGGTGGTTGGTCGGTTCGTCGAGCAGCAGAAGGTCGGGCTTCGACAACAGCAGCTTGCACAGCGCGATGCGGCGCTTTTCGCCGCCCGACAGGTTGGTCACCGGCGAGTCCGGCGGCGGGCAACCCAAAGCATCCATGGCCATCTCGACCTGTTGGTCCAAATCCCACAGATTTTCAGCGTCAATAATGTCCTGAAGCTTGGACGCCTTGTCGGCGTTCTCTTCATTATAATCCATCATCAAATCATTGTACTGAGTGAGAATGGCAGTCTTTGAAGCCACGCCTTCCATCACGTTTTCATGCGCGGTCTTGTTCGGATCAAGCTGCGGCTCCTGCGGCAAATATCCGACAGTGGCACCCTGCGCCAGCCACGCCTCGCCGGAATAATCCTTGTCCATACCGGCCATGATGCGCAAGATCGTGGATTTGCCCGAACCATTCGGCCCCAGAATGCCGATCTTGGCATCCGGATAGAAGGACAGGTTCAGGTTCTCAATGACCTTCTTGCCATTGTAGGCCTTGGTCAGATCGGACATGTGATAAATGAATTGGCGAGCCATGGCGCGCGTATCTCCGGAAATTGCGGGAAAAGTTGGCGCTCATGTAAGCGAAAGTGGCCTGCGGGGCAACCGTTGCCGGATGATGGGCGTTCATGAAAATTGAGCCGGGCGCAGGTTTTCCTGCTGCCCGGCTCGCCCCTCTGGACACCGGATGCTTGACTGGGAGGTTCGTCACATCCGGCAACAGAACTGATATTGTGACAATGACGCTAGCCAATTTGCGTTGCGATGCAACAAACATTTTCACTTTCTTCATAGTTTTCAATGAGTTGACTGTTTGTTGTGCGCTTGCCCAAGTTTTCAGCGCTGACCAAAGCCTGAATTTTCGGCAGTTGACGAAATCATCGGCGAAACCGCATGGTGCGGACATGGAGTAAGTGATGTTTTCCAAACAGTTCAGCCTCGCGGCAAAATCCGGTGCTTCACTCAATGTCTACCACGAACCGGCACAAGCATCGCCGCGCGGCATCGTCACCATCAATCACGGCATTGCCGAACACGCCGCACGTTATGCGCGGTTTGCCAACGCGCTGTCCGAAGCCGGGTATCACGTCTACGCCCACGACCACCGCGGCCATGGCGGAACGACCGCACCGGGCGTGTCGCTCGGCACGTTTGCAAAGCAGGACGGCTGGCAGCGCGTTCTCGATGACACTTTGGATGTGCGAGAGCATGCGCGTACAAACCATCCCGGCCTGCCGCTCGTCCTGTTCGGCCACTCCATGGGCGGGCTGGTGTCGCTGAACAGCGCACTGCGCGATCCGGACGGATTGGATGCGCTCGCGGTGTGGAACGCCAATTTTTCCGCCGGCCTCTTGGGCCGCGCCGGACAGATGATCCTTGCCATCGAGAAGATGCTGCTCGGCTCCGACGTCCCGTCGGTGATGGTGCCGAAGCTGACCTTTCAGGACTGGGCCAAAAAGGAGACCAGCGGCCGCACACCTTTCGACTGGCTGTCGCGCGATCCGGCGGAAGTCGACAAATATGTCGCCGATCCGCTGTGCGGCTGGGATGCCTCCGTCGGCATGTGGCAGGACGTGTTCAAGCTGATCTTTCATGGCGCCAACAATGCCAATTTCGCCAAGCTCCCCAAGTCCCTGCCGATCCATCTGCGCGGCGGCGGGCATGATCCGGCGACAGATTTTGCCAAGGCAACCAAGCAATTGTCTGATCGTCTGGCAGGCATGGGCTTTGCAAAAGTCACGACCGTGATCGATCCGCACAACCGGCACGAAAGCCTCAACGACACAAACCGTGATGAGGTCACCCGCAATTTCATCGGCTGGCTTGACCGCATCCTTGCGTGACAGCGCGGATTGCCTTTGCTAGGCAAGGCGCAACGGAGACCGCCATGCTTGCCGAAGTTTTCACGCTCGAACATCTGACAACGTTCCTTATCCTGACAGCGCTGGAAACAGTGCTTGGGTTCGATAATCTCCTCTACATTTCGATGGAGGCGAAACGCACCGGCGCAAAGAACGAAGCGTATGTTCGTCGCATGGGCATTTATCTCGCCATCGGCATGCGTATCGCGCTGCTGTTTGTCGTCCTGAAGCTGATCGATCTCTTTCGCGAGCCCTTCTTCCACTTCGACTGGACCTATGTGAAAGGCGCACTCTCCGGCCACTCCGTGATCGTCCTCGTAGGCGGCTATTTCCTCATACGAACGGCGCTTAAAGAGATCCACCACATGCTCACAGTCGATGAATTGGGGACAGACTCAGAAGGCGTACGCACCCGCTCAGTCGCCACGTCGCTGCTTCTCATACTGGTGATGAACATCGTCGTCTCGTTCGACACCGTCCTCTCCGCCATCGCGCTGACCAAGAATTTCCCGGTCATGGTTGCGGCCATTATCGTGTCAGGTCTGCTGATGGTGTGGATGGCCGATGCGGTGGCGAATTTCCTCAAGAAAAACCGCATGTATGAAGTCCTCGGTCTCTTCGTTCTGCTTCTCGTTGGTTTCATGCTCCTATCCGAGGGCGGCCACCTCGCCGAACTGTCATTCTTCGGCTACGCGGTTGAGCCAATGTCCAAATCGACATTCTACTTCGTGCTGATCATGCTGATCGTCGTCGATGTCACCCAGGGCCGCTTCCAGAAGAAGCTGAACAAGACAGCCAAGCCAAATGAGTGACGCCCCGTTGAAGGGCATCCGCGTTCTTGAACTGGCGCGGATATTGGCCGGGCCATGGGCCGGCCAGACGCTGGCCGATCTTGGTGCCGATGTCATCAAGGTCGAAAACCCCGACGGCGGCGACGACACGCGCTCGTGGGGCCCGCCTTTCATCAAGGGCGCGGACGGCGATGATCTCGACGCCGCCTATTATCACGGTGTCAACCGCAACAAGCGCTCAGTGACAGCCGACTTGAAGACGCCGGAAGGCCAAGAGTTCGTCCGCCGTCTCGCCAAACAGTCAGACATTCTGATCGAAAACTTCAAGACCGGTGGCCTCACCAAATACGGGCTCGATTATGAAAGCCTGCGAAAGCTCAATCCGAAACTGATCTACTGTTCCATCACCGGCTTCGGCCACACCGGCCCTTACGCCTCGTTTGCGGGTTATGATTTCATCGTGCAGGGCATGTCCGGCCTGATGTCGATCACCGGCGAAGCAGATGGCCTGCCGATGAAGACCGGCGTTGCGGTGGCAGACCTTTTCACCGGCATCTATTCGGTCATCGGCATTCTCGCCGCGCTGCGCCATGCCGAGGCAACTGGCCAGGGCCAGCACATCGACATGTCGCTCCTCGACACACAGGTCGGCGTGCTCGCCAATCAGAACATGAACTATCTCGCCACCGGCATCTCACCCAAGCGCATCGGCAACGAAAACCCCAACATCGTTCCCTACGAAGTGATCGCGGCGGCCGACGGCCACATCATTCTCGCCGTCGGCAACGACGGCCAGTTCCAGCGCGCCTGCAAAATCCTCGGCCTCGACGCCCTGCCTGCGGACCCGCGCTTTGCCACCAACGAAGCCCGAGTGGAAAACCGCGTGCTGCTGCGGTCGATTATTGCCCCCGCCGCAGCAAGATTCGGCAAGCGCGAACTGCTCAATCTGTGCGAGGCCAACGCCGTCCCGGTCGGCACCATCAACACGATCGGCGAAATGTTCGAAGACCCGCAGATCAAGTCGCGCAACCTGCGCGTTGATCTCGCCGATTCTGACGGCAACACCATCCCCGGCGTGCGCACACCGATTGTGATGTCGCAAACGCCGCTGCGCTATGAGACCCCTTCGCCGAGGCTGGGGCAGCATACGGCGGAGGTGTTGGCGGAGTTGGAGCGGCTGGAGCGGGGCGGGTAGGCGCACCCTCGTCCTTCGAGGCTCGCTCTGCTCGCACCTCAGGATGAGGGTGATGGGAGTTTGGCGCAGATCGCGTTATCTCTCCGCCTATCGAGGCTTGAAATACCTCTGAGACAAGTGGGATGTCTGCCTCGTCCCGCTGATCCGCTGAGCAGGAGCATGGCATATTGCGCAAGTTGCAATTTTCCCTCATCCTGAGGTGCGAGGCGAAGCCGAGCCTCGAAGGACGAGGGAAAATAGCGCGATGGAAGTGACGGTCTACATACTGCGTTGCGCCGACGGCAGCTACTACACCGGCCTCACCAAGCAAGAGATTGAAGCCCGCGTCTGGGAGCACAACAACCTTCCGCTTGAAAAGAGCTACACATTCACGCGGCGGCCCGTGGAGTTGGTGTTCACTGAAACTTACGACCGGATTTTGGACGCCATTGCGCGGGAGAGGCAAATCAAGGGGTGGTCGAGGCGCAAGAAGGAAACGCTGATCGCTCTGAATTATGAGGGGCTCCCGGCGGTATCGCGCCGCGGGCATCTGATTGGGCAAGTTTAGGCGGCTTCCACCCTCGCCCTTCGAGGCTCGCGTTGCTCGCACCTCAGGGTGAGGGTGACGCTACTTTACACTCGCCGCCGATATCGGCCGCTACCGCGCAGTTCGCGGCAAAGCTGAGCCGTTTGACCACAACCAAATTGGCGGCCTACCCTGCACCCTCACCCTGAGGTGCGAGCGCAGCGAGCCTCGAAGGGCGAGGATGGCGCCAACCTACGGCTTCGTCCAAGCCCCGTTCTTCTTCGAAGACTTCACGCAAGCCTCGACAAACGCCACGCCTGCAACGCCATCTTCAACCGTCGGATACACCACATCCTTCGGCACTTTGCCGCCCTTCTTGCGCACGGCGCGGATGGCCCTTGCTGCTTCGGCGTAGATGTTGGCAAAGCCTTCGAGGTAACCTTCCGGATGGCCGGACGGGATGCGTGTTACCCGCGCAGCTGCCGGGCCTGCGCCTGCGCCGCCACGGGTGATCAGCTGCTTCGGCTGGCCGAATGGCGTGTACCAGAGATAGTTGGGATCAGCCTGCACCCATTCAAGCCCGCCCTTGGTGCCATAGACGCGCACCTTGAGGCCGTTCTCATGGCCCGGTGCCACCTGGCTGCACCAGATCATGCCCTTTGCGCCGCCCTTGTAGCGCAGCATGATGTGGCCATTGTCGTCCAGTTGGCGGCCATCGACAAAAGAGTCGAGATCAGCCGACAGCGAATCCAGCTCGAGCCCCGACACGAAGCAGCCAAGATTATACGCATGCGTGCCGATATCGCCCGTCGCGCCGCCCGCGCCGGACTTTGTAGGATCAGTTCGCCATGCCGCCTGCTTCTGGCCGGTCTGTTCGATTGGCTCAGTCAGCCAGTCCTGCGGATACTCGGCATGGACAAGGCGCAGCTTGCCGAGCATTCCCTTCTGCACCATCTCCCGCGCCTGCCGCACCATCGGATAGCCGGTGTAATTGTGCGTCAAAACAAACAGCTTGCCGGAGTTTGCGGCAATCGCCGCCAGCTTCTTGGCATCGCTCAGCGTAGACGTCAGCGGCTTGTCGCAGATGACATGGATGCCCGCTTCCAGAAACGCCTTGGCAGCTGGGAAATGCACATGGTTAGGCGTGACAATAGCCACGGCCTCAATGCCATCCGGTCGCTTGGCCTCTGCCTTCGCCATCTCGGCAAATGAGCCGTAGGAACGCGACGGATCAATGCCAAGCTCGGCGGCAGACGCGGCAGCGCGCGCGGGATCAGACGACAGCGCCCCCGCGACCAGCTCAAACTCACCGTCGATACGCGCCGCGATGCGATGCACCCCGCCGATGAACGCGCCCTGCCCGCCGCCAACCATGCCAAACCGGATTTTGGATGTGCTTGTGACCTTTGAACCTTCGATTGCCATGATCTTACAGCCCCAGCATTTTCTTGATCTGTTTCGTATCGCGCGCACCACCGGCAAAATCGTCGAACGCCTTTTCGGTGACGCGGATGATGTGGTTGGCAATGAACGGCGCGCCTTCCGCCGCACCGTCCTCCGGGTGCTTCAGGCAGCACTCCCACTCCAGCACCGCCCAGGAATCATAGCCATGCTGGGAGAGCTTGGAGAAAATGCCGGAGAAATCCACCTGCCCGTCACCAAGCGAGCGGAACCGGCCCGCGCGGTTTATCCACGACTGGAAGCCCGAATAAACACCCTGCCGCCCATCTGGATTGAACTCCGCATCCTTTGCGTGGAATGCCTTGATCCGCTCATGGTAGATGTCGATAAAGGCAAGATAGTCGAGCTGCATCAACAGGAAATGCGACGGGTCATAGTTGATGTTGCAGCGCTTGTGGCCCTTGAGCGCATCGAGAAACATCTCGAATGTCGCGCCGTCAAACACATCTTCGCCCGGATGGAGTTCATAGGCGACATCAACGCCCACCTCATCAAACGCGTTCAGGATCGGCTTCCAGCGCTTGGCGAGCTCCTTGAAGGACTCTTCGATCAATCCCTCCGGGCGCTGCGGCCAAGGATAGACATAGGGCCATGCGAGCGCCCCGGTGAACGAAACCATGCAGTCAAGCCCAAGATTGCCCGAGGCTTTGGCAGCAAACATCAGCTGTTCCGTTGCCCATGCCTGCCGTGCCTTCGGCTTGCCGTGCACAGCAGCGGGTGCAAACGCGTCGAAAGCCATGTCATAGGCTGGGTTCACCGCGATCAGCTGGCCCTGCAGATGCGTCGAAAGCTCGGTGATCTCGACACCTGCATCTTTGCAAATGCCCTTCACCTCGTCGCAATAGGTCTTGGATTCGGCAGCCTTCTTCAGGTCGAACAGCCGCCCGTCCCATGTCGGGATCTGCACGCCCTTGTAGCCAAGGCTGGCCGCCCATTTGGTGATGGCAGGCAGCGAGTTGAACGGCTTGGCGTCGCCCGCAAACTGCGCAAGAAAAATTGCGGGGCCCTTGATTGTTGACGGCATGTGATCCCTCCCGATCGCTTTTGTTCGCCACAGGCAAGCTTCCTCAAGCGCAACCTGTAACGATACATCTGAAGCGAAAGTCTAAACGGATGGGTGCGTCAAAAGCAATGCGCGCGAGGGTGCCTTTGAGAGAATGTTTTGCGGGCGAGTAGCCGGAATTAGTTTAACAACCGCGCCTTGCCGCCGCCTTGCGGGCCAATGCCGCTGGGCACTGGCACCTTCGTCAAGGCGTAGTCGGCGTTGATCACAAGATCGGCCGTGGCACCAATGTCAAGCTTGCGCGCGACAATGACCGTGTAGGCTGACTTTTCACCAATCTTGTTGGCGGCATGAACCTTGAAAATGCCCTTCGGCAAATAGATCGTGCCAAGCAGCGTCCCGGCGTCCTTCGACGACACTTCAAACGTTGCCTGACTGGGTGCGGCCGGGTCTTGGTAAAACAGAATGCCAGCATAGGCCCCGGTCTCCGGCGCTGAGAAACCAATGATTGTCGTCGCGTCGAAATTGAACCGGCTGTTGTTGCCGACGAAAATGAACGTCACGCCTTTCGCGGCAAGAATGCCCCCGAGATCAGACTTCAACTCGCCATCCTTGATAATATACGTGCCCGGCTTGAACAGCACATTCGCCATGTTGGTGATACGTATCCCGCCGCAGTAAACGCCCGGATTGAGAAACGTGATCAGCCCTGAAACAGTCTTGTTCGTAAAGTCGCATTTGGCCGATGCGGGCACACCGCGTGCTGCAAGCGGGTCGGCTACAGGACGGCAATCAGTCGTCGGCTTGGTTGAAAAATTGGTCAAGGGCCCGTCAATGCCGCCAGCCGAGCAATTGTAGTCCGACGTCAAAAACGATTTGTCTTTGGCGGCAAAACCGTTGGTCGCCACGGAATTCGAGTAAACCGCGCATTTCGGCGCGGTGACTTTCGCACTGCCGGACAGTTGCACAGTGCCCGACGCAAGCGGGTCAAGACCGATAATGCAGATGTTCATCTCGCTTGCGACATTGGCTTGCGATGAAACACGAATCTGCGGGTTGTTGCGGAAAAACCCGACAAAGAAGTAGGGGTAATAGTCCATTTCCAGCGTCACCGAGACGGTGCGGTTCGGCTTGTCAACAACCGTGTCGACTTGAACTTGTCCGGAGGGTGCCGTCAAAGAGGTCTTCATCGTGGCGAGATTAGCATCAGGGGCTGCCTGCCCCAAATTTTCGGCCGCAAAGGTCGAGGCAATCGACGAGGCGATCTGTTCGTCCCAACCCTTAAGCGAGCCCTCGCGCGCTGCGGCCAATGCTGCCGCGTCTGCCGCATTTTGCATCCGCTGCATATTTCGATTGTAGGCGATCATGTCGACAGCGCCGCCCGCCAGGCCAAGCAGCAGAGGAGCAAGTATGGCAAAGCCGGCGGCAAAATTGCCCCCCTTGTCCGTCGCCATTGCCAATATTTTGGATGCCAATGTCCCTGGTCGCATCAGTGTAACGTATCAGGAGACCTGTAATATCACATTTCCGCCATTGCTAAAATTCGTCACAATCCGTCAGTTTTCACTCACTGACCTATGGATTCGCCAACATTCATTTTGCCAGCACAACTTTCCCCGACGGTCCGAGACCTGCCGGCACCGGCACATTGGTCGCCACGTAATTGGAGTTCAAATACATTTGCGAGCTGTCGCCAATTAATACGGTTTTGGCGACAACAACAGTAAATGCAGATTGATCGGCAACTTTTCCAGGCGCATTGACAATGAAACGGCCGTTTGGAAGGTAGATTGTTCCAAGAAGCTTGGCCGCCAATTTGGATGAGATTTCATAATCTGTCAGCGCCATCGCCTTGTCCTGAAACAAGAGCATGCCCGCGGTCGGTCCGCTTGCGGGAGCGGTAAGGTCAATGGTCGTTGTACCGTCAAATACCATCCGCCCGTCAACGCCGGTGAAGTATATCGTCACACCGGTGCCAACCACGGACCCATTGTTCTTGGCGGAGAACGCACCGCCATTGATAATGTAGACGCCAGGCTTCAAGGTGACGGAAGCGCTGTTATCAACCGCCAGCCCTCCACAATACACACCCGGATCAAGTGTCACGGCAGTGTTCTTAATGGAATATTTCTTGTGGTCGCAAGCACCGGCAACTGGCTGCGGCCGCTCTGACAGAGGGTCTGGCATGGCAGGACAGTCCGTCGTCGGCGTAGGGGCAAAACTTGATCCGGCACCCCTGTATCCGCCCGCCGAGCAAGTGAACGCAGTCCGCAGAAGCGCCTGTTTTTCAACGTCCACAGCGGCAGGCGAAGTCGAGTTCGAATATGCCGCGCATCCATCCGCATGAATACCGGCAGATTTGCTCACAGCAAGTGCAGAGGCCGCAGAACTTTCAAGCGCGATCATGCACAAAGGCGTCTCGGAAGACAATTTGGCGGTTGCCTGGACACGGATTTGCGGGCTCTTGCGGAAGTAGCCGAGCACAAAATATCTGTGCTGGTCCATGTCAACGGTGATTGATACCTGCTTGGCAGCGTTGTCGACAATGGTTTTGACACTGAACAGCGCAGTTGACGTGACCCCCGCATCCTCCAGTTCCGCCTCGACATAGGCCCTGCCTACAGTTTCAACCGCACCCTGCGACCAGCTCTTGAGAGTGGCCTCGCGTGTCGCCGCAAGCACCGCAGCATCGGCAGCATTCTGCATGGCAGACTCTTGCCGGTTGTAAACGATAAGGTCGATCGCACCTCCCGCAAGACCGAGCAGCACAGGCGCGGCAATAGCGAAAATCGACGCGAAATTGCCTGACCGGCAACGCATCAATTTGGAGGCTGCAGCGAAAAGTGTGCCAAAATACATCAGGTGAGACTAGCAACGGCTGCTTAAGCCATAGTGAATCGCGCCAGAAGACTTCGATATAATCACCCGAATTTACAAACGGCAGATATTGACCACCGTCAGTGCGCCAGAGCAGACGCCTCTTGCCCGAACCCTTCGGCTGTCAGACGCTTTGAAAATTCCACCGCCGGCACGCCCCGGCCAAACAGGAAGCCCTGAAACACCTCGACGCCAAGCCGTTTTAGCGTCAGTTCCTGGGCCTCCGTTTCAATCCCTTCAGCCACCAGCGTCATGCCAAGTTCGCGCGATACTGTGGCGCACGTCTCGATGATTCCGCAGGACAGAGGATCGCTGACGCAGGTTTGTGACAGGCTCCTGTCGATCTTCAATTCGCTGAACGGACACATGCGCAGCATGTCAAAGTTGGCCATGCCAGTGCCAAAGTCATCAAGTGCCAGGCCAAACCCTGCCATCCTTAGGCGCGTCAGCGTTTCAACCAGTACGGACGGATCATTCGGCAGCACGCTTTCGGTCAACTCGATGGTGATCTGCGATGGAGAGATGCCACTGGTGCGGACCTTGCGTGCGAAGTCGACCAGAAATTCAGGATGCTCGATAACCGGCGCGGGCGCGTTGAACGACACCACCGGATTGAGGCCAATCCCCTTCCACTCAACAATGTCGGCCAGGACGAGATCAAGAAAGCGCAGCGTTTCCTCTGCCATTTTCCCTTCGCGCGTCAAGCGTTCGACATGCTGCACTGGTGACAGCAGCCCACCGTCAGACGTCTCAAGCCGCATCAGCGTCTCTGCGCCGATAGTCTCACCGGTAAGCGCGTCAATCTTCGGCTGGTATACCGGGCGCAATCCAACAATTTTTGCGTTCCGGAACGGCTGCACGGGCGTTTGTGAATTGACGCGTTCATCGCGCGAAATCGTATCGAAAAGCGCACGAATCTCGCCTTCGCGCAACGGCTTTTGAACTTCGCCCGCATATTTCAAACCAAGCAGCCCGGCAAGCCGTGACGCTGAATCTCGGATCGAGTTGGATTCTCCGGTTGAAATCCCGATCCAGCCAGGAAAATGTGCGTTGGACAATTCGCGCAGCACCGCAAGTCCGTCGAGTCCGCGCATTGTCAAATTGACGATGACGAGGCTCGCAGCACCACCTGTATTTGCAAGCTCCGACAGCGCGTCATGGGTATTGTCCACCTGACGGACACACTTGGCCCCAAGGCTGAACAACAGCATCTCGGCCACAGCCGCGAATACCGGATCGTCGTCCACGATGAATATGTTCTCGATTGCCGCCGCCAAGACACTGTCCCCTGATGCGCGGAAGATAATCCAACTCCGATAGTGAATTCTTAACCGGATGAGAAAACACGCAGATATTTTTGATTTCAGGGCGATTTTTGCGCAGCACCCGCCATATTTTAAATCCGTATTCGCTTTTTCCAGTCAGGGTCGGTTTCCAGAGCGGGGACTGACTTTGAAGCTGAAGCGGATGACACGGTCATTGAGCACGAAAATGTCGCTGATCGCGGCATCGACGATGTTCCTGTGCACCATGACCACCGTCGGCGTTTTCCTGATTGGCAATTTCCGCCAGAGCGTCGAGGCCGAACAAGCCCGCCTCCAGTCCGTCGCCAGTATTTTCGGTGCCGTCCTGTCCAAGCCGGTCGCGGCAGGTGACGCAAATGCCGCCCGCAATGCGCTGCGTGCGCTGCGCGACCTCCCGTCAATCCTGCAAACATCGGTGCATGATGCCAATGGGGCCCTGATTGCCGAAATGGGAGGCGGGGCGGTCCTTGAGCGCTCGGTGCTGCGTTCAGACAAGGTCAATCTCACAGATCTGTTCAGCATCGACACTATGGAAATCAAAAGACCGGTCATAGATGGCGGGAAAACGGTCGGAACACTCGGGCTCATCGTGAATATTTCATGGATGGCCGACATGTTCTGGCAGCGCCTTCTTTCCGCCTCCATCTTTGCCGCAAGCGCGATTGGCGCTGGTTTCTTTATCGGCCAACGCCTTGTCCGGCGCGCCACACGTCCCTTGAGCAACCTTGCCAACACGCTCTCCGGCATCGGCGGCACAGAGACGCTGAGCTATAATTTCAGCCGCGACACCGACGATGAAGTTGGTGTGCTCATCGATGCTTTCAACGATATGATGGGGCGCATCGACGAGCGCGATAAAGCCTTGCGATCCTATTCCGACGGGCTGGAAGACACTGTGCAGAGACGCACAGCTGAGCTTGTCACCGCAAGGGACGAGGCTGAACGCGCCAACGCGGCGAAATCCGAGTTCCTGTCCATGATGAGCCATGAAATCCGCACGCCGATGAATGGCATGATGGTGATGGCGCAGATGCTTGCTGCCGCGCCTCTGTCGCCGCGCCACTTGCGCTTTGCCGAAATCATCAACCGGTCCGGCCAGAATCTTCTGGCAATCATCAATGATGTTCTCGACATATCGAAGATTGAGGCCGGACGGCTGGATCTTGAGGCGGCTCCCTTTTCGCTGGACCAGCTGTTTGCCGATGTTTACGGCCTGTTCAGCGAGCGCGCGCGCGAACGAAATGTCTATTTGGGCTTCGCCGTCGATCCCTCTGTTCCGCAATTGTTGATCGGCGACGCGACGCGCCTCAATCAGGTCATTACAAATCTGGTCAACAACGCCCTCAAATTCACCGAGAAGGGCAGCGTCATTCTCCGCGCTTCGGCGAGAAGAACCTCAACCGGTGTAAAGATATCCATCTCAGTCAGCGACACCGGCATAGGCATCGCCAAAGACAAGCTCGCGCTCGTCTTTGACCGGTTCGCGCAAGCCGATCAATCCATCACGCGCAGATTTGGTGGCACGGGCCTCGGGCTTGCCATTTCCAGACGGCTCGTCGAAGCGATGGATGGAACCATTGCAGTGAAAAGCACGGAAGGGAAAGGCTCAACATTCACCGCAAGCGTCGTGTTGCAGGCCGATCAAGCTGAGACAAAGCGTGCTGATCTTGCCGGATTTCGTGTTCGTGTCAGCTGTTTCTCATCAATCGAAGCAGAGCTTTTGAGCGAAACACTGCGCAGCCACGGCGCTGACATCATCGAAGACGATGCCAACGACAACGTGACGCTTTTACTGACAGACCGCGAGAGCGAAGTCGCCGCAGGCGGACAGACTGTGCTCTTTCTGGTGCCGCTGCTCGGCATGACGGAAACCAGCTATCGCACCCGTGGGCGGCTGGAGTTCTCTGTCCCTGCAAGTCGTGATTCGATTGCAAAACTCGCGATTGCAGTCGAGGGCAACGACTTCGCCGCTTTCCGAAATCTCAATCGCTCAGCTCTCCAAAATCAGGGATACGCGTCCTTCCGCGGGCTTTACGCGCTCGCCGTTGACGACAACAATGTCAACCGCGAGGTGCTCAACGAAGCGCTGGCATCCATGGGGATGAAAGTGGACTGTGCGGTAAACGGCGAGGACGCATTGCGACAGGCCGCCGCCAACGCTTATGACGTCATCTTCATGGACTGCTCCATGCCGGTGATGGACGGGTTCACCGCAACGCGCATCCTGCGCGAGCGCGAGAAGGATACCGGCCGCCGCACAACAGTCATCGCCATCACGGCGCTGACCGAAGGCGTTGGCGAAAAAGGCTGGCGCGCCAATGGAATGGACGGGTGGATATCCAAACCCTTCACCATCCCGTCCATCGCCTCGCGAATTTCCGATTTGGTTCTCAACAACAACGGCGGTGCGGCTTCTGACAGCAAAGATCCGGGCGATGACAGCTTCCTGTCCGTGCCTTTGCTCGATGAGCCAACAATTGTCATGATCCTGAGGCTCTCCTCCGGCGCGGCAGGGGGCACGGCACGCAAGATTCGTGAGCTGTTTGCCGAGACCGCGCACGCAGCGCTGACTGGTCTGGCAACAGCGTCAGAGGACGGAAACATTCAGTTGCAAGCAGAGTGCTTGCAAACCCTCTCCTCATCATCAAGAAGCGCCGGCGCCCTGCGATTGGCAGCCGCTGCCGCTGATCTTGTGGAGAAGACCAAGAGCGGGCGAAGCGTCGGCAACGATCAGATCAAACAGTTGCAGAAACTGCTCACCCGCACCGACCATGACATGGCCTCAAGATTGGGACTTGGTTTGGCGTTGGACAAGAAGGCAGGTTAGAGCCTGAACTCTCATCAGGCGACAGCCCGTGCCAGCGCGCATTGCGACCACAACTCGCCCAGCGCGTGCACCAGATGATCGATATCCGCATCCGTGTGAAAAGGCGTCGGCGTGATGCGCAGGCGCTCGGTCTTCACCGGCACTGTCGGATAGTTGATCGGCTGGACGTAGACGCCGTGCTGATCGAGCAGAATGTCTGAAATCCATTTGCACTTCGCAGCATCGCCCACCATCACCGGAATGATATGGCTCGGATTGTGCTGATGCGGAATGCCGTGCCGGTCGAGCTTCATGCGCACGCGCGCCACCCGGTCGCGGTGCAGCTTGCGGATTTCGTCATGCTCTTTGAGAAACGCAATAGACGCCCTCGCCGCTGCGGCGACCGCGGGCGGTATCGCGGTGGTGAAAATGAACCCGGACGAGAACGAGCGGACAAAATCGACAAGGCCGGACGACGACGCAATATAGCCACCCATCACGCCAAACGCCTTGCCAAGCGTGCCTTCGATAACCGTCAGCCGGTCCATCAGCCCTTCGCGCTCGGCAACCCCGCCGCCGCGCGGGCCATACATGCCAACTGCATGCACTTCGTCCAGATAAGTCATCGCACCGAATCGATCAGCAACATCACAGATTTCGCGGATCGGCCCAATGTCGCCATCCATCGAGTAAACGCTTTCAAACGCCACAAGCTTGGGCGCGTTGCGGTCATCCAGCGCCATCAGCCGGGCCAGATCCTTGGGATCATTATGCTTGAATATCCGCCGATCAGCCTTGGAATGGCGGATGCCCTCAATCATCGACGCGTGGTTCAACGCGTCTGAATAAACGATGCAGCCGGGAATTTGCGAGGCAAGCGTGCCAAGCGCCGCCCAGTTCGACACATAGCCGGATGTGAACAGCAGCGCCGCGTCCTTGCCGTGCAGATCGGCAAGCTCGCGCTCGAGCAGCACATGCTGGTGGCTGGTGCCGGAAATGTTGCGCGTGCCGCCCGCCCCTGCCCCGAACGTGTCGACGGCATCCTTCATCGCCCCGGTGACAACCGGATGCTGGCCCATGCCGAGATAATCGTTCGAACACCAGACAGTGACTTCCTGCTGCGAACCGTCAGAACGATGGCGAACAGCGCGCGGGAATTTGCCGGACTGGCGCTCGACATCCGTGAAAACACGATAATTGCCCGCCGTCTTCAGCTTGCCGAGGCGTTCGGAAAAGTAGGCTTCAAAATCCACAGTGTCGTTCCGTTTGCTGCGCAGGCCGCCAAACCCGCAGATTGCAAGTGACGTTTAGCCGTTTTGAACGGCAAACGGGACTCCTAAATTGGAATCATTCTGAAACGAATTGTCACACTATGGTGGCCGCTCGCCTTGATCGAAATCAACGGTGTCGATCAGGCTTCTACTCCAGCCGCGCCGGAAAACCGGGCGCGCGAAGGTCCGTGCCCAGCGCATCTTCCAGCAACTTGACGATCTGCGTCGATTGCGCCGCCCCGCCGTAAGACGACTTGCCCCTCACAAAGGTCTGGTTTGTCAGGCTGGCCAGATCAAGCGGCACGCCGAACTCCTTGCCAAAATTCATCGCAAAACCGAGGTCTTTGAGTGCCAGATCCATTGTGAAGGCAATGTCATATGAGCCGTTGAGGATCAGCTGCCCCTCGGTCTCATGCACAAAAGACGTGCCCGAGCTCGCCTTGATGGCCGCCCAGGCCTGTCCGAGATCAATGCCACCCCGTTTTGCCAGCATCAGCGCCTCACCGTCAGCGACCAGATGAATGAACGCCAGCATGTTGGTGATCACTTTGATCACCGCCGCCGAGCCGATTGGCCCCATATGGAAAATTTCATTGCCGATGGCCTTGAGCGCCGGCATTTGCTCTTCAAACAACGCCTTGTCGCCACCTGCCAGCACCGTGATGACGCCCTGCGCCGCCAGATGCACGCCGCCAGTGACCGGCGCTTCCAGGACGCGGATGCCCTTCGCCTCGGCAAGCGCGGCAAGGCGCTGGATTTCATCGCGCCCAAGCGTCGAGTTCTCGATCCAGACCGAACCCGGCTTCATTGCGCCAAGACAGTCTCCAAGCACCGCCTCACAGATCGCGGGCGACGGCAGACAGGTCAGCACCACATCGCAATTGGCGGCCAGTTCCGCAGCACTCGCCGCCCACACCGCACCCGCTTTGACATGGCGTTCGCCAAGCTTGGCATCCCTGTCGTGGACGGTGACAGCAAATCCCGCGCGGATAAGGCTCATCGCCAGATGACCGCCAAGATTGCCAAGGCCGATGTAGCCGTATCGCATGTGCTTTGTTTCCGGATTGAGCCTGTCCCGTCACGATAGCCGTCCACTGCCGCCGGTCCATCACAAAACCGGCGATATCCGTCGCGTCAACGGCAAATTCGCTTGGGCTCACACAGAGCCTGACCCAAAATTCAGTTTAGCGAGTCAAATGGCGTGGTTTTCGAGAAGCTTGGGCCCCCCGCCAGCGGCTTGCCGCTTAAGGGCGGGGAATCTTTGGCGGAGCGTACTTTTGTACGTGAGCACCGGAAGCGCAGAAAACTACTTCAGTTGGCCGCTAAAGTGAATTTTCGGTCAAGCTCTCAAGATGCGGCTGAAGCAGGCGGTACAGCGCCTCGCGCTTTGCACTGCGGCAGGCCGGATCAGTGCTCCAGCCAACCTCGTGAATCCAGCTTCCGCGCCGCTCAAAGTGAGCCCGGGAAATGTCCACGCCTTCAAGCGCGGGAATGGTCACAATATTTCGCAACGGCAAAGCCGCGCGGTCGGCGTGCTTGTACAAAATTTCGAAATTGGCGCCGCCGGTGTCCAGACCGGCAAACCAGTCAAGACCGAAATCAAGGTCAAAGCTTTTGACCGCCTCAAAATCGAAGAAGCAGTAGCCCGCCCACAAAAACCAGCGATTGCCCGCGCTGCGCTGGTCCCCATGAAAATCATGCTTCCCAAGCAGCGAAAACGGATCGTCAGGTGCCGTCGGAAACAGGTCATGGTCAAGAAATCCGAACGCCTTCGGGCCGCCGCGACGCAGGATATTGCGCCAGAGCCAGTTCATGGCAGCGCCGTGCGAGCGGCTGCCGGCGTTGCGCGATGACCACGGGTTTTCGGGCAGCCAGATGTGCAGCGCGCCGTTCGCGTCAGCTGCCCGGCGGTTCTCTTCGACAAAAGACAGCTCCCGTGAATTGTCGCCGACGATATGGAGATCATGGCGGACATGCTTCTTGCAGAGCCGCAGGTGCGCTTCAAGGATGTCGGGGTCTTCAAACGCGACGGTGAGCAGGATATTTTTTGACGTGACCGCCGCAGACAATTTTTCCGCATCACCGCTGCGCGCAGGCTTGATCAGAAACGCCTCATCAATCCGCCGGTATCGGTAAGACTTCACCGAATGGACGAGCGGCTGCAATCTCAACAAGTCAGCCATTCCATACTCTGAAAGTCGTTTCGGCATGCGGCCAAACAAGTCCTTTTTTTGCGACACGGCGATGACTATAGTGAGCTTGCGCCTGCGCGCGACGGAAGCCAAGGCTCCTGAAATTCCGGACAGACGTGAGTCACGTCCGCTCAGACCATGTAAGACCGGAAATGGCGGCACTTTCAATTGCCTTGGCAATATACCGGCTGCATCCGCGTGGTGGCCTCGAGGACAATTGCCTCCGGATCGCCGAAGAATTGCAGGCGCACGGACACACAGTCACAATTTTCACGACAACCGACGCACCATCGGCAGGTCTGAATACGGTCTGCTTGCCGGAGGCATTGCGGCGCAGATCCAACCACACGCGGATGCAGACATTCGCCAGCGACGCACGGCTGGCAGTCAAGAAAGGCCGGTTTGACCGCTCGATGGCATTCCAGACGATGCCAGGCTTTGATTTCCTCTTCCTCGCTGACAACATCCGCAACGACCCTGCCGCGCCCTTGTGGCGGCGCATTGGCAGCCGGTTCCGTACATTCGCGGCGCTCGAACGGGAAACGTTTTCGGCGCAAAGCCGCACCCGCGTGATCGGCCTCTCCAGCCCGCAAATGCGCCCCTTTGAAGATCTGTATCCGGCCGCCGCCCGTATCCGCATCGCGCCACCCACCGTGTCGCGCGACAAGCACCAGCCCGAAAGCCGCACGTCCCATAGGCGCGCCACATTGCGCAACGCGCTCGGCATTGAAGCAGAAGTGCCGGTCTGGCTCTCCTTGGCGTTGGTGCCCAAAACAAAGGGACTGGACCGCACAGTCGAGGCGCTTGCCGCGCGCAAGGACGCGCACCTGCTGATTGGCGGCATCGGCGCATCGGACAAAAGAGCCCGCCAGATCATCGCGCAAGCCAAGCGATTGAATGTTGCGGACCGGGTTCACTGGCTGGGCTATCTTTCAGGAGACAGCCTGTTTTCAGCAATGGCAGCAAGTGACGTTCTCGCCCACCCGGCAAGGGCAGACGTGACTGGTGCCGTGATACTGGAAGCAATCATCAACGGCCTCCCGGTTGTTGCGACCGATCTCTGCGGCTTTGCGCACCACATTGACGATGCAAAAGCCGGCCAGATCATCACAGAGCCTTTCAGCATCTGGAAGTATGAAGAAGCACTGTGCGACGTCTGCCGCAACGCAGCAACGCATTCCGCCAACGGCATAAATTACGGCAACACCGCCGCCCTGTACGACGGTGTGAAAACCATCTGCGATTGGATTGAGCAAGACATGTGAGGAGAAGACCTACAGTCGCCTATGGTCGGAGATTGGCCGTCTTCTCCCGGTTTCTTCAACGGGGAGAAGATGCCGACAGGCAAAAGAGGGGAGCCTCGCGCAAAGCGTCCGCCGTTGGATCAAGCGTTTTGATTCAGCCAAAATTACCTTGCGCCATCAGTCCGCACGAAACGGCGCGAGCGCCTTTTCAAAAAACAGCTTGCCCGAAGCATCCCACGACAGCGGCACGTAGCTGTCACGCGCCTTTGCCGCCCAGACTTCACACTGTTCCGGATGCTCGATCCAATTTCCCATTGCGCGCTGCCATTCGCCCGCGTCCTCAGGGTCAAGCGCGATTGCATGGTCGCCTGCAATTTCCGGCATCGGACCAGCGTTGGAGACAATCAGCGCCTTGCCATAGCCAAGCGCCTCAATGATTGGCAGCCCGAATCCCTCATACAGCGGCGGATAAAGACAAAATGCGGCGTCGCGATAGAGACGCGACAGCGTGTCATCGTCGATATTGTTCAAATGCAAAACGCTGTCCTTGACGAGCGGGTCCGTGGCAATTTCGTCGTAGAACGACCCCATTTTCCAGCCAGGCCTGCCAACGAACACCAATTTGAATCCAGACCGCCCGATCACCCCCGACCTGACGAGCCCGCGCCACGCCTCGACAAGCAGACGGTGGTTCTTTCGGGGCTCGATCGTCGACACAAACATCGCAAATTTCGAATGTTGAAGCCGGTGCGGCAAGTTCGCCCCAGCCGCGACAGCGTCCTTGGATGGCGCGATGTCTGACCCCATTGGAACCACGGCTGAATCTTTCAGTTCAAAGCCCAGCAATCCGGCATGGCGCTTTGCCTCTCGCGCGGTGCAGTTGGATGTGAACATCACACGGTCCGCGCGCTCAAGCGCCAGATCATAGTAGCTCCGGAAGCCATCGACATCGCTTTGTTCGTACCATTGCGGAAACTGGATCGGAATCAGGTCGTGACACAGAATGACATGGCGCCAATTTGATCGTTCCTTGAGCCGGGAAATAGCGGCAATGTCGGTGTGTATCCAGTCCGACTGCATTGCGATCGTGACATCATCCTGCTGGAAATCCGCGGGAGCGCCACTAATTGCGGGCAAGGAAAGCACGCCGACACGCTTGCCGTCAGCATCAAAATAGCGCGGCCGCTCCTTCTCCTTCATCAGCCTCGTCTGCAATCGTTCGGCAAAACCAGCCAGTCGCGCATCAAACCGCAGCGAAAGCCTGACCTCTTCCAAAGCGCTGATCAGCCGCCGCCTCGGCTTCGTGATCCACCAATAGAGCGGACGCAGCGCTCTTGGAACCTTATCTACGAAATGACGGCGGTGCGCGTTGAGGTCCGGCAGCGCAGTTGTGTCCACCTTCAGCGCTCCCGCGATTATCTGCTTTGCGGTTTCGATTTCAATATGGCGGTGACGCCGTATCGCGGGATCGAACAGCGTGAAGCGCACATTGCGGACATGCCGCAAGGCATAGCTGGCGTAGCGTTCCTGACAGCGCGCGATACCCACTGGCGGGCCGCGCCAGCAGGAAAGCGTCGTCAAATCAATATAGACGTGCCCCGTCATTTACCGCCATCCCGATGCCTTGCCGCAAAGAGATATTCCTTCACATGCCCAGCCGCCAGACGCATCCGCAACAGCCAGGATCGGTCCAGCCGGCCCTCTTCGCTCATCCGCTTGAGCAGCAACGCCATGGTCGTTTGTGGCAACCGCAAATGAACCAAGCGCAGCATGACTGCAATATCCTTTGATTCTTTGCCCCCGAATAAAACGGCGTCGTCCGCCCGCATCGACAGATATTCCGCACAGCACTCTTGCAAGGAATTGTTCATGTCCACCCCCTCGCCGTTGCCGCTGCGCCGTCGCGTGGCCACTTGCCGCGCCAGCGCCGCTGCGGCCCGTTGCGCAAGGCGCTTGGTCTTCGATGTCTGCCCCGAATGCACCCTGAACCGCAAAGTCGGCTCGGCCAGATTGGCAAGGACGCCAACCTCCGCCATCCGCAGCCACAGGTCATAATCTTCCGCATATGTGCAGCCGGGACGGTAGCGACCCGCAGCGTCCACAGCGGTTTTGCGCATGATCATGGTCGGGTGAATGAACGGATTGCGCAGCATCATTTCAGCCGAGATGGAGGCTGAGTCAGTCGGCACGGCAAATGCGCCGGTCTCATTTCCCGCACTGTCGATTTTCAAGGCAGCGCTTCCCGCCGCAACAACATCCGGGCGCGCAGCCATCAGCCCGATCTGCCTTTCCAGCCGGTCCGGCATCGCAATATCATCGGCATCCATGCGCGCGATCAACTCGGCCCGTGACGCCGCGATGCCTTGATTGAGCGCGGCAACGATCCCCGTGCCGACGGTCGACAAAACCCTGACGCGGGCGTCAGCCGCCGCGAACCGCTGCAAGACAGCCAAACTCGCATCGTTGGAGCCGTCATCAATGGCAATCAGCTCAAAGTCCGCCATTGTCTGTTCAACGATGCTGGCCACCGCCAGCGCCAGATACCGCTCGCCGTTGCGCACAGGCATGACAACGGAAACCTTGGGCAGCGCGGGGGTCAACTCGGCACCGGGCAGGATTGTCTATCCCTGCCTTGTCGTCTGCCGCTGTTGTCCAAGACCCTCAATGCCAAGTTCCATGACGTCTCCGGCTTTCAGATAGATCGGCGGCTTCTGCCCCATGCCAACACCGGGCGGCGTGCCGGTGGAGATGATGTCGCCGGGCTGCAGGCTCATGAAGCGCGACAGATAGGAAACGAGAAACTTGACGCCATAGACCATGGTTTTGGTCGAGCCATCCTGAAAGCGCTTGCCGTTCACCTCCAGCCACATGCCCAAATTCTGCGGATCCTTGACCTCGTCCTTGGTCACAAGCCAAGGGCCGGTCGGGCCGAACGTGTCGGCGGATTTGCCCTTGGTCCACTGGCCCGAATGCTCGATCTGGAAGGCCCGCTCGGACAAATCATTGATGACGCAATAGCCCGCCACATGGTCCATCGCATCCTCTTCGGATACATACTTTGCGACCTTGCCGATGATGACGCCAAGTTCGACCTCCCAGTCGGACTTCACCGAATTGCGCGGAATTTCAACCTCGTCATTCGGCCCGATAATCGCAGACGTCGCCTTCATGAAAATCACCGGCTCTGGCGGCACGGCCATCCCGGACTCGGCAGCATGGTCAGCGTAGTTCAGACCGATGCAAATAAACTTGCCCGTCCCCGCAACGCACGGCCCAAGACGCGGGTTGCCCTTGACCAGCGGCAGGTCCTCAAGCTTCAGCTTGGCAAGCTTCTTCAGCGACGCCGGAGAAATCGCCGCTCCGCCGATGTCAGCCACATGGGCGGAAAGATCGCGCACGCGCCCCTCCTTGTCGAGGATGCCGGGCTTCTCTTGTCCCGGCTTGCCATAACGCAAAAGTTTCATGCCTGTTCTCCGATATTCAGTTGAGCCGGTTCCGGTGTCCCGACACTCGTAACCACGCTTTCACGTTTTGGAAAGCGTGCCTCAAAAAGTTGGATGAATGGTGGGCCCGGAGGGACTCGAACCCCCAACCAAGCGGTTATGAGCCGCCGGCTCTAACCATTGAGCTACAGGCCCCACCCGGAATGGCGCTTGGCGTCTGGCCCAAAATTCGGTTTGATGAGTCAAATGGAGTGATTTTCGAGAACCGGAGCGGAGCGTACTTCTGGGGTCCCCGCCAGCGGCTTGCCGCTTAAGGGCGGGGAATTGAAGTACGTGAGCACCGGAAGCGCAGAAAATTGCTCCAGTTGGCCATCAAAGCGGATTTTGGGCCAGACTCTGGCACCCTTCCGGTTGGGGTCCTAACCCAATCGGCCGGTGCTGGCAAGGCGCGCATCCACAGTGATTTTGCAGCGCGAGATTGCCGCCGGACATCTTTCATGCAACCATATCGCGGGGCGCAGCCAAAGGGGGCAGCGCGATGAGACAGGCCAGTGACAGTCCAGACAAGGCGGCCAAGCCGCCTCTGTCCGCGTTTGGCTTCAAGCAAGTCATTGAGGACGAGAAGGCCTACATCCGCAACCGCCGCAAGCAATTAAAAAACAGCGTGCACACCACGGTCAGCAGCAATGCCGCCGGTCTTGCGCTCTCCGGCGGCGGCATCCGTTCAGCCGCATTCTGCATTGGCGCCATGCAGGCGCTTGAGGCATTCCCGCAGGAGGACCAACTGCCGGACAGGGGCCCGGACGATCCCGATCTTTTTTCCCGGCTCGACTATCTCTCGAGTGTCTCAGGCGGCGGCTATGCGGCGTCCTGCGTCAGCGCATCGGTGGCCGCGACGGGCCGGTTTCCGTTCCCAAGCCGGCTGAACAGTGATGAGCCCGCGGTCCTGCGCCACATCCGTGATCATTCCAACTACCTGTTTCCACGCGGCTTTCTCAAGGGCCTTGGCCCCAACCTGACCGTGTTCCTGCGCGGTTTCATCGGCCACTTGCCGTTTTTCCTGGCAGTGCTGCTGTTTCTGGTGGTCATCACGGTCCTGGCCAATCCGACATTCGAGGATCTCAACAAACCGGACATCTTCGGATTGAACCTGCCCAGCATCAGCGGGAATTTTGTGCTTTCCGGGCTTGTTCTGCTGTTGGCCATTGTGTTCATTTATGGCTGGTCATTCGTCGAATCCGCCAAGGTCGCCACAGCTCTTGACCCGCAGACGTGGGAAAACAAGGCGACCAGCCTTCTGTTTATCGCGTTTGTCGGCGTGGCGTTTCTGGAGTTCCAACCCTATGTGCTCAGCGCCGTGCGGCGCATGCAAATAGTCGGCATATTCAGCGATGCCGGTACAAAAGCCCCGTCAACGGTAAAACCTGCAACCTTTCTCGACCTGATTGTCGGCCTTGTGCGGGACGCGACCATTCCATTGACGGCATTGGCGGGATTTGTCGCAACCGTCAAAAGTGTCCTGGGTTCAGGCGAACCGGGCACGGAGCCCACCGGCATCAAGGGTATTTTCGCCTCCATCGCCAACAAGTCCATCATCTGGCTGGCGGGCCTTGCCGTGCCGCTGCTGTTCTGGATCGCCTACCTTTACCTTTGCTTCTGGGCGATCATCCCGCAAGGCACCACAGACCGGGCCGCCATTCTTCACCTGCCGTTATCTCTGCAATCCTTCGCGATGTGGGTGTCAGCCAAGAAAATCTTTCACGCCGCGCCCGGCGAAGTCATGGGCATGCTCTACGTCTATCTCATGTTCGTGCTTGGCATCCTGTCGCTGTTTCAACGACCTAATGCCAACTCGGCCCACATTCTTTACAAGGAGCGGCTGGCGGCGGCATTTCTGGTCAAACAGGGCGATGAGGGCAAAATCGAAGAAAACCGGCTTGCGATGAAAACGATCGGTGACACGGCAGAAAACCCGCTGGCCCCGCTGCATCTGGTCAATTCCGCGCTTAATATCCAAGGGTCGGCGTTTGCCAACAGCCGCGGCCGCGACGCGGACATATTCACCTTTTCACAGCTTCACACCGGCTCGGAAGCAACGCTCTACGCCCCCACGGGAGACGCGCCAAAAGATCTGGACCACGCAACCGCCATGGCAGCATCCGCCGCAGCGGCCTCCACAGCGATGGGTTCAAACCAGATCGGCCTCCTCGGCTTCACCTTGGCGTTTCTTAACATCCGCCTTGGCTATTGGCTGACAAATCCCCGCAAATGGCTGGGTGGAGAAAAAAAGAAGCTGGAAGATGACCGGTGGGCGTTCATCAACATGTCACCATACAAATATCTCACGCACGAGATTTTCGGCCAGCTCAGGGAAGACTACCCGCAGATTTACCTGACGGACGGCGGCCACATCGAAAATCTCGGCCTCTATTCGCTCTTGAAGCGGCGCTGCAAATTCATCATCGTGCTCGATGCCGAGGCCGATCCGGAAATGCGCTTTCCGTCCTTCGCCATCGCCCAGCGCTACGCCCGCATTGATCTTGGCGTGCGCATCGACATGTCAACGCAGGCCATCGCCAAACACAGCATCGAAACGCGCAACATGCTGAACCAGACCTGCAAAACCGGCAAGGACGGCAAGGTTGCCAACTTCCCGCCACGCGACGCCGGGCCGCACTGTGCGCTGGGGCGGATAAAATATCCGCCAAACCCGGACGACAGCGATGACGGCATTTTGCTCTATGTGAAGCTGTCGATCAGCGGCGACGAAAATGACTACATGACCGACTACGCCCGCCGCTACCGCGCCTTTCCCCATGAAACCACTGGCGACCAGTTTTTCTCGGAAGAACAGTTCGAATGCTACCGCGCGCTCGGCTTCCATGCTTTGAACAATGCTCTGCGCTGCAAGGACAAGGTCGAGTTTCCCGACGAAGGCGATCCGCCGGCAACCCTCATGGATAACGGCAGCCCTGATGGCGGTGGCGGCCCGCATGGCAAGATGATTGTAAAGCTGCGCGAAATACTCGGCAGCCTTGCTCCAAGGCCGGACACCGGCGGCAACAATCCGCCACAATCGGTTGCAACATCCAAGGCCGCAGAATTGGCAACCGGAGATAAGAATGCGCAAGAAGATTTTGACCCTGGCACTGGCAGCACTGGCCGCAAACGCCGTGCTGCCCGCACACGCCGCTGATGAGCCAACACCGCGCATCATCGTCAGTGGCGAAGGTGAAGCGGCAGCTGCTCCGGACATGGCGCTGGTCAGCCTGACGGTCTTGCGCGAGGGCGATACGGCCCGCGCCGCGCTCGACTCCAACAACAGCGCGATGGCCGATGTCTTGGCCGCAATGAAGGCGTTCGGCATTGCAGAAAAGGATCTGCAGACCTCCGGCTTCTCGATTCAGCCCCGCTATGTCTACGCCGACCCGAACAAGGGCGAATCCTTCGAGCCAAAGATCACCGGCTACAGCGTATACAACACGCTCGGTGTGCGCGTGCGCGACCTTGCCAAAGTCGGCGAAGTGCTCGACCAGTCCGTCACGCTCGGCGTCAACCAGGGCGGCAACATCGCCTTCGTCAAGGACGACTCCTCCGCCGTAATGGAAGAAGCGCGCAAGAAAGCCGTCGAAAATGCCATCGCCAAAGCCAAGACCATCACCTCGACAGCGGGCATCGGAATTGGCCGCATTCTGGAGATGTCCGAGCAAACCTATCAGCCGGGCCCCATCCCGATGATGCAGGCGGACATGGTGATGATGAAAAGCGCAGGCGCGCCGTCCGCGCCCGTGGCTGCTGGCGAAAACAGCTACCGTGTGACTGTCAATGTCACATTCGAGCTCAAGCAGTAACGCGATCTGCGTTCATCACGCGGGTCGGGCAAGACAGCCGGACTGACAAGCCGGTGCCCTCGATAGGGCGACCATTCTCATCGCTGAACGATCGACATAAAAATGCCCGGCATTCCCGCCGGGCAAACGTTGAGACAGATGGAATGGACGCTATCAATAGCGAACAATCGGGCAGCCAGGCTGGCGTGCAAATGTCACCGCCACGCGATGGCCATGCTTCGTGCCGACCACTTTCAATGTGTGCGGCGACTTGAAGATCGTCTGGTGGCGGATGCCCAGATTGCGCGCCTTCGCCGATGCGCGGTCAACCGAACAGCCGCGTATCAACGGGCGCACAGGATACGGATCCCAGTACCGGTCATCACGGTATGGATCGCCGATCACAATGCCAAAAGAGAAGCCGGACTGGTGGCCATAATGCGGACGCGGGTGGTGCGGACGGTCATGCGCTGAAGCTTGGCTGACGCCAAGGCCAACAACGGCAACAGCGAAAAGCCCTGTGAGAAACTTGTTCATGGGGACAACCTTTCAATTCATTTCATCCACGTCGGATGAACTGAATAAAGGCTTAGACCCTTGCACCTGAACGCAGACGAAAGCCCCCGTTCATATTCCGTTAAGATTTGCACCGCGCGCCTCCCTCATCTGCCTGTCGGCGGAGTTATCCCTGCCCAAATCGCTGCCAACCCATTGATATCATTCACATCACAGCCTTGATATCACGGCTTTGTCCACACACTGCCAATCGCGCCCGATAATTCCCGTCATGTTCAACAAGGGAAAACGCAGACAGTGAACTGGGAAATGGCCATCACCCGCAACCACGCCCTGCTCTTGGCGGTCGTCGCCGAGCTGTTCGCGATGTTGCGCGGGAACGACCGCGCTCTTCCCCTCTACCGCGAAGCGGGGTCCGAAGGACGGGCGAGACCCGTGGCTCGCCCCGGGTCAGCTGCTTCGCAAAGCGAAGCGGTGAGGGCGAGGCAGCCGGACAAGGGCAATGCAAACGCCAGCACATCTGCCAACTTCACCCTCCCGCGCCACCTCTACGCAGCCATCCTCCTCATCCTTCGCCCATGCGAATCCGCCATCCGCCGCCTCATCATCATCGCCGCGCGCGGTCTCATCCTGAAGCCACACGCATCTCGGCCCTTCCCGGCAGGCGTGACATCCTTTGCCGTAAACACCATCACCCGTTCGCCGGTGTTTCAGCTGATCGATCCGCTCAAAGACTTTCCGCTGGATGCCTTCGACAATGACCCTCAGCCTTCATCGAGTGTAATGGTCGCCTTCAACGCCGCGCTCGCCTATCAGCAAGCCCAAAGCGCCGCGCTTCCGGTCAACGCCGCGCTTCTTTTCAATCGCCTGCGTGCCATGCGCCAGGCGCTCAACGATCTCCCCCGCCAATCCCGCCGCCTTGCCCGTTGGCGTGCACAGCGCGATCTGGCGCTTGCCGGCAAAGGTCCGTTCAAACCAACGCGCATGTCCCCGTTCCGCCCCGGCCCGCCGCCCGGCTATCGCCGCAAGGACATTCATCAGGTCGATGCGGTGCTGAAGGATGTCCATTATTTCGCGATCGAGGCGTTCAGGAAGCCGGAATCATCGTAAAATTATTGCCGCTTTGAATTGTTCCATGAACCGGAAGGCCGCAGCCTGTCCGGCGCTGCCGCGTTCCCGCAACACTGGA
>JANPGC010000040.1:0-2018 GCA_031423755.1 Phyllobacteriaceae bacterium | reverse complement strand
GCCAGTCCCTGTTTGCTGCTGCACTGTCTGCAAATTTCCTCGACACGCCGCTAAGCCTTGCGGCCAAAGAGACCATCATTGACGTCGGGCTGCAGCAAGCTTCGTCATCCATATCCGCGCTTGCCGGGCTTCAGGGCCGGTCGGGTTTTGCAGAGCAGCAACTGACTGATGCAGGTGCTCGCCTTTCGGCCCAGCGGGATCTTTTTGCGGGCATGGCGGAGAATGTGACCAGTGTTGATCCGCATGAAGCGGCCGTGCGGCTGAACGCACTTCTTACGCGTTTGGAAACGTCATTTGCGCTGACGCAGAAGATACAGCGACTGAGCATTCTGGATTATTTGCGCTGACGCGAAGAGGAGACACAGCATTTGAACTATCGCCTCAATTATGCCGACACCCAGTCAGAATCTCTAACCGATGCCAGGTCGCGAGAGCGTGAACTGTTGCGCCGGTCAATCCATCTCATGAAGGAAGCGCAAGGGTCCGCCGGCTCGGCGCGCGCTGCCATTGAAGCCGTTCATTTTGCATCGCGCATCTGGACCGTGTTCCTGGAAGATCTGTCCTCGCGTGAAAATGCCCTTCCCGGCAAAGTACGGGCCGATCTCATATCGGTCGGCATCTGGATACTCCGGGACCTCGAGGCCATTCGTAACGGAACCATTTCGGACTTCTCCGACATAATTGATGTCACCGAAATAATCAGGGATGGTCTTCTGTGAAAACGACACTGAAAGTATCGCTCAAGGCCAACGAAAGAATCTACGTCAATGGCGCGGTCATCCGCGTCGACCGTAAAACATCAATGGAGTTTCTCAATGACGTGAGTTTCCTCCTTGAAAATCACGTCCTTCAATCCGCTGACGCCGATACGCCAATCAGGCAGCTCTACTATCTCATTCAGCTGCTGATGATTGATCCAAACGCCAGAACCGCAGTGTTCAGTCTGTATCGTTCACACATCACAATCCTGATTGACGCGCAAGACTATCGCGACCTCGCACCCGAGCTGAAAAACATCGACCGGCTCGTGCATGAAGATTGCCTCTTCGAAGCCTTGCGGACCATCCGCAAGACATTTGGCTCCGAATTTGTTCCCGCCATCCGGTCTTCACCAAACCCGTTCAGCATACGCTCAGCCCATCCGATCTCCCATCCGAAAATGACCATGGAACCCGCATCTGCTACGGTAAAAGGCTAAACAAATGTCAGCAATATCAACGCTTTCACAGGTTGCAAATTCTGCCGCCACATATTCAGCCGCAGCAAGTGAAACACAGAAAAAGTCCAAACTCGACTATCAGTCGTTCCTCAAGCTGCTCGTCGCCCAGATGAAAAATCAGGACCCGACCAAACCGATGGACTCCACGGAATACGTCGCACAGCTTGCAACCTTCTCAAATGTCGAGCAGGCAATCAACGCCAACAAGAAGCTGGATGAGCTGATCCAGGATTCCAAAATCTCGCAAGGCATCGGGCTGATCGGTCGCCAGGTCACGTCGTTGGATGGTCTGGGCACCGGCACGGTCGAGAGTGTGCGCTTCACAGGGGACGGCATTCTGGCAAAGCTTTCAGATGGCGCCGAGCTGGCGATTGACGCCCGCGTCGTGATTGCCCGATGAACCCCGTTGATGCGTTGGACCTTGTCCAGTTTGCCATGTGGACCGTCTTCATCACGTCCATTCCCGCCGTATTGCCGGCAATGATTATCGGCATCGTCATCGCTCTCTTTCAGGCGCTGACGCAAATTCAGGAAGTGACGCTGACGTTTGTTCCAAAAATCATGATTGTCTTCATGTCGGCCGCCCTGTTCGCCAACTTCATGGGCGGCCAGCTCAATATCTTCGTGACCGTGGTCTTTGACCGCATCGAGTCTGGCTTTTAACCGGCAACGCCATGAGCCGGGCGGTTTGGCGCAAGGCTGGCTGACTACTTTGCTTATGAGAAACCAGACATTCGGATCTGCATGACCATCCAATCTGCCGGAACCACCCCCAAAGCCGCGTGGTCGACCGATGTCT
>JANPGC010000039.1:0-18492 GCA_031423755.1 Phyllobacteriaceae bacterium | reverse complement strand
AAGCGAGTACGACCCGGTCGGCGCGGCGCATTCATCGACGTCGATTTCTGCCGGGCTCGGCATGGCGGTGGCGCGCGATTTGTCTGGCAAGTCCAACAATGTGATTTCGGTGATCGGCGACGGGGCGATGTCGGCGGGCATGGCGTTTGAGGCGCTGAACAATGCCGGCGCGATGGATGCGCGGCTGATTGTGGTGCTCAATGACAACGACATGTCAATCGCGCCGCCAACCGGCGCAATGAGCGCCTATCTGGCGCGGCTGGCCTCGGGGCGCACCTATCTTGGCCTGCGCGACATTGGCAAGAAGCTGACCAAATATCTCGGCAAGCGCATCGACCGGGCAATCACCCGCGCGGTGGAGCATGCGCGCGGTTATGTGACCGGCGGAACGATGTTTGAGGAGCTTGGCTTCTACCACATCGGGCCGATTGACGGGCATGATCTGGATACGCTGGTGTCGGTGCTGCGCAATGTGCGCGACAATTACAAAGGTCCGGTGCTGATCCATGCGGTCACGCAAAAAGGCAAGGGCTACGCACCCGCCGAAGCAGCTGCCGATAAATATCACGGCGTCAACAAGTTTGACGTGGTCACGGGCACACAGTCCAAGCCGCCGGCCAATGCGCCGAGTTACACGCGGGTTTTCGGCGATAGCCTCGCGATTGAGGGAAGCTACGACGACAAGATTGTCGGCATCACAGCTGCCATGCCCAACGGAACGGGCCTCGATATTTTCGGCAAGGCATTTCCGGGGCGGCTGTTTGATGTCGGGATTGCCGAGCAGCATGCGGTGACGTTTGCAGCGGGGCTGGCGAGCGAAGGGTTCAAGCCGTTTGTGGCGATTTACTCTACGTTCCTGCAACGCGCCTATGATCAGGTGGTCCACGATGTCGCTATCCAGGGCCTTCCGGTGCGCTTCCCGATTGACCGGGCCGGCTATGTCGGTGCGGACGGGGCGACGCACGCCGGGTCTTTCGACACGACGTATCTGGCGACACTGCCTGGCTTTGTGGTGATGGCGGCGGCGGACGAGGCGGAATTGCGCCATATGGTCCGCACGGCTGCCGAATACGATGACGGGCCGATTTCGTTCCGTTATCCGCGCGGCGACGGTGTCGGTGTTGACCTGCCGGAGCGCGGTTCGGTCCTGCCGATTGGCAAGGGCCGGATTGTCAAGGAAGGCACGCGCGTTGCGCTGTTGTCGTTCGGCACGCGCTTGCAGGAATGTCTTGCCGCAGCGGCGGAACTGGATGCGGCGGGGCTGTCCACAACCGTTGCCGACGCGCGGTTCGCCAAGCCGCTGGATGAGGATTTGATCCGCCGTTTGGCCAAGAACCATGAGGTTTTGATCATGGTTGAAGAGGGTTCGGTCGGCGGGTTTGGCAGTCACGTTCTGCAGTTTCTGGCCACCAACGGCTTGTTGGATATCGGGCTGAAAGTGCGGGCACTTTGCCTGCCGGATGAATTCACCGACCACGCCAAGCCGGAGCGGATGTATGAACACGCGGGGCTTGATGCAAAGGGCATCGTGCACACGGTGTTTGCTGCATTGGGAGAGCAAATGAAGGCACCGGCGCGGGCTTGAGGTTTTGCTTCAGGCCGTTTTGAACATGATTCCGTTTTCCCACATAAACTATTGAAATCATTGGTATTTTTTAATATTTGTAATCTTCGGTGAGCTCGGTTTCTGTGGGTATAAGAAATTGCTCACCAAACCTTTTTGTGAAACGCTAACCGCGCTTGTTTGCTGAAGATTCTGATCTTTGCTGTATTTCCTGAGCCGCGATACAGGGAGACCAAGATGCTGAAAACAGCACTTCTCGCCGTCATGATTGCCGGATTTGCGACCAACGCGATGGCGATTGACGGGCCGAAATACGACCGCAAGATTGAAGCTGCGGTGAAGAAGATTGTCGCCAAGAAGGTTGGCGATATTCGCGGGCCATTTGATACAGAAGCACGGCCAATTGTTGGCGAAGCTGAAGCCGTCGCTTTTTTGGAGTCGACGGAAAAGCCAATGGTCCAGGTGGCCGACTTGGATGTCGCGTTGCAGCCAGCATTCCTGTCGCCCTTGAACTATCATTCGGGACGGCCAGAGCCCATTCGCAAAGCTCGCAAGGCAAGCAGCTTTCAGTATTTCTGACCGCTTTTGCTTGTAAGGCAAACCTTCGTCGGGCAATGAGATCCGATGAATTCGACCGTTTCCAAACGTTTGCGCCTTGATGAAGCACTTGTGGCGCGTGGGCTCTACGCCTCGCGTTCGCGGGCGCGCGACGCCATTTTGCGCGGAACTGTTATTGTCGGTGGAGCGGTGATTACCAAGCCGGGGCAGTTGTTTGACGAAGATGCAGTGATTTCGATTGCTGATCCGGCGCAAAGATATGTTTCACGCGCGGCGCTCAAGCTTGTGGCAGGGCTGGAGCATTTCGGGTTTTCGCTGAACGGGTTATCCGCCCTAGACATCGGTGCGTCGACTGGCGGGTTTGTGCAAGTTTTGCTCATGCGTGGCGCGGCTCATGTGGTCGGCGTTGATGTCGGGCACGGGCAACTGCATCCGACGCTGGTCCGTGACGCACGGGTGACCGATCTCGAAGGGTTGAACGCGCGGGCGTTGTCACGCGAACATCTCGAAGGACGCAAGATCGCGTTTGTGACGTGCGATGTCAGCTTCATTTCGCTAAAGCAGGCTTTGCCGCCAGCGCTTGAATTGGCTGAAGCGGGCGCGCGTTGTGTGCTTTTGGTCAAACCTCAGTTTGAGGCCGGGCGCGATGCGATCGGCAAGGGTGGATTGCTCAAGGACAAGGCGTTGGGGCCGAAAATTGCTGAGGATTTGCGTGACTGGCTTGGCGCGCAGAGGGGTTGGCGGGCAATTGGGGTTTGCGATTCACCGATTGAAGGCGCAGATGGCAACCATGAATATCTGCTCGGCGGGATAAAAGACCAATGAATTTGACGATTACCGAAATGGGCGCGCGCGGCGAAGGCTTGGCTGTTGGACCGAATGGCCCGGTGCATGTGCCGTTCACTCTGCCGGGTGAGGGTGTCAGCGTTGCGGTCAACGGCGGGCGTGGCACGGTGATGTCTATCCTCGAAGCCTCCAAGGAACGCGTGTCGCCTGTCTGCAAACATTTTGAACATTGCGGTGGATGCATGCTGCAACACTGGCAGACGGACGCGCAACTGGAATGGAAGCGGCTTGAAGTGCGCGATGCGCTCGCCAAGCGCGGAATTGAGGCGGATGTTCTGCCGATCATCGGATGTGAACCAGGCGAACGGCGGCGGGTGACTTTCACAGTGCGCGACGAGCAGGGCCGCAAGGTGACGGGCTTCAATGCTGCGCAGAGCCATGATGTCGTCGAGATTACAGAATGCGCTGTTGCCGCGCCCCAGATTGTGGCGGCGCTCGGTGTGGTGCGTGAACTTGCCAAGCTTTTCAAAGTAGAACGCGAAGGCGGGCATATTGCCGTGACGCTGACCGAAAGTGGTCTCGACATGCATGTGTCCGGCATTGACAAGCTCGCCGATGAGCAGCGGCGCAAGATGAGCGCGTTTGCGCTGGCGCATGGACTTGCAAGACTTTCGGCAGATGATGAAGTGCTTGTCGAGCCGAAGCGGCCAGTCATTCATTTCGGGCTGGTGGCCGTAACCCCGCCGCCGGGCGGTTTCTTGCAGGCTTCCGAGCGGATTGAAGCGGCCATGGCGCAGTTGGTTGTGTCGCATTTTTCCAAGGCCAAAAAGGTGGCGGACTTGTTTGCGGGGTCCGGCGCATTCACATTCCGCATTGCTGGCAAGGTGCCGGTCCACGCTGTGGAAGGTGAAAAGTCTGCTGTTGCGGCGCTCGATCGTGGGCGGCGCGGGCTTCAGGGCGTTAAAGCGATCACAGTCGAGCAGCGCGACCTGTTTCGCAGGCCGCTGATGGTTTCGGAATTGAAAGCCTTTGACGCGGTCGTGTTTGACCCACCACGCGCGGGCGCTGAGGATCAGGCCAGAATGCTGGCGAAATCTGGTGTGCGGTGGATTGCTGCGGTCTCGTGCAATCCGGCGACGCTGGCGCGGGATCTCCGCATATTGATTGATGGCGGCTACAAGCTCAAAAGCGTTACGCCGTTTGACCAGTTTTTGTGGTCCGCGCATGTCGAAGCGGTGGCGCTGCTGGAGAAGCCGGATGCGGGGTCAGGCCCGCGCAAAATCTTCGGCTGACAGGGCGAAAACCTCCCCTTGGCTCTCCTCGGTGTTGAGGAAAAGGAACGGCAAGTCCGGGTATTCGGAAATCAGCTGATCACGACCGGTGCCGAATTCGCAGATCAACATGCCGGTTTCTGTGAGATGGTTTGGCGCTTCTGCCAAAATCTGGCGGACGAGATCGAAGCCGTCTTCGCCAGACACATGCGCCATTTTTGGTTCGGCGGCGTGTTCGGAGGCGAAGGCCTCGACTTCTTCTTCGGCGACATAGGGCGGGTTGGCGAGGATCAGGTCGTACCGGCTGTCTTGCAGGGCGGAAAAGAGATCGCCCTGATGCAAGGATATACGGTCTTGGAGGCCGTGGCTGGCCACGTTGACATGTGCGACTTCGAGGGCATCGGCAGATAGGTCTGTTGCATCTATCATCGCGTTTTCGAAGCGCATCGCTGCGAGGACGGCGAGGCAGGCGGAACCTGTGCAAAGGTCGAGCACGGTTTCGATGGATTCGGGTTCAGGGATCAGCGAATTTTCAGCGCCGGCAAAATCGGTGCGGCCCAGAAGCTCGCCGATGTAGGAACGCGGGATGATGACTCGCTCATCGACGTAGAACGGCACGCCGTGCATATAGGCTTTGTTGAGAAGGTAGGGCAGTGGCTTGCGGGTGCTGACCCGCCTGTCGATCAAATCTGCCAGGCGCTGGCGCTCGGTATCGAGCAAGCGGGCATCGAGGAACGGTTCTAGCCGGTCAATAGGCAGTTTCAGACCTTCGAGGACGAGATAGGCGGCCTCGTCATAGGCATTTGTCGTGCCGTGGCCGTAGACCAGATTGGCGGCAGTGAAGCGCGAAACGGCGTGGCGCAGGAAATCGCGAATGGTGAGGAACGTGGAGATGGGGGAGTCTGACATGGCGTCTCGCAATTTGGCAGGTGAGTATCTCTGCAGATGGACTGTGGCAACTGGCGTTTGGGATTTGCGGTTGACCGCGGACAATTCCGCAGGATGAATGCCAATCAAAATGGAGTATAACATGCCCGACTTGCTGGGGGACAAAACCACGGAAATTCTCCCGGCGCGCCGGTTGAGGGGCAAGGTCGATGCGTTGCTGATCGCGCCTCTGGACAATTTTGTCACCGCCGCTGCCGACAGTTTGGACATAATCTTCGACGGGATCGCCGGCGACCACCACGCTGGAGCGACGCGCAAGGCTGGTGGGCGGGAGCCTTGGTATCCGCGCCGGACGCTGATCCGCAATGAGCGGCATGTTTCGATTTTAGCTGTCGAGGAACTTGATGCGATTGCGCGGAATATGGGTGTGAATGCGATCAGGCCGGAATGGCTTGGGGCCAATATCGTAATTTCAGGTATCCCGAACTTGTCGATGCTTCCGCCGCGCACGTTGCTGTTCTTTGACGGCGGTGTCACTTTGAAAATCGACGGACAGAATGCGCCTTGCAAGCTGGCTGGCAGGGCGGTGGCGGAAGGGTTGGGGAGCTCTGACCCTGACGAAGCGGCGCTGGCGTTTGTGAAAGCTGCCAGGCGCCTGCGCGGGCTGGTGGCTTGGGTGGAAAAGCCGGGGCAAATTGCTAAGGGAGCGGCGGTTGAGGCGCGGGTGCCGGAGCAGTGGCTATATCGAAGCTAGGGCATCGGTCGTCAAAATGGAATCGTTCGGACTTGTCTTTCCGCGCCCCGGACTTCGTCGCGCGCTGCTCACGGTGCTCGCACCGCTTCACGTCGCGCTCCTTGCCGGGTCACGGAAAACCGGCGTCCAATCCGATCCCAATTTAACGCCCGAGGCCCTAAACCTCTTCCTCAGCATCAAGATACCGCGTGGCGCGCCAGTCGGTGAGTTTGGCGTTTATGGCTTCCAGACAGAAATGGCGGGCGGATTCCTGATCGTATCCCTCTGCAAGCAGGGCGTCATAATCGGTGTGTTCATGGCGGATGTGGGCGATCAACGAAAGCCATGTGCTGATTCCCGCTGGAAAGCTGCGCAGATGGCGTGAGGCGGCGCGGGATTTGACGGATTCGGCGTCGGAGTAGGGGATGCCGGGTGCCAGCGCAATCAGGGCTTTGGCGATCTCCTTCTGCAACTTGGTTGAAAGCGACAAAAATCTGTCTCCATGCGACTTGCGTGGCGCGTTGCAATGACATAAACATATCTTTATGTCTTTTGCGAGGGTGCGATGAGCGCGGTTCAATTGCCACTTGATGGTCTGGTGGATACCTTGAAAGCGGTGGCGGAATCCAGCCGTTTGCGCATCCTTCACCTGTTGAAGCGCGGCGACCTGACCGTTACCGACATCACGACCGTGCTAGGCCAGTCGCAACCGCGTGTGTCGCGGCACCTCAAGCTGCTGCATGAGGCCGGATTGATCACGCGCTATCAGGAAGGCTCGTGGGCCTATTTCCGCATTGATGATGCAACTGAGGTCGGACAGCTGGCGGATGCACTGGCGGCCCGGCTGCAGCCTGAGGACCGGACGCTGGCGCGCGATCTGGAGCGCTTGGCCGAGGTCAAACAGGCGCGGCAAACGCGGGCTGCGGATTATTTTACCACAAATGCGAAAGGCTGGGACCAGATTCGCTCACTGCATGCGCCTGATGATGCCGTTGAGGCGCTGCTCAGCAAGTTGGTCGGCACACGGCATTTCCAATCGATGCTTGACCTTGGCACTGGCACCGGGCGGCTACTCGAAATCTTTGCGCCGCTCTACCGGCGCGGCGTCGGCATCGACATGAGCCGGGGCATGCTCGCGGTGGCGCGTGCGAATCTCGAGCGCGCAGGTGTCGCGCATGCCCAGGTGCGGCAGGGTGACATTCTCAACCCGCCGGTCGAGCGCGATCATTTTGATCTGGTGACCATCCATCAGGTGCTGCATTTCCTTGACGATCCGCTGGCGGCGATCCGCGAGGCATCGCGGGCGCTTCGGCCAAGCGGGCGGCTGATCATTGTCGATTTTGCCAGCCACGATATCGAATCACTGCGCGACAAGCATGCGCATGTGCGGCTCGGCTTTTCGGACGAGCAGATCCATGGCTGGCTGAAAGACTGCGGCCTGAAGCCGGAGGCGGCGCACCAGGTCGCAGCGTCCGGCGCCGGGCAGATCACCGTCAAAATCTGGGTCGCAAGCGACCCGCGAATTCTCATTGCTGAGCAGGTTGCCGGCTCATCCCACATTCTGGAGACTGTCTGATGAATGCTTTCCGCCTCTCGCGCCGTCCGGAGCTCGGCAAGGGCATTCGCGTGTCGTTCGAGTTTTTCCCGCCGAAGAATGCAGAAATGGAGGAACGTCTGTGGCAGACGATTGACCGGCTGCAGACACTGGCGCCGGATTTTGTCTCTGTGACTTACGGCGCCGGTGGATCGACCAAGGAGCCTACAGGACGGACCGTCAGCAAGCTGATCAATGAGACCGGCCTCAAAACGGCAGCGCATCTCACTTGCGTCAATGCGTCAAAGGAACAGGTCAACGACGTCGTGCGCGAGTACCAATCTTTCGGCGTCGAGCGATTTGTGGCGCTGCGCGGAGATCCGGCGACGGGCATGGGCACCGCCTATGTGCCGCATCCGCAGGGATATCAGTCGTCTGCGGAGTTGATAGCAGGGCTGAAGGACATTGCCGACTTTGACATTTCGGTTTCCGCCTATCCGGAGAAGCACCCGGAAAGCCGAGACTTTGCCACCGACATTGAAATTCTGAAGCGTAAAGTGGATGCGGGAGCTGATCGAGCGATCACGCAGTTCTTCTTTGACAATGATGTATATGAGCAATTTGTTGAACGGGTGCGGCGCGCGGGAATTTACATTCCGATCCTGCCGGGAATCTTGCCGGTGCACAATTTCCGCCAGGTGACGAATTTCTGTTCGCGTTCTGGAACGCACGTGCCGTCATGGCTGGCGGAACGGTTTGAAGGTTTGGACAATGACCCGCAGACGCATGCGCTGGTGGCTTCGGCTGTTGCGGCTGAACAGGTTTTGGACCTGATAGAGCGCGGCGTGCAGGATTTTCATTTTTACACAATGAACCGGTCGGATCTGGTTTTCGCGATTTGTCATCTCATTGGCATCAGGCCTGTGCAGACGAGTTTCGAGGCACAATCTGCGGCATAAAAAAAGCCGGTTGGGTCACAACCGGCCTTTCAGGAATTCACTTCCGGGCGCAAAGCCCGGGACCGGGGTTAGGCCTCAAGAAACCAGCCCCAACACAATTGCGCTGACAAATGCGAACGCTGCGCAGAACATCACAACGTTGAGAGATTTTGTTAAATCCATCGGTACGCCTCCTTTGTCGATGCCGCCTAAAGATATGCTTTTGACGCGGGGACGCAAGGGCAAACCATGCTGCATTGCGGCGAAAATGTGGAAAAACGTTCCGGAGACGCTGGCTATCTAATTGAAACTCAAAGTTATTTTGCGGGATTCATTATTTATTAAAAATGGTTAAGCCGCGATTTGGCGCTACGGCGGGCTCACCGATCCCCGTGGGGCGGCAGGGCAAAAAACACTGTGCAATCAAGCCTGTCGCGGCGGTTTCGAAATCGCGCCGCGGTTGAGCACAAACAGGCCCGCGCCGATGATGGCCATGCCGAGAAACTGGTTGAGCGCAAGCCTCTCGCCCAGAAACAGCGCACCGAGAAGGACCGCGCTGACCGGGACAATGAGCGTGACGAGCGAAACCACGGTCGCCCCGGCGGCGGCGAGGATGCGGAAGAACAGCGTGTAGGCGAAGGCCGTGGACGCGAGCGCCAGCGCCAGCACGGCGAGCCACACGCCAGCGCTCCACAATTGCGGCGCTGGAGCGCCATGGACGACAAGTGCGACCGGCAGCATCAGGATTGTCGATGCGGTGAGCTGGCCCGTTGCGGTGACAAGCGGCGGCACTTGGCGGAAGCGTTTGCCGTAGACGGATGCAAACGCGTAGGACGCGGCGGCGCCGATGATGGCGACTTGCGCCCAGAGCGGCGCGCCAAGCTTTTCAAACACCGAGGGACCGACAATGACGGCCGCGCCGAATGCTCCGATCAGCGTGCCGAGGATTTTGGCCGGCGTCGCTCTTTCGTCGCGGGTCAAAAAATTAGCGGCGATGACGGTGAGGAAGGGTGTGGTGGCGTTGAGGATGGAGGCAAGGCCTGCGCCCAAGACCGTCTGGCCCGCAAAAATGAGGGAAAAGGGGATGGCGTTGTTGAGGAGGCCAAGTCCGAAGAAGGGCAGAAACGGGGTTTGCCGGAACGTTTGCCATTCACCCCTGGCCACAAGATAGGCATGCAGCGCCAAAGCGGCAATGCCGACGCGGAAGAACACCAGCCACAGCGGCGGCACCTCCTTCACGGCGATGCGGGCGAAGAAGAACGAGCCGCCCCACAGCGCGCCGAGAAGCAGAAGCATCAGCCAAACCTTTGCCGGGATAGAGGCTTGAGAAGTGGTCTGGCTGGCGGCTGTCATGCTCTGGTTTCCGTTGAACGATCAAATTGTCTCGAGCGAAAATGGATCACCACCCGATTCATGGTGGATAAGCGCTTTTCGCCAAAGCACAAGGTTGCTAGCGTTGCTGCCAGCGAAGGAGCCGGCATGGAAAAGTTCACGACCGCAAAAGAGGCAGCCTTGGCGCTGCGGCCAGATGAGCCGGTCTATTGCTTTCACCCGAAAGTGCTGGCGGATGACGCAAAGAAGTTCATGTCGCTGTTTTCCGGCAAGACCGCCTACGCGGTGAAGACCAATGGCGAGCGGATGGTTCTGGATGTGCTGGCAGCCAATGGGGTGACCTGTTTCGATGTCGCTTCGCCGCAGGAGATTGCCGATGTGCGCGCCGCCGCGCCGAAGGCCGAGATGATCTACATGCACCCGGTGAAAGCGCAGTCTCACATCCGCGATGCGCTGACAAAATATGGCATCCGCGTGCTGTCGCTCGACCATGAGGATGAGCTGAGCAAGATTCACCGGATTGTGCAAGGGCTGGATATCGATCCGGGTGCGGTGACGCTTTATGTGCGGCTGGCGACCAAGGGTCATGCGGCGTACGAATTGTCGAAGAAGTTTGGCGCAGGGCCGGCGCTGGCGGTGGAGCTTTTGCAAAGGGTGGAAAGGCTTGGCTACAAGGCCGGGCTCTGTTTCCATGTCGGAAGCCAGATTGAAGACCCGGACACTTACGACGCGGCGCTGAAGACGGCCAGGCAGGTGCGCGAGGCTTCAGGTGTCAAGCTGTCGGGGCTTGATATCGGCGGCGGCTTTCCGGCGGAGTATGGGCATGACCCTAAGCGGACGCATGCCGAAATGCCTTCGCTGCCGCAACTGATGTCGCGGGTCTCGGGCGATATTGCCGAATGGGGCTTTGGCGACCTGCCGCTGATTGCCGAGCCGGGGCGGGTGATCGTTGCGCGCGCCTATTCGCTGATCGTGCGGGTGCTTTTGCGCAAGGGGCGGCGGCTTTACATCAACGACGGCATCTGGGCGTCGCTGTCAGATAGCTGGACCGGCAAGATCACGCTGCCGGCGCGGTTCATTCCCGATCCGGCGATCAAGCAGCGCAATGGCGACGCGCGGCAGATCGTGCCGTTCAAGGTCTGTGGCGCGACGTGCGATTCGGTCGATATTTTGACACGCCCATTCTGGCTGCCGGAAACGGTGGACACCGGCGACTGGATCGAGATTGGCCACATCGGCGCCTATTCGCTGTCGCTGCGCACGCGGTTCAACGGGTTTTATCCCGATACCTATGTGGAAGTGTCCACGCCGTTTGACGAAGGCGACGCGCCGGAAGGCTATGCGACGCTGGAGACGATGGGCGAGGACGTGATGGATGATGAGTTGGCGGAAGTCTAATTCTTCGCCAGCCAAGCCTTCCAGCCTGCAGCGGTGCCGTTGAAGACGTTCATGTCCGCGCCGCCCTTGATGCCGGGGATCGAGCCTGTGCCGGAATATTGCCAGAATGTCCATTTGCGGCCGGGATAGACGTTTGACGGGTGGTCGGCGACGGCGCGCAGGAAGAACTGGTAGTCCGTGAAATAGCCTTCGAGATTCTCGCGGTAGAAGTCCGGCACGGTGTAGATCAGCGGCTTCTTGCCATAGTGGCGCTCGACCTGATCGAGCCAGACCTGCATTTCCTTGCGCACGGCTGCCGGCTCGGGGCGGAACTTGCAGGACGGCGATTTGTGGTTCCACTCCATGTCGAGGAGCGGCGGCAAGGCGGACGGGTCCTTTGGCACGTGGCGTATGAACCATGCCGCCTGCTGGAAGGCGGGCGTGCAGAAATAGAAGAAATGATAGGCGCCGCGTGGCACTCCAGCGGCTCTGGCGGCCCCGAAATTGTCGGCGAAGGCGTCGTCGACCCGGTCGCCTCCTTCGGTTGCCTTGAGGAAAGCGAAGGAAACGCCATTGGCCCGCGCCGCAGCCCAATCGACATGCGGCTGGTATTTGGAAGTGTCGGTGCCATGGACAGGGTACGCGGCAGGGCCGCGGCCGGGGAAATCGACCGGGTCCGTTTCGGAGAAGTTGGGTCTGGCGACGCGGATGTCGCGCACTGCGCGCTCGAGGCCGGGACCGGTGGACGTGCAGGACGCGAGCAACGCGGCGGCGAGCGCTGCGCTGAGGAGCGTTAAGGGGCGGGCGGTGCGAATCATGTGTTGCCTGTGTTTGTCTGGAGATAGCGCGGGAGCGGACTTTCGTCACCTTGTTGGAGTGAGGACGGGCTTGTGTCGACGGAACATGCCTGACGATGACGAAGTTTCCGGCGTGCCAGATTTCATGATGTTGCATTCTGACCAGTTTGCACGGACAGTCTTGGCGAAGCTTGGGAGATTGGCATGCGCGTGCTGCGGCGGTTGATAAAGTGGGTCTTGCGGCTGTTTGTCCTGGCGGTTATCGGGCTTGGCGTCTGGCTTTATGTGTCTCCGCCTGACCTTATCCGCGTTGCGAGCGCATATTCGGCAAAAATGGTCTGCTCCAATGTGTTTATCGCCGGGCGCGATGCGGGCAAGGTTTTGGCTGATGATGTGCAAGCGCCGGGACATCCGATCCTGAAGTTTGTGCGGGTTTCGGTGGACGAGACCGCAGGGACTGTCAGTGCCGGGCTGGCAGGCGTGTTCGGGAAGGGGCTGGCGGTTTTCCGGCCCGGGCTTGGCTGCGCCAGCGTGCCGGTTGGCGGCGTGGCGAAGGCCAAGTCCGTTGCGCTGAAACAGATTGAGCCGCAAGCGGCGGATGCGGGCCAGCCTTGGCCCGTCGGTAATCAAGTGACACCGAGCCAGAACCCGGCGATTGCGGCGATTCTCGACGACTCGGCGCTGACCGGACCGGGGATGCGGGCGGTGATCGTGGCGCAGAACGGGCGGATATTGGCCGAGCGCTTTGGCCAAGGGTTTGACGACAAGACGCCGCTCCTCGGGTGGTCGATGACCAAGACGGTCAATGCCGTGATCATCGGCACGCTCGTACGCGACGGCAAGCTGGCGCTCGACAAGGCGGACCTGTTTCCGGAATGGAAGAGCGACAACCGGGCGCTGGTCACGGTCGCGGATTTGATGGCGATGGCTTCGGGGCTGGAGTTCAACGAGGATTACGGCACCGTCGATGATGTGACACGGATGCTTTATCTTCAGCCGGACATGGCGGCGTTTGCCCGAGACAAGCCGCTGATGGGGCTGACGGGGAAGGAATTCAACTATTCGAGTGGCTCGGCTGTGCTGTTGTCGCGCATCTGGCAGGATGTTTTGGGCGGCGAAGACATGGCACTCAACTATCCGCGCGTGGCGCTGTTTGGTCCGCTCAATATGGCGAGCGCCGTGATGGAGGTCGATGAGGCGGGGACGTTTACCGGCTCGTCCTACATGTATGCAAATGCGCGCGATTGGGCGCGGTTCGCGCAGATGCTTTTGGACAATGGCAAAGCAGGCGGGGGCATGGCAAACGGGGCGCAGATTTTGCCGCCGGAGTTTGTGGCCATGATGCATGAGCCGGTGGCGGCTTCCGATACAGGCTTTGGCGTGCAGTATGGCAAGGGGCAGGTTTGGCTGAAGGGGCCATCGGGAACGACGCCGGATGATGAGGATCCGGACATCGGCTTCGCGCTGCCGTCGGATATTTACTGGATGCTTGGTCATGACGGGCAGTCGATTGCCATCATTCCGTCGAAGAAAATGATCGTGCTGCGCATGGGACTGACGCCGTCGAAACTGAACTACAAGCCGCAGGCGCTGGTGCAGAGGCTGGTGGCGGTGTTGCCGTGAGCCCGACCGAAAATTCACTTTGGCGGCCAACTGATGCGGTTTTCTGCGCTTCCGGTGCTCACATAGTTTTCTGCCCCGCCCTTAAGCGCAAGCCGCTGGCGGGGACCCCGGAAGTATGCTCCGCTCCGGTTCTCGAAAAACACACCATTTGACTCGCCAAACTGAGTTTTGGGTCAGGCTCAGATTTGACCCGGCGCCGGGAGGAGAAGCGCCGGGCCAGCCGCGCTGCCTTGGCTATTTCCAGCAGGACAGCGGGTAGCGGTTGCCGTTCCATGTGGTCCAGCCGTTGGAGCGGTTGTTTGACGGTTTCGGCAGGTACCATTTGTTTCCGTCGGCGTGGTTGAAATACATGCCGCCAAGATTGCCGAAGCGCGGATTGGTCAGCGGCACCCAGCGCGAGCCATTGTCCGAAAAACTGCCGCGCCACGCGACTTCGGACGTTTGGGTGCAGGCATCACCATCGCACGACGTGCTGCCGGCATTGACAATCTTCCAGTTCATCCGCGCGGGCCGCCCGTCAATGGTGCACCGCCAATTGCCGCCCCACCAGCCGGAAACTTGGCTGGCAAGGGATGGAACGGTGGACGTGAGAAGCGCTGCGCTGATGAGGAGGGATGTGAGTTTCATGATGGCTGCTCCCGTTTGGGGTGGACTGGAGCGGAGTTTGGCGCGGGATGAGGGGGTTGTCGTCACGCAGATGGGGGATCATTGTAATCTTTCACCCCAACGCTTCGTCATTCCGGCCAAGCGAAGCGCAGAGCCGGAACCCATGCCGGTGGCCGTGGAGTTAGGCTGTCCGGTGCAGAACTTCCTGCCGTTGCCGTCTGCTGCAGCGGGTGTGAGCCACAGTCTGCACCTGCTTTGCACACCGCCGTCAGAGGCATGGTTCCCGGATCGGCTGCGCCGTCCGGGATGACGAAGGGGGTGGAGGATGTTTGGTGGCCAATTGGCGAAGTCGGTGGAGGGCCACATAAACTGGGAACAAATTTTCTTGCGAAAATGATACTTACTCAGTGTCACGACGATACTGTAATACCGCCATTCGGCCATCCGAAATCGTAGTATCATAGCGCTCAATAAATTTGAGTAGCTTGTCCTTATCGGAGTTGTAAGTCTCGCCCCATTTGCCAATTCCGTTCCCAATCTGAATAATGAGGAGATGCAAATTGAAAGGCTTCGGAATATCCGGCCTGATTGGGAGCGTAGTGTTTGGCCCGCCGACGTAGGGCATGATTGGGGAGAGCTTGCCCGAGATTACCTTTTTTGATGCCAAGTTGGTCATGTGGAGAATTGAGTTTCGGAACTCCCACAGTTCGCTCGAAGCGATACCGCAAAGAGAAAGGTCAACGTAGGTGTCTAACCATGTTGCGAAGTTCCCATGTTTGTCACCGTGCTCGACGAATGAAAGTGTATCAACACATGACATCAAAAGTTTTGCACAAGAGACGTACAATCCTGCATTGAATAACGATTTAATAGCCTTAAAATAGTCATCGTGGATCAAATCTGTGAACAGGAATTTGTTCCCCTTGGTGTAATGTACCAGGTAATCAGGTACAGTTCCATATCCCTCAATATTTGAAACCTCGTCGCCGCGAAAAGCATCTGGACCGATCCGCTGATCAACGGTTGGAACGCCATCGACAACGGCAGTAGCGCAATATATAGGGCTCAAAGGGGCGTTGAATTGGTCAAATGCTTCTCCAAAGTAGGCAAGCGCATCGCCAGCCCGTAATACTGCACGCCATTCCTCCGGTGTAAAATTGCGCCTTAGCTGGAATCGACGCGCTATTTTGTGATCATCTGAAATACGTGAGGCAAGGAAGGCCGTTTTGTCGGCATCTGTGCCGCCAACGCGGTGATGACGCATACCATACTCATTCGCGACACCATTGTTAAAATACAGAAAGATATTGAATATGCGCTCCTCGCTCATGGTTCATGCTCCGCAACCTTTTGTTGAATTTGGCTAACTGACATGCTGTGAGTATTCAAGTTTTGTTGGACGCAAAAGTCTCGACTATTTTGTTTCGGCACGCTTCCGCCAACCTCGGCGCTGCCCCTCATCCGGCGCTTCGCGCCACCTTCTCCCCGCAAGTGGCGGGGAGAAGTTAAAGAGCGCGGAGTTAGCCTCACCCAAATCCCCCCGGCGTTGGCGTCGTCACCACCACCGCATCCTCGGCCTCCAGCACAGTCTGATCACAAGCCCCCAGCGTCTCCACACGCCCATCCGCGCGCCGCACCTCTGTGCGGCCGACCTCGCCATTTCCCCCGCCGTCCAGCCCCTCTGACGGCCTGTTGCGGTGGCTGGAGAGGATGGCGCAGTCCATGCGCTCCAGGAAGCGGATGGTGCGGCTGGTGCCGTCGCCGCCGTTGAATTGGCCTTTGCCGCCGGAGTTTTCGCGGATGTGGAAATCTTCCAGCAGGACGGGATAGCGCATTTCGAGGATTTCGGGGTCGGTGAGGCGGGAGTTGGTCATGTGGGTGTGGACGCCTGAGGTGCCCGAAAACCCTTCGCCATTGTTGAACCTGCCGGCCGGGGAGCCGGAGCAGATGGTTTCGTAGTATTGGTATTCTGCGTTGCCGAAGGTGAGGTTGTTCATCGTGCCTTGGGCGTTGGCCATCGCGCCGAGCGCCTGGAAGATGGCGTTGGTGACGTGCTGTGACGTCTCGACATTTCCGGCGACGACGGCGGCGGGGAAGGTTGGTTTCAGCATCGAGCCTTCGGGGACAATGATGTTGATCGGGCGCAGACAGCCAGCGTTCATCGGGATGTTGTTTTCGACCATCACGCGGAATGCGTACAGGACGGCTGCGCGGGTTACCGGTTCCGGCGCGTTGAAGTTGTTTTTCATCACGGGTGAGGTGCCGGTGAAATCGACGGTGGCCTCGCGGCTTTTCCGGTCGACGGTGATCCTGACCCTGATGGTCTGGCCGGTGTCCGTCGGGTATTCACAGGCGCTCTCCTCGGGCAGGCGGTCGAGGACGCGGCGGACGCTTTCTGCGGCGTTGTCTTGCACATGGCCCATGTAGGCTTCGACGGTGGGCAGGCCGAAGTGGGCGACCATCTTGCGCAGTTCCTGAACGCCCTTGGCATTGGCGGCAACCTGGGCTTTCAGGTCGGCGATGTTCTGCGCGGCGTTGCGGACGGGGTATTGGTGGTTGGTGAGAATTTCGACGAGCTCGGCCTCGCGGAATCGGCCCTCTTCCACGAGGTGGAAATTGTCGATGAGGACGCCTTCCTGTTCGACGGAGGTGGCGAGCGGCGTCATCGAGCCTGGGGCTATGCCGCCGATGTCGGCGTGGTGGCCTCGGGCGGCGACGTAGAAGAGGATGGGGGGGGTCGCATGTGACTCTCCCTCACCTGTTTCGCTTCGCGAAACTGTCCTCTCCCCGTGGGGGAGAGGCGAAGGAAGCGGTCTTTTCCCCTCTCCCCCACGGGGAGAGGAAGCCTTGCGCAGCAAGGCAGGTGAGGGAGAATCAGCAAACACCGGCGTGACCACGGTAATATCCGGCAGATGTGTGCCGCCGTTGTAGGGGGCGTTGAGGGCGTAGACGTCGCCGGGGCGCATGCGGCCCGCATTGAGGCGGATGATGGTTTCGACGGAGCGGTCCATCGAGCCGAGGTGGACAGGCATGTGCGGGGCGTTGGCGACGAGGGCTCCTGTGCGGTCAAAGACGGCGCAGGAGAAGTCGAGGCGCTCCTTGATGTTGACGGAACTTGCGGTGTTTTGGAGCGTGAAGCCCATCTGTTCGGCGATGGACATGAAAAGGTTGTTGAACACCTCGAGCATGACCGGATCGGCGCTGGTGCCGATGGCGTGGGCGGATGTGCGGGGTGATGCGCGGCGCAAAAGGATATAGTTGCGGGCGGTGACTTCGAGTGTCCATTCTGGCTCTACGACGATGGTCTGGTGCGGCTCGATGATGAGGGCAGGACCGGAGAGTGTATGGCCGGGGTGGAGGTTGGCGCGGAGCGCGATTGTGGCATTTTGCCATTTGCCGCCGGTGAAGATCGGGGCGGTCTGGGGGAGTGGCTCTCCCTCACCTGGTTTGCTTCGCAAACCCTCCTCTCCCCGTGGGGGAGAGGGGAAAGATGGGGAAGACATGTTGGGTTCGGTGACGTTTGCGGCGCGTTCATCGGTGGCCTCTACGGCTATGGTTTCGAGGATTATGGTGCGGTTTTCGTAGGTGAAGCCAAAGCGCTCCCGGTGGGTGGCAGTGAACGACGCGATGAGCGCGGCGTAGGGTTCGCCGGTGAATTCTACCGGCAGCGTGGTGTCGGTGCCGTTGTAGCGCAGGTGGAACAGGGTGCGCAGGCGGATGGCTGATGGCGCGACGCCTTGTCGGGTCAGTTCGCCGGTTGCCTCTGCTGTGAGTGCCCTGATTGCGGCGGCGATGGTTGGCCGGTTGGTTTCTTCGAGCTTCAGGACGAGTGCTTGTTGGCGGGTGGCGAGGAGGCTGGAGAGGCCGATGCCATAAGCGGAGAGGAGGCCGGACATAGGGTGGACGAGCACGGCTTCCATGCAGAGTGCATCGGCGACCAGGCACGCATGCTGGCCGCCGGCGCCGCCGAAGCAGTTGAGCAGGTAACCGGTGACATCATAGCCGCGCTGGACGGAGATTTTCTTTATGGCGCTGGCCATGTTTTCGACGGCAACGGTGATGAAACCTTCGGCCACTTCTTCGGGTGTCTGGCCATTGCCAATATCGCTCGAAAGTTGCGCAAATTTTGCGCGGACAACGCTCACATCGAGCGGCTGATCCTGGCGTGGGCCGAAAATGGCGGGGAAGAATTCGGGGCGCAGTTTGCCGGTCATGACGTTGGCGTCGGTGACGGCAAGAGGTCCGCCGCGGCGATAGGCGGCGGGGCCGGGGTTGGCACCTGCCGAGTCCGGGCCGGCCTTGAAGCGGCCGTCCTCGAAATGTAGGATCGAGCCGCCTCCCGCTGCGACCGTGTGGATGCGCATCATCGGAGCGCGGATGCGCACGCCGGCAACTTCGGTGTCGAAAGCGCGCTCATGCTCGCCGTCGAAATGGGCGACGTCGGTGGAGGTGCCGCCCATGTCGAAGCCGATGACCTTGTCGAAC
>JANPGC010000038.1:0-23510 GCA_031423755.1 Phyllobacteriaceae bacterium | reverse complement strand
ATCCTCTCCCCGGCGGGGAGAGGGGAAAACGTTATGGGCGCTCGTCGCCTCTCCCCCACGGGGAGAGGATAGCTTGCGAAGCAAGCAGGTGAGGGACAGTGAAGACGCTTACCGAAATGTCGGATGAAGGGCAGCGCTGACGTCAGAATTTACCCGTTCGGTTTACCCTTTGGTTTGAATGGCTTGTTCGGCTTTTCGAATGTCTTGCCTGCGGTTTTTTTTGGTTTGTCCCAAACCTTCGGAGCGCCCTCGCGTGGCTTATCCCAGACCTTGGGTGCAGAACCCGCAGGCTTGGCCCAAGGCTTAGCAGGCGCCTCGCCGCCTTCTGTCGGCTTGGCGTAAGGCGCGGGCCGGTCATCGTCGCGCTTTGGACGCGCGGACTTTTGGTCCTTGGTCCAGCGCTTCTTCTCGGCGAAAGGCTTCTTTTCAGCAAAGGGCTTCTTTTCGGCAAACGTTTTGACCTCGCCGTCCGGCCCCTTGCGCGGCGGCAGGATGCTCGGGTCGCCGACGAAGCGCGACACGCGCAGGCCCTTCTCGCTGCCCTTGGCGTTCGAAATGGCTTCGAAGAAAGCATCGGCCTTTTCGGGGCGGATTTCAAAGCGGGTTTCATTGTCCAGCAGCCGGATGAAGCCGATGTCGCGCTTGGTCAGGTGCCCGGCCTTGCACAGCGTCGGCAGCAGCCAGCGCGGCTCGACATTGTGCTTGCGGCCCTGCGGGATGCGGAACCAGACGCCATTGTCAAACCGGTCCGCTTCCTTCTCGCCGGTGGGCATGGCGACGTCTGGAATACCCGTGTCTGACAACTCTTCTGCCGTCGGGCGCGAGGCCTGAACCATGCGGATGTAGGCGAGCGCCACTGCATCTGCCGAGTGGCGCTTGAGCAGTTCGGTGACGGTCTCGGCCTCTTCCGGCGAGCGCTCCAAATCTGCTCCAATACCGCTCAAAAGCCGCTCGCGGTCGCGCTCGTAAATGTCCATCTGGCTTGGTGCGCGGACCTGCGTCGCCTGAACCTTGGCGATCGACAGAAGCCGCTCGGCGGAGCGGCGGCGGTGCATCGGCGCGACGAGGATGCAGATGCCCTTGCGCCCTGCCCGCCCGGTCCGACCTGAACGGTGCAGCAGCGTGTCCGGATTGGTCGGAAGGTCGGCGTGAATGACAAGATCAAGGTTCGGCAGATCAATGCCGCGTGCTGCGACGTCGGTTGCCACGCAGACACGGGCACGGCCATCGCGCATCGACTGCAGCGCGTTGGTGCGCTCGGCCTGCGACAGCTCTCCCGACAGCGACACGACGCCAAACCCCCGGTTGCCCAAACGGCTGGCCAGATGCTTAACCGCTTCGCGTGTCGAGCAGAACACCATGGTACTGGGCGCATCGAAATACAGAAGTGCGTTGATGATCGCGTTCTCGCGCTCGTGCGGCGCGACAGGCATCAGGCGGTACTCAATATCGGCGTGCTGCTTCTTTTCACCGACGGTGGCGATGCGCATGGCGTCACGCTGGTATTTGGCCGCCATCTTGCCGATCTGCGCCGGAACAGTGGCCGAGAACATCAGCGTCCGGCGCTCTTTTGGCGAGGCATCGAGGATGAATTCAAGATCTTCGCGAAAGCCAAGATCGAGCATCTCGTCGGCCTCGTCGAGCACGACGGCCTTGATCGCCTCAAGGTCGAGCGAACCACGCGTGATGTGGTCGCGCAGACGTCCCGGCGTGCCAACGACAATGTGTGCGCCCTGCTGAAGCGAACGGACTTCCTTGCGCATCTCCATGCCACCGACGCAGGTCGCCATCTTGGCTCCAGCCCCGGCATAAAGCCAGGCGAGTTCGCGGCTGACCTGCAACGCAAGTTCGCGCGTCGGCGCAACTATCAGCGCCAATGGCTGCACGGTAATGCCGAGCCGTTCGCTTTTGCCCATCAGGCTGTTGGCAATCGCCATGCCGAATGCGACCGTCTTGCCGGAGCCGGTTTGCGCGGAAACAAGAAGATCGGCATCGGCAACGCCGTCCTCCAGCATGGCGCTCTGCACCGGCGTCAGTTCCGCGTAGCCGCGTTCTTCCAGCGCGACTCTCAGCGCCGGAGCGATATTTTGGGGCAGTGCCATTCAGAAACTTTCAGGTTTCACCGCGATGGCCTCAAAAAAGCTGCCATGCGAGCGGTTCTTGGATCAAGGGACTTGAATATCCCGGTGTGTGCCTTTTGCAACATGAACAAGTCCGTCGGAAAGAACCCTGCAAAAGGACCGAAGCCGACCCCTATACTCGTTTAGAAGTTCAAAGGAAATTGTTATTGCCTGACCGGCTTGGAATGGAAGAGCGGCGCTGCGTGCAACCGCGGCATCAAGCATGCTTTGGTTCATGCTACGAACACCGTGAGCAATCGCGTTTCGCATCAGCGATACCTCCACCAGACCGGCCTTTCCACCATACACGTCGGACCAATTTTGCTTGAGTTTTTTGATGATTACGTCCGCCCACGCCTCGACGCCACCCTTCAACAGATGCGATTCTATCATCTCAATTTCAGCAATCGACAAGGGTCTGCGCACAAGCTCATAGTCGCCAGTGGAAGTGACAAATTCGGCATAGCGCACGAACGTTTCAAAAGCAGAATAATACCGAAGCAGCGCCATTTTGTGCAGGTCATTGCCATGGGAAATCCGGGACAAATGGTCAGAAGTAAGCGTTTTGAAAGCGGAACCGGATTCAGAATGGACCAGTTCATTTCCAGCAGTCATTTGATGCTGCATGAAGAGCATGGAATGGTCAAAAGCGACCATTGCACTGCCGTGAATGCGGGTTATGGCACCCCACTCTTCCCAAAAGGGTAATTCGATCCAAGAAAATTCCATCAATTTCCCTTGGTGTGGGCGGGGGGACTCGAACCCCCACCCTCTTGCGAAGTACGGGTTTTAAGCCCGTTGCGTCTACCATTTCGCCACGCCCACACGCCTCGGCTGCCTAAAGGACGAAAGCGCGCGTTGCAAGCCTTGCCGCTGGGCGCGCTTGCGCCTATGTCCGGCGTATAAGGGAAATCATTCATGACTGACACCATTACGGCTGGGATTCTGGCCATCGGCGACGAATTGCTATCCGGACGCACCAAGGACCGGAACATTGGCCATCTGGCGACCATGCTGACTGCGGTTGGCATAGATCTGAAGGAAGTGCGCATTGTCGCCGACGAGGAGGCCGACATTGTTGCAGCATTGGACGCGCTGCGTCATCGCTACACTTACGTCTTCACCTCAGGCGGCATTGGCCCGACGCATGACGACATCACGGCGGACGCGGTGTCGAAAGCGTTTGGCGTGCCGTGCGAGCACGACGCCACGGCGATGAAATTGCTTGGCGATTCCTATGCCTCGCGCGGTGTCGAGTTCAACGAAGCCCGCCAGCGCATGGCCCGGATGCCGCGCGGGTCGGCTCTCATCGAGAACAAGGTGTCGATTGCACCGGGATTTGTCATTGGCAATGTGCATTTGATGGCAGGAGTCCCGTCGGTGTTCGAGGCAATGGTTGATGCTGTGCTCCCGACGCTCAAGACGGGTATCGTGTTGAAGTCGGTTTCGATTGCGTGCCCCTATGGCGAAGGCGTGATCGGCACGGCTTTGCGCGATATCCAGAAGGCGCATCCGGAGACGGTGATCGGCTCCTACCCGAAAATGGTCGATGGCGGTTATGCGGTTGAGCTGATCGTGCGGGCACGCGATGACGCCGCGTTGGAAGCGGCGGCCGGCGATGTGCGGACGCTTTTGGCACGGCTCGAAAGCGCGGCGAACAAGGTTCAGGCCCCGGCGGGTTAGCGCTGCGCTTGCCAATCATCCCAGTTTGGCGCTAAGGCGAAACGCATTCCAACGCCCGGCCCGGAGTGCACCATGTCCCTTCCCGAAAAAGCCTTCCCCGTGTCTTGGGATCAGTTCCACCGCGATGCGCGCGCGCTTGCCTGGCGGCTTGCCGCGCAGAACAAGAACTGGCGGGCGATGGTGGTGATCACGCGTGGCGGGCTGGTGCCTGCCGCGATCATCTGCCGCGAACTTGGCATCCGCATGATCGAGACCGTCTGCATCGCCTCCTATCACGAATATTCCGAACAGGGCGAACTGAAGGTCTTGAAGGAAATCACGCCGGAGCTTTTGGAAAATGACGGCGAAGGCGTTTTGATCATTGACGATTTGACCGACACCGGCAAAACAGCGGCAATCGTCCGGGCCATGATGCCAAATGCGCATTTTGCCACCGTCTATGCAAAGCCGAAAGGCCGGCCCTTGGTCGATACATTCGTCACAGAAGTCAGCCAGGACACATGGATCTACTTCCCTTGGGATCTGGGCTTCACCTATCAGGCGCCAATCGCCGATGGGCACAAAGGATAACCTGGACTCGTTCGAAGTCACAAATCTGCAATGGAATCGCTACAGGCTTCACGGTAAACGGGTGATAAACTTGTTTGCCGGATAATGAATTTGCGCGGATAATCCGCCACCGATTCAAGCGATAAAGCCATGTTGATGGAGCCATTGCCAAGTGCCGACAGCCAAGCTGCAAACCCGCCGCGCAAGCAGGTTGGCGCTTTGGCGTGGCGGTTTGACCATGGCGTGTTGAAAGTGCTTCTGGTCACCAGCCGGGACACGGGCCGGTTTGTCATCCCCAAAGGCTGGCCGATAAAGAAGCTCAGCGACGCGAAGGCCGCCGCACGCGAGGCGTATGAGGAGGCCGGCGTCGGCGGCAAGACCTCATCCATGCCAATCGGCTCATATGAGTATAACAAGATATTTGGCCCGGGTTTTGCCCTGCCCTGTAAGGTCATGGTCTATTCCATGCAGGTCGCCAAGGTGCTGCCGAAATGGCCGGAAAAGAGCGAGCGCAAGCGCCACTGGATGACATTGAGCGATGCGGCGTCCAGTGTCGACGAGGCGGAATTGCGTGACCTCATCGAGGAATTTGTGCCGGTCATTTGACGCCGGTTACGGCTTGCGCGCGTTTTCCATCGCGCTGACGCAACTGTGAAGGCTGAACAGCGCGCTGTCTATTGCCTTCATGCTGAACACCGTTTTCGCTTTGCTTCCCGGGACCTCAACTTGCATGTTCACGATTCTTGCCCCGCCCTCCAGCAGCCGTACAAACTCCTTTGGCAAAGGTTCGGTCGTTGAGACATTGTACCAGTCAGGATTGCCAAGCTTCGCAGGCATCTTGAAAACCTGTGGTCCGTCGGCGAAGACCGTAAACACAATCTCGCTCACCTTTTCCGGCAACGCGCCGGGCCAGAAAACAACCCGAACCTGTGGTGTGCGCTTTTCATCCTCGGTGATGAAGAGCATGTTGACCGGCATGTAGTTGGCCTCTTCGGGCGGGCGGTTCACTACCTCGCAATGCGTCTTGCCGCCGCCAATGGTCCATGGCCCCTCTTCCACCAGATAGGTGAAGTCCGCGCGGGCGGATGCGGTGGACAGCAACAGCGCCGTCAATGCAATGCGTAGAAACATGGCAACCTCCATCAACCCGGGCGATGATGGCACAAGAGGCGAGTGGGTGCGAGAGACCCATACTGCGGACTTTATCGGCAAGCACACTTGCAATTGACCCGCCCATAACCGATTTCAACGCAGCACGTCGCGCCAGAATGACCGTGCGAAACACACAAGGGAATTTCATATGACCATCTCACTTTACGCGGCCACAGTGCCCGCACTTCTCCAGATGCTGACCAGCCTGTCGATTACGCTGAAAAAGACTGAGGAGTTCGCAAAGTCCAAGGGCATGGATGCGGGGACTATTCTTGGCGACCGCTTGATCGAGGATATGCTGCCGATGGCAAGACAGGTGCAGATTGCATGCGACCATGCAAAGGGCGCGATGGCACGCATCTCCGGCACCGACAACCCGAAGTTTGAGGACTCCGAAAAGACTGTTGCCGAGCTTCAGGCCCGCATTGCAAAGACCGTCGAGTTCGTGAAATCGTTCAAGGCCTCAGACCTTGATGGTCAGGAAGACCGCGCAATCACAATCAAGGCGGCAGGGAACGAAATGACGTTCCCCGCGCAGACCTACCTTGTCAACTACGCACTGCCGAACCTCTATTTTCACACATCTATGGCCTACGCCGTCGCACGCAAAAACGGCGTGCCGCTAGGCAAAATGAACTTTATGGGCCGCGAGTAAGCGCTTGAAATGAGGGCGCTTTGCGCCCTCACCACCATTTGGACGGCGTGAACTTGCCTGCAGCCTTCTCGATCACCGCAGCGGTTTTGAACAGCGTTTCCTCGTCGAACGGACGCCCGATCAGTTGAAGACCGAGCGGCAGGCCGGTGGACGAGATGCCGGCTGGAACGGCGATGCCTGGAAGACCCGCCATGTTGACAGTCACCGTGAAAATATCGTTCAGATACATGTGAACCGGATCGGCATTGAGATTTTCGTCGCCAATTTTGAAGGCGGCTGACGGCGTTGCCGGAGTCAGGATCGCATCAACGCCGGCGGCATAGGCGAGGTCAAAGTCGCGCTTGATCAGCGAGCGGACCTTCTGCGCCTTAAGATAGTAGGCGTCATAGTAGCCCGCTGAAAGCACATAGGTGCCGATCATGATGCGCCGCTTGACCTCGCGGCCGAACCCTTCGGCGCGGGTCTTTTCATACATGTCGATGATGTCTTTGCCCGGCACGCGCAGGCCGTAGCGCACACCGTCATAACGCGCGAGGTTGGACGAGGCTTCAGCAGGCGCGACGATATAGTAAGCAGGCAGCGCGTATTTGGTATGCGGCAGCGAAATGTCGACAATTTCGGCACCGGCGTCCTTCAGCCATGCAATGCCCTGCTGCCAGAGCGTCTCGATTTCGTCGGGCATGCCTTCAACGCGGTATTCCTTTGGAATACCGATTTTCAGGCCTTTAAGCGACTTGCCTATTGCCGCCTCGTAGTCCGGCACGGGCAGGTCAACGGACGTCGAGTCCTTTGGGTCAAAGGATGCCATCGACTTCAGCATGATCGCAGCATCGCGCACGTCGCGGGCGATTGGACCCGCCTGATCGAGCGAGGATGCAAATGCGACAATGCCCCAGCGCGAGCAGCGGCCATAGGTTGGCTTGATGCCGACGGTGCCGGTAAAGGCCGCAGGCTGGCGGATTGATCCACCAGTGTCTGTCGCCGTGGCGGCGGCGCAGAGCCATGAGGAAACGGCAGATGCCGACCCGCCGGACGAGCCGCCGGGCACATAATGCGCATTCGAGCCAGTCTCGCGCCACGGGTTTTTCACCGCGCCGTACCAAGACGACTCGTTGGATGAGCCCATCGCAAACTCGTCCATGTTCAATTTGCCAAGCTGCACCGCGCCGTCGCTCCACAGATTGGCGGTGACGGTCGATTCATATCTCGGCTTGAAACCATCCAGTATATGCGAACATGCTTGTGTATGATCGCCTTCGGTGGCGTAAAGATCCTTGATGCCGAGCGGAATACCCTCAAGCGCTCCGGCATCGCCCGAAGCCCGCCGCGCGTCCGAGGCCTTGGCCATCTTGCGCGCCTTTTCAGCCGTCACGGAAATGTAGGCGTTCAGCTCGCCATTCGCCGCATCAATCGCCGAGAGATACGCGTCGGTAAGCTCGACCGCAGACGTCTCGCGCTTGGCAAGCGCGGCACGGGCTTCGGCAATGGTGAGGCGGGTCAAATCAGACATGGGAGCAGGCTTTCGCTGAAATCAAAGGTGCGTGGCAGCGCGTGGTCGTTACTCGACCACTTTTGGCACCACGAAGAAATTCTCTTCGCTGGCGGGAGCATTGGCGATGACGTCTTCCACCTTGGCCCCGTCAGTTACCACGTCCTCGCGGCGGCGCAGCGCCATCGGAATGATCGAGGTCAGCGGCTCGACGCCATCGACATTGACCTCGTCCAATTGCGCAACAAAGCCGAGAATGCCGTTGAGTTCGCCGGTCATGCGCTCGGCGTCTTCTTCGGAAACGGCGATGCGGGCAAGCCGCGCGACGCGTTTGACGGTGGCAAGATCAACGGACATGGGAGAGCCTTCGGGAAGGAAATGCAGATTTGGCGGGTATAAAGAGGCAGACCCGCTTTCGCAATTGCTTTGTCAGAAGGTTTGCACCGTGCCAGCCTTGCTGACCTTCGCCCTGTCGCGATCGCCTTCGAGGGCTTCGACAAATTTGTCTGCGTTCGCGTCAACCATCGGGAACGAGGCATAGTGGGCAGGCAGTATGTGCTCGAACTTGAAATAGCGGCGGCAGGCCAGCGCAGCGACCGCGCCGCCCATTGTGAACCGGTCGCCGATGGGCACTATGCCGATCTGTGGCTGGTGCAGCTCCTCAATGAGCGCCATGTCCGAGAAAATGTCGGTGTCGCCCATGTGCAAGAGCGAGGGCGCATCGTCAAAGTGGAACATCAGCCCGCCCGCGCTGCCGAGTGCGTGCGACACGCCATCCTCGGTAAGCTGCGCGGATGAATGCAGCGCGTTGACCAGCGTGACCGAAAACCCTTCGTGGAAAACCGTGCCGCCGGTGTTCATCGGGTCGAATTTCTTGACGCCCTTGGTGGCCAGCCACATCAGGAGATCAAAGTTGGCGACGACGGTCGCGCCAGTCTCCTTGGCGAGCTGGATCGTGTCGCCGACATGGTCGCCATGGCCATGCGTCAGGGCAATGTGGGTAATTCCGCGCGTTGCGTCCTTGACGTCGATGTCGCGCGCGCCGGGGTTTCCGGTCAGAAACGGATCAATGAGAATGTGCGCCTTGGCAGTTTCTACACGGAATGCGGAATGGCCAAGCCATGTGATCTTCATCGTCTCATTCTCCTCGCAACGCAGCGCATGTGATGATATCCGCGTCTGCCATGACCATACTGACACTTGAAACACTTGCCACAGAAATCAAGCCCGGCCGCACCATCGCCGGATTGGACCTTGGCACCACGACAATCGGCTTTGCGGTCTCGGACCTTGGCTGGCGGTTGGCCAACCCGAAATTGGTCATCGCGCGCACGAAATTCACCAAGGACGCGGCTGAACTTTTGAAATGTGCGGACAAGTTCGAGGTCAGCGTTTTTGTCATTGGCCTGCCTATCAACATGGACGGATCGGAAGGTCCGCGCGCGCAGGCGACGCGTGCATTTGTGCGCAACATGGAGCGCCTCAGCGCCCTGCCCTTCGTGTTTCAGGACGAGCGGCTGTCAACCGTTGCGGCGGAGAGGGTGTTGATTTCGATGGATGTCAGCCGCGCCAAGCGCGACGAGCGCATTGATGCCGCGGCAGCGGCGTTCATACTTCAGGGCGCGTTGGACAGGCTGGCCAGATTGTCAGCGGATGCAGCGGCAGGCTGACCGGTGCGCGCCGCCCACCAGGCCTTGATCGCAGCACGCTTGCGGAATGCGAAAATGCTGAAGATCAGCGCCGTGTCGAGAATGCACGCCTTTGCGACCATTGCAGGAATGACGTCCGGGTCAATACCAAGGATATGGCCGTAAATGTCAAACACCAGCCGGTGCAGCCGCTCGGAAAAGAACGTCGTGCCAAAATTAATGTCGTTGAGCGACAGGAAATACCAGCCCCAGAAGAAGCCAAGCGGCGCAGCCCAGAATATGAGTATGTACCGCATGTTTTAAGCCTGTTCCCGGCCGGAGAACCGGACCAATTGGTTTTGATAGGCTGCGTCACCCGCCATGGCGCGTGCAATGGTCACTGACGGAAATTCTTCAGGCTCCACTGCGACGACGGCAATGACTGGCGCTTCAACCTTGGTTGCCGACCATGACAGGATCAAGGCGGCAAAGTAGACGGTGGCTGCCAGCAGGCCAGACGGATTGGCCTGAACAATCGACATCGCTGAGAGCATGGAAAACACCAGCGCCGCACCGCCAAACGCAAAGTTCTCGACATCCCTGCCGTCGTCCGCTTCCGCCGAGCCGACAAGCGCAGCCAGTAGCGCCCACAGGAACAGCGTCGCGGCGAGCAAGGCCGCCAAGCCCATCCCGGCGGAGATCAGTGGCATCGCCCGCAGCGGGCCTGCCCCTTCAAATCCGGACCAGGCAAGCGGCAAAACAGCAAGACGGGCGAACGTCAGCGTGCCCGCGAGCGCGCCAAAGGCATGCAGTACAAAAAACAGGAACCAATGGGCCAAAATCAGGATGGAAAATATGCGCTTCATTGGCGGTCCCTTTTGTTGGGAGCACCATGCGGGCTAACCCTGCGCCGGGCAACGTAAACCATTTGTTAAGGTTAATTTCCGGCAAGGTTTATCCACAGTGGCTCACCAAAAGAGCATCGAAATATCAGTGTATTTTTTGGCCCTGTTCATCATGTGCGCCGGCTTCGCCTTGCCCAGACCTGCCAACCCGCTTATAGCACCCTCTTGCCATGACAGATTCAGACGCGTTTCCGCTTTTCCCGCACCGCCACCTGCTGGGCATCAAAGGCCTGACAAGGCTGGATATCGAGCAATTGCTCGACCGCGCCGATGCCGCTGTGCCGTTGTCACGTCAATCCGACAAGAAGAAGCCCTCGCTCCGAGGTCGCACGCAGATCAACCTTTTCTTTGAAGCCTCCACCCGCACGCAGGCCTCGTTTGAACTGGCCGGAAAGCGTCTTGGGGCCGACGTCATGAACATGTCGGTGAGCAATTCGTCCGTTAAAAAGGGTGAGACGCTGATCGACACGGCAATGACGCTGAATGCGATGCATCCTGATATCCTGATCATCCGGCATGGGTCGGCAGGCGCGGCGGCGCTGCTGGCGCAGAAAGTCTCCTGTTCCGTCATCTATGGCGGTGATGGCGCGCATGAGCACCCGACGCAGGCGCTGTTGGATGCGTTGACGATCCGCCGCGCCAAGGGCGATATTTCCGGGCTGACAGTGGCGATCTGCGGCGATGTGCTGCATTCGCGGGTCGCGCGGTCGAACATCATTCTCTTGAACGCTCTTGGAGCCCGCGTCCGCGTGGTTGCGCCATCAACGCTGCTGCCGTCGGGCATTGAGCAAATGTCCGTCGAGGTCCACCGCAACATGGCCGACGGCGTGCGTGACGCCGACGTTGTCATGATGCTGAGATTGCAGCGCGAGCGGATGTCCGGCGCCTTTGTGCCGTCCGCTCGCGAATATTTCCGCTACCACGGGCTTGATGAGGCCAAACTGAAGCTTGCCAAGCCAAACGCGCTGGTGATGCATCCCGGCCCGATGAACCGGGGCGTCGAGATTGCCTCCAGCGTGGCCGATGGCTCGCAGAGCGTCATTCAGGAACAGGTCGAGATGGGCGTTGCGGTCCGCATGGCCGTGATGGAGGCCCTGCTTGATCCACGCCGAAACCGCACGGAGACACGCCCATGAATGCGTCTTCGGGGGTAACGCTTTTTACCAACGCGCGGGTAATCGATCCGTCCCGCAACATGGACGAGCGCGGCGCGGTATTGGTCGCAGAAGGCCGCATCATCGCCGCTGGCGCATCAGCGATGAACCAAGGCGCCCCCGGCGGCGCGGCGGTCATCGATTGCCAAGGCAATGCCATCATTCCGGGGCTGGTCGACACGAGGGTGTTTATCGGCGAACCGGGCTCTGAATACCGCGAGACCATAGCATCGGCGAGCGTGGCCGCTGCGGCAGGCGGCGTGACTTCGATTGTGATGATGCCGGACACTGATCCCGTGATTGACGATGTCGCGCTGGTGGAATTTATCCGCCGCACCGCGCGCGACACGGCGCAGATAAATGTCCATCCGGCGGCAGCCATCACAAAAGGCCTGCTCGGAACCGATCTCACCGAAATGGGTCTGCTGCGCCAATCAGGGGCCGTCGCGTTCACCGAAGGCCGCCACACGATTGCCAATGCGCAGACTCTGCGACGCGCCATGACCTATGCCCGCGATTTTGACGCGCTAATCGCCTGCGAGACCAATGATCCGCATCTGGGCGCGAACGGGGTCATGAATGAAGGCCTGTTCGCATCCTGGCTCGGCCTGCCGGGTTCGCCGCGCGAGGCGGAAGTGATACCGCTCGACCGTGATCTGCGCCTCGCCGCGCTGACGGGCAGCCGCTATCACGCAGCAAAGATTTCCACGGCCATGTCAGCAAATGCCATCAAGCGCGCCAAGGATGAGGCGGTGAAAGTGACGGCGGCGGTGTCGATCAACAATCTGTCGCTCAATGAAAATGACATTGGCGAGTACCGCACCTTCTTCCGCCTCTCGCCACCCCTGCGCAACGAGGATGACCGGCAGGCGATGATTGAGGCGCTGCGGGACGGAACGATCGACGCGATTGTTTCCTCGCATGACCCGCAGGATGTTGACACCAAGCGCCTGCCCTTTGCCGATGCCGCAGGCGGCGCGATCGGCCTTGAGACGCTGCTGGCCGCAGCCCTGCGTCTCCATCATGATGGTTCCGTGCCGCTGCTTCGCCTGATTGACGCGCTGTCAACGCGACCTGCCGCGATCTATGGCCTCGACGCGGGAACACTCAAGCCCGGCGCACGCGCGGACCTTGCACTTGTCGATCTTGATGCGCCTTGGCAGGTCAATGAAAGCGAAATACGTTCGCGGTCAAAGAATTCATGCTTTGAAGGCACGCGTTTTCAAGGACAGGTCTTGCAAACCATGGTTGCAGGACGCACAATCTTCCCCGGTTGATATATTCGGGGCAAAAATGGGGGAGCCTATGCCCGACGCTTCATACACCGGCATCACCGCCTACGCGATTGCGTTTCTCGCTGCCTATGCGCTTGGTTCGGTGCCGTTTGGCCTGCTGTTGACCAGAGGCGCAGGCCTTGGCGACATTCGAGACATTGGCTCCGGCAACATTGGCGCGACCAATGTGCTGCGCACAGGCAACAAGAAACTCGCTGCCGCCACGCTGTTGCTGGATATGCTGAAGGGCACGGTCGCTGTGCTGATCGCATCACTGTTCGGACCGTTCTGCGCCATTGCTGCCGGGATCGGCGCATTTATTGGCCACCTTTATCCTGTCTGGCTACAGTTCAAGGGCGGCAAGGGTGTTGCGACCTATCTCGGCGTGCTCGCGGGACTTGTGTGGCAGGGTGCGCTTGTGTTTGCGGGCGTTTGGCTCTTGGTTGCATTCGTGTTCCGCTATTCTTCGCTGGCGGCGCTGCTCGCGGCAGCAGTCGTTCCCGGCGCGCTTTATCTCATGGGGTATCCGGAATTGTCCGCAGTGTTCTCGCTGCTTTCGATTATCGTCATATTCAAGCACCGCGCCAACATCACGCGGCTGATTGCGGGCACTGAAACCAAGATTGGCGCGAAATAGTGGTGGATCAGCCGCCGCTTCCCTTGTCAGGAACTGATGGCCGAAGCGCGCGATCCGGCATTGCGCTGACCGACCGGCAGCGCGTTGCCTGGCTGCGGCTGTGGCGCACGGACAATGTCGGTCCCGTCACATTCCGCCAGTTGATCAATCATTTCGGCTCGGCGGAGGCGGCGCTTGATGCCCTGCCCGATATGGCCGCGCGCGGGGGCGCATCGCGGAAGCAGAATATACCCACACGCGCCGAGATCGAAACGGAACTTGCGCGGATGCTGAAAATGGGCGCGCGGCTGGTGGCGATGGGCGAGCCAGACTTTCCGGTCATGCTGCGCCGTACAGACGACTCACCGCCGATTGTCAGCTTTATCGGCGACCCCGCTGTGTTCTCTCTTCCGGCGGTCTCTGTTGTTGGTTCACGCAACGCGTCGCTGGCTGGCGTCAGATTCACCCGCAAACTCAGCGGGGAGATTGGTGCGGAAGGCTATTCCATCGTCTCCGGCCTTGCGCGCGGCATCGACACGGCAGCGCATGAGGCGGCGCTTGGCACTGGGACAATTGCTGCCTTGGCTGGTGGGCTCGATCACCCCTACCCGCCGGAGAATCTCGAACTGTTCAAGGCAATCCCCGACCGTGGCGGCGCAGTTATTACCGAAATGCCGCTCGGCTGGGGGCCGCGAGCCCGCGACTTTCCCCGCCGCAACCGAATCATTGCAGCGCTCGGGCTGGGCCTGCTCGTCGTTGAAGCGGCGCAACGCTCAGGCTCTTTGATCTCGGCGCGGCTGGCCAATGAGCTTGGCAGGATCGTCTTTGCCGTTCCCGGCTCTCCGCTGGATCCGCGCTGCGAGGGCACCAACAATCTGATCAAGAACGGCGCGACACTGGTGACCAATTCGCGCGACGTTCTGGATGCACTCGCCCCGCTGAGCCGCAAGCCGATGGCGTGGCTGCCCTCCATGGAAGAGCCGCCCCGCAACGAACTCGAACAACCGGAAGCAAGCGAGAGCGAGCGCCGCACAATCGTTGATGCTCTCGGGCCGACGCCGGTTGCTGTCGATGAGTTGATCGCCTTTACCGGCGCAAAACCGGCGCAGGTCTATCTGGTTCTGCTCGAACTTGATCTTGCCGGAAGGCTGCAGCGCCACTCAGGCGGCACCGTTTCGCTTTTGTATCTCTAACCGGTGCGGGCGGGCCTCGCGAACGGTGTCGCCTGATTCGATATAGGCCATCTCAATAAGGTAGGCGAGCATGTCGAATCGTTCTGAAGACGCCATTTGATTGAGTTGAAGCAGCATGGACTGAATGAAGTTCAGGGTTTCAAGCCGCCGTTCACGGGCCTGGGTCATGGTCATTGCCTTTGTTTTCAAGCGAAAAAATCGCCGATTATTACAGTTTGCCCGACGGTAACGCCCCTGCTCGATTCCGTTGCCTCATAGATAGACAATATATCTTAGATTGCAATATTTACTTGATACAACCTAGAAGGAGTTTTTGAGCTTGCACCGCCTAATGCGGGCCTTACCCCTTGACCGCGAGGCTTCGACTGTTCATTTCAACGCCTCACGAAATGATATGGACGTGCGCCTGAACGGCGTGTGCTTGAATTTATGGATGTCGTCATCGTCGAATCGCCTGCCAAGGCGAAGACAATCAACAAATATCTTGGTTCCGGGTACAAGGTTTTCGCCTCGTTCGGACATGTGCGCGATCTTCCCGCCAAGGATGGTTCGGTGCTGCCCGATGAAGACTTTGCCATGGCGTGGGAGGTTGACGCCCCTGCGGCCAAGCGGCTCAGCGAGATTGCCAAGGCAGTCAAGGAAGCAGACGGCCTGATTCTGGCAACCGATCCGGACCGCGAAGGTGAAGCCATTTCCTGGCATGTGCTTGAAATTCTGCGCCAGAAAAAGGCCGTCGGGACCAAGCCAGTCAAGCGGGTCGTCTTCAACGCCATCACCAAGAAGGCCGTGCTCGACGCCATGGCCGCGCCGCGCGAAATCGACCAGCCATTGGTTGAAGCCTATCTTGCACGCCGCGCGCTTGACTATCTGGTCGGCTTCACACTCTCGCCGGTTCTGTGGCGCAAACTGCCGGGTGCCCGTTCTGCTGGCCGCGTCCAGTCCGTGGCGCTGCGTCTGGTCTGTGACCGTGAAGCGGAAATCGAACGCTTTGTCCGCGAGGAATACTGGCAGATCGCCGCCACACTGACGACGCCGCGCAATGAAGATTTTATCGCACGGCTCACCGCTTATGATGGCAAGAAGCTTGGCAAGCTGGACATTGCCAATGGTGAACAGGCCGGTTCAATCAAGTCGATGCTGGAAGGCGCGTCTTACAAGGCGCTGACCGTTGAGGCAAAGCCTGTCAAGCGCACGTCGGGCCCGCCTTTCACCACTTCAACATTGCAGCAGGCCGCATCCGGCAAGCTTGGCTATTCGCCCAACCGCACCATGCAGATTGCGCAGAAGCTTTACGAAGGCATCGACATTGGCGGCGAGACGGTCGGCCTCATCACTTACATGCGAACCGACGGTGTGCAGATGGCACCGGAAGCCATCGATGGCGCGCGCAGGATGATCGGATCGGAGTTCGGCGAGCGTTACGTTCCTGAAAAGCCGCGCTATTTCACCAACAAGGCCAAGAACGCGCAGGAAGCGCATGAAGCCATCCGTCCGACCGATTTCTTCAGGCATCCCAAGGAGATGCGCAAGTTTCTGGATGACGATGCAGCCAAGATTTACGACCTGATCTGGAAGCGCGCCGTCGCCTCGCAGATGCAGGCAGCAGAGATGGAGCGGACTACCGCCGAGATCGAGGCAACCGGCAGCGGCAAGACAGCGATGCTGCGGGCAGTCGGCACTGTCGTGCGTTTCGACGGCTTCCTTGCCGCCTACACCGACCACCGCGAGGAGGAAGAGGAAGACGAGGATTCCGCCCGGCTGCCGCAGATCAACGCCGGCGAAAGTCAGTCAAAGCGCGCTGTCACCGCGACCCAGCATTCCACCGAACCGCCGCCGCGCTATTCGGAAGCCTCGCTTATCAAGCGGATGGAAGAACTCGGCATCGGCCGCCCGTCCACTTACGCCTCGACGCTGAAGACGCTGTCCGACCGCGAATATGTGAAGCTGGAGAAGCGCAAGCTCTATCCGGACTCCAAGGGCCGCATCGTCACTGCATTCCTCGAAGGCTTCTTCAAACGCTATGTCGAGTATGACTACACTGCGGGCCTCGAAGAAAAGCTCGACGAAGTCTCCGACGGCAAGATCGACTACAAGGTGGTCCTGCGCGATTTCTGGAAGGATTTCTCGGCTGCAATCAATGATATCAAAGAGTTGCGCATCACGGATGTCTTGAACGTTCTGAACGAAGACCTTGCGCCGCTTGCCTTCCCGGCCCGTGCCGATGGCTCAAACCCGCGCATTTGCCCGAAATGCGGCACAGGGAACCTGTCGCTCAAACTCGGCAAATTCGGCGCATTCGTCGGCTGTTCCAACCACCCCGAATGCAGCTATACCAAACAGCTTGGCGCGGACGCACTGGATGAGAACGGCGATCCCAAGTCTACAGGCGACGAGCCGAAACTGCTTGGAACTGATCCCTTTACCAACGAAGAGATCACTATCCGCAGCGGTCGTTTTGGCCCGTACATCCAACGCGGCGACGGCAAGGAAGCCAAGCGCGCCTCATTGCCAAAGGGCTGGACGGTGGACAACACCGACCATGAAAAGGCGCTGGCGCTGCTCTCCCTGCCCCGCGACGTTGGCGCGCATCCGGAGACGGCCAAGATGATTTCGGCAGGCGTAGGGCGCTATGGCCCCTACATCCTGCATGAGGGCACCTACGCCAATGTCGACAATGTCGAGGAAGTGTTCTCCATCGGCCTCAACCGCGCCGTGACCGTGCTTGCCGACAAGCTCGCCAAGGGTCCGGGGCGCGGCCGCACCGGAACGCCAGCTGCGCTGAAAACGCTTGGTAATCATCCTGCCGACGATCAGCCGATCACCGTGCGCGATGGCAAATACGGTGCCTACGTCAACCACGGCAAAACCAACGCGACCCTGCCCAAGGGCAAGGATCCGCAATCGGTGACGCTGGAAGAGGCCGTGGAATTGATTGCCGCCAAGGCGGGCAAGGCACCTGCTGGCAAACCGTTCCGCAAGGCAGCGACGAAACCTGTAGCAAAGGCAAAGGTCGCGTCCAAACCCAAAGCGGCAGCCAAGCCCAAGAAGGCTTGAGGCCATGGCGCGGCGCATCACCGGAGGTCGGGCAATTCCAAGCCAACCCGGCGCACATCATGGCCCGCGCCGCGGCGATCTGCCTGACCGCGACGCGCTGATTGGCTGGTTGCGCGATAATCCGGGCGAATCATCCAAGCGCGATATCGCCAAAGCGTTCGGCATCAAGGGTGACGATCGGGTGATCCTGAAAGCCATGATCCGCGAACTTGCCGCCGAGGGCGTGCTGCGCAAGGAAGGGACGAAACTGATCGCACCGGGCGGTCTGCCGCCGGTGACTGCGCTGGACATTTTCTCCCGCGACAAGGACGGCTCGCTGATTGCAAGACCCGTCGAATGGGACGAAGCCAACGGCGCGCCACCGCTGGTGACCATTGCCATTTCCAAGCGCGACAAAACGGCAGTTCCGGGTGTCGGTGACCGGGTGCTGGCCAAACTCTTCCGCAACGATCATGGCGAAGGATATGTCGCGCGGATCATCAAGAAGCTCGACAAGCGCCTTGGTGCTATTCTCGGCGTGTTCCGCGAATTGCCGTCGGGCGAATTGCGCGTCGAGCCGGTCGAGCGCAAGCAGGCCGAACTGACGGTAGATCCGGATTTCCGCAATGGCGCAAAAGACGGCGACCTTGTCGAGATCGAATCTGTGCGCGTCGGACGCTATGGCATTGCACGCGCCAAGGTGCTGTCGGTCGCCGGTTCGCTGAAAAGTGAGAAGGCTGTCTCGCTGATCGCCATCCACATGCACGGCATTCCGCATATTTTCCCGCAAGCGGTGCTGGATGCTGCCGCCGCGGCAAAGCCTGCGAGCATGCAGGGCCGCGAGGACTGGCGCTCCGTGCCGCTGGTGACCATTGATCCGGCAGACGCCAAGGATCATGACGATGCGGTTTATGCCGAGCCTGACACTGATGAGGACAATCCTGGCGGCTTCATCATCACCGTCGCCATCGCCGATGTCGCCGCCTATATCCAGCATGGCACGGCGCTCGACCGTGAAGCGCTGAAGCGCGGCAACTCGACCTATTTCCCCGACCGCGTCGTGCCGATGCTGCCAGAGCGGATCTCAAACGATCTCTGCTCGCTGCGCGAAGGCGAGGACCGCCCCGCGCTCGCCGTGCGTATGATTGTCACCAAAGACGGCAAGAAACTGCGCCATACATTCCACCGCGTGATGATGCGCTCTCATGCCAAACTCTCTTACCCGCAGGCACAGGCTGCCATTGACGGCGCGACGGACGCCAAAACGGCGCCGATCCTCGACGCCGTGCTGAAGCCGCTGTGGGCCGCCTATGTCGCGCTGAAACGCGAACGCACCCGGCGTGAGCCGCTTGATCTGGATTTGCCGGAACGCAAGATCCTGCTGAACGCGGACGGCACCGTCGACAGGATCATCATCCCGGACCGGCTGGATGCGCATAAGTTGATTGAGGAGATGATGATCCTTGCCAACGTGGCGACGGCGGAAACACTTGAAGCCAAGAGCCAGCCGCTTGTCTACCGCGTCCACGACCAGCCGTCGTTGGCCAAGCAGGAATCGCTGCGCGAGTTCCTGCGCACGCTGAACATTCCGCTGGCAAAGGGCGTGGCGCTGAAATCCAAGGATTTCAACAACATCCTGTCCCAGGTGCGCGGCTCGGTGAACGAAACGCTGGTCAATGAAGTCGTGCTGCGCTCGCAGTCGCAAGCGGCTTACAACCCGGACAATCTTGGTCATTTCGGCCTGCATTTGCGCAAATATGCGCATTTCACCTCGCCGATCCGCCGCTATTCGGACTTGATCGCGCACCGCGCGCTGATCAAGGCTCTGGGGCTCGGGGTCGACGGGATCACGCAAAGCGAAGTAGAATCGCTTGAAGAGACCGCCGCGCTGATCTCCAGCTCCGAGCGCCGCTCGATGGCTGCTGAGCGCGACACGATTGACCGCCTGATTGCCAACCACCTAAAGGACAGAATTGGCGATGTCTTTGATGGCCGCATTTCCGGTGTTGTCGGGGCGGGACTATTTGTCACCCTGCCGGCCTATGGCGCCGACGGCTTCGTGCCCATATCTTCACTGGAAGACGACTATTATCATTTCGTCGAGAACAGCCGCGCGCTGGTGGCGGAAAAGTCGGGCAAGGGCTATCGTCTGGGTGACAGTGTGGAAGTAAGGCTGACGGATGTTCAGGTCTATGCCGGCTCCATCCGCTACGAAATGGTGTCGCCGCCTGCCGCGCTTTCCGGCCTGTCGCAAAGTTTCCACAAGGCGAAGCGTGCAGTGAAACGCGGCTCGTTCTCAGGCGGGCGCAAAGGACCGAAACGCAGATGACCATAGATTATGTGACCGGCGGACCAGACGCCAAACCCGCCCGCCCGCTGATGCAGGCGATGAAGCGCGGCTTTGCCGGCAAATGCCCGCACTGCGGCAACGGCAAGCTGTTCCGCGCCTTCGTCAAACCTGTCGATGCTTGTGCGGAATGTGGCGAGGATTACACGCACCAGCGCGCCGATGACCTGCCCGCCTATCTCGTTGTTCTGATCGTTGGCCACATCACCGTCGGCGGCTTCATGTTCACCGAAATGACGACGGTGTGGCCGGGCTGGCTGCATCTTGCCGTCTGGGTGCCAATTACCATCGTCTTGTCGCTGTTACTGCTTCAGCCAATCAAGGGTGCCGTCATTGGGCTGCAATGGGCAAACTACATGCACGGCTTCGGCGGCGAAGATGAGTTCGTCAGCGACGATCACGGCAAGCCGCTTCCCAAACCGCAAGCCTGAAGCATTCGATGGGCCAAGCCGGCGAACCAGCGTCAACCAGTCGGCCCATCCGTCCGCGCGATGCGGCATCGCTGATTGTAATTGACCGCAGCGGCTCGGAACCGCGTTTCCTGCTGGGCAAACGTCATGAAGCGCACAAATTCATGCCGGGCAAATATGTGTTTCCCGGCGGCAAGACGGACGCTTGCGACCGCATGGTCAGTATCGCCCGGGACATCGACCCACAGTGCCTCATGCGGCTCCGGTCCGGCGAGAACAACCGTGCAACGGAAACCAAGGCGCGCGCGTTGGCGCTGTCCGCCGTCCGCGAGGCGTTTGAGGAAGCGGGAATCCTCATTGGGCTGCACTCGGATTTCGTGGCGTCTCATTCGCAATGGCGGCCATTTGCCGAACGAAGACTTGCACCCGATTTGGCCCCTCTTCGCTACGTCGCCCGCGCAATCACGCCGCCACAATTTCCCCGGCGCTATGACACACGCTTCTTTGCCGTGTTTCGCGACGTCGCTATCGAGACGGAAATGCGCCAGCACGAGGACAATGAAATGCTGGACTTTTGCTACGCTTCACATGGCGAAACGTCTATCATGAACCTGCCAGGTATCACGCGTATCATTCTCCAATCGGTCATGGACCGGCTGGCGGTTGACCCTGACCTCAATCCCGGCCATCCAGTGCCGACCTACCTGACCAGGCGCGGCAAACATGTCGTTGAGTTTGCCTGACCCCGAAAAGATCCAATCATACGCATGCGCATCATTCCGCACGACGACGAAATCGACTGGCTGTCTGCCGGGGCCGCAATCGCTTCCATCAGCGTGGTCGGTATCTGCATCGGCCTTGGCATGCCGCTCCTGTCTGTGATTCTCGAGCAGCGCGGCCATTCGGCCTCGATGATCGGATTGAACACTGCCTTTGCCGGGATCGCCTCAATAGCCGCTGCGCCTTTTGCCGCGCCAATCGCCTCACGACTGGGTGTGGTTCCGGCGATGATCGCCATGATCATTCTCGGCGGAGTATCATTTGCCGGTTTTTATCTGTTTGAGTCATTTGGCGCGTGGCTGGTGCTGCGCTGCAGCCTGCATTTTGCGCTGGCCGTCCTTTTCATTCTCTCCGAGTACTGGATCAGCCACTCCGCACCCGCCCGCAGCCGCGGACTGATGCTCGGCATTTACGCTACAATGCTGTCTCTGGGCTTCGCGCTCGGCCCCTTCATCTTCTCACTGACTGGCTCAAGCGGATTTCTGCCTTTCGGTCTTGCTTGCGCAATCATATCGCTCGCCATCATTCCTGTCGTTATCGCTCGCAACCACAGCCCGGACTTTGAGGACAAGGAGCATGTGCCGTTCCTGCCCTACGTCACAAAGGTACCGACGGCCACTGCGGCCGTGCTGGTCTATGGCGCGGTGGAAACAGGCGGATTTGCCCTGTTGCCGCTCTACGGCAGCCGCATGGGCTTCAGCGAGGGCGACACAGCGTTGCTGATGACCATGATCGGCATCGGCAATGTGGTGTTTCAGATCCCCATTGGAATGCTCAGCGACAAGGTGAAAGACCGCAGATGGGTGCTGCTGACTATTGCCGCGTTCGGTCTGGCGGGCATGATTGCCATGCCGTACCTTTCGGTATCGTGGTGGCTGCTGGCTGGTCTGCTGTTCATCTGGGGCGGCATGATTGCCGGGCTTTATACCGTCGGCCTTGCCCATCTGGGTTCCAAACTCTCAGGCCGTGAACTCGCTTCCGCCAATGCAGCCTTCATCTTCTGCTATGCGATTGGCATGCTTGTCGGGCCGCAGCTTATAGGTTTGGGCATGGATTTGTCCGGCCCGCACGGGTTTGCCGGCGTCCTCGGCGGCTTTTTTGCGGCCTATATTCTGCTAGCAGGGTCGCGCATTGCATTTTCCAACATGCGGGGTTGACTTTTGACCGCCAATCCGTAGTTTCCGGCCAAATTTCCGCCAAATTTCCGCTGCCGGTCACCGCCGGGCTTTCGCGGTTTACCCGGACAGAACAGGACAGACAAATGGCCAAGGCAACGACCATCAAGATAAAGCTCATATCGACTGCCGATACGGGCTTCTTCTACGTGACCACCAAGAACAGCCGCACCTTCACCGAGAAGATGCTGAAGCGCAAGTATGATCCGGTGGCGCGCAAGCACGTCGACTTCAAGGAAGCCAAGATCAAGTAATTGGTCTGTTCCTGAAACAAAACGAGCCGCCTTCGGGCGGCTTTTTTTGTTGTCAGATTGGTTGAGGAAATACTGAAAGTCTGTTGAATCATATATCAGACAGCGCAAAAAAATTGAGGCCGACCGGTGTGAGTACTCGATACGAGAATCGTCCCGAAGGACTGTCACACCGGCCGGCGAAACCCCAAGACCCAGGAGATGCGGCGGACCTGAGCACCATGGGGGTTCTGCGCTCGCAGCATACTCTACGCGCCGGTGCACAGTGGCCGCACTTTGCGCCAACTTTCTGAAAAATCAACAGTATTCTTCGGTTATGAAGCCAAGCGCGGCGGCCGAAACCGCGTTGTGCAACTTGCAGCATAGTCCGCGAATCTGCCAGTTGTGGCAGTACGGCAACTGTCAAGCAAATTGCAGTTCATAACTGAAGAATACTGTTGATTTTTCAGGAAGTTGGCGCAAAGTGCGGCCACTGTGCACCGGCGCGTAGAGTATGCTGCGAGCGCAGACCCCCATGGTGCTCAGGTCCGCCGCATCTCCTGGGTCGTGGGGATTCGCCGGTCGGTGTGACAGTCCTTCGGGACGATTCTCGTATCGAGTACTCACGCCGACCGGCCCCCAATTTTCAACGAGACTATCGAAACCGAATCAAAACGTTGATCGCCTTTCCTCAAGCAATTTGGCAACAAAAAAGCCGCCCGGAGGCGGCTCTTTTGACGTGCTTGCTTATCAGCTTACCTATCGGTGTTAGCTGAACGGGGCTTGCGCCCACAAGCACATTGGCATCCTAGCACGGTGACATGAGATTTGCATGTAGGGGCATGGGGCTGGGGACGATCGGCGGCTCACGGAAATTGGACGGTGGGGGATCACGAATTTCGGATGGGTGCGACACGCGTTTTGGACGGAGAAGACAACACGAGCTTTGAATGATTGAGTGCGGTCTCAGCGCGGGGTTGAGCACTCTTCGGCGCTTGGGTTCGTAATCAGAGCATCGCCGACTCTCGCTCATGGAGGGTGAGATCCGCGACCGTCGCGGAACTGCAATGAAGCGACAGATCCGTTTGGGGTCATCAGCGGGTCAACCACATTATGA
>JANPGC010000037.1:0-8240 GCA_031423755.1 Phyllobacteriaceae bacterium | reverse complement strand
CCAGTCGCAGAACGCCAAGCTGTTCGTATCTAAGGCCAATCCAAATGACCGCTGAAGGCGACAGCAGGATCGCCAGCGCGCAAATCGCGCCAAGAGTGATCAGCACGTCGCGAATGGTGCGGTAGGTCTCCTTCTCAAGCGCGCCCGCGAGCCGCTCCAGCCGGTCCAGCGGGGCTTTGCCCTCAATTGAGTCCAGGAGCCGTCGGCTATTGTCGAAGAAACTCGTCTCAATTGCTGTTACAAACATTCCAAGGGCCGGAATCATCACAAGGTAGGCCAGGAACATCGCGCCATCATAGAATGGCGCACTGACCAGTCCGTTCGACAGCCGCACCTGCGTCGGGCCGAACCACATGATCCACTTATCGGCCCAGACGGCGGCGATAGCGAAGAGCGACCCTGCAGCAAGCATCCAATGCTCTTGCATGCCCTTTCCCAGCTCCACCAGCTGGGAGGCGAGACTTCCGTTTTGGCCCGGAAATGTCAGCAGGATGCGGCTGGCGAGCACAAAGAAGATGATCGAGAGCCCACACAGATACATGACCATCATGACTTGGGTGCCCAATCCATTCCTCGCCGCCCATATTGTGGCGATAATGGAGATCAGCATGCCCACCGCAAAGCCTGCCGTTATTCCCTTATAGTCGCGAACAGCGCCGCAGTAAGCCAGCGTTGGCCAAACCATGGAAACGACCATCGTCGACCCTATGGCAACAATCAGGTCGGCAGGAGAGAGCGAAAACACGAGAGTATGCACGGCACTCGCCAAGGCCGCTGATGCAAGGCAGCTGGCAGCGAGCGCGGCCAGATATCGAGCGCGCACCATGGTGAAGTTGCGGCGGTAGATATCGTTGGCAGTGAGGCGCACCGAAACGTTTACCACCGGCGCGGTCGCCACCAGTGAAATGGCAAACGCGTACATGATCAAACTGCGGAAATTGTAGCCGTCGGACGAACTCATCAGCGCCGACGTTCCCCGGTGTATCAGCGCAAGCGAGACGACGGTAAAAATCCAGGGCCCTGCGGCAATAATCATACCGTGGCCGAGCGACGAGGCTGCTCCAACTATCGTGTCCTTGCGCTGCAATTCGCGCAGGACGAAGCCTATGCCTGCCATGTCGAAGCCTCTTGAAAGCGCTGGAGCTTGTAGAGATTGGCGTAGGCGTTGCGGGAGCGCTCCGAAGAATAGAATTCGCGAACCCTTGCTCGCAGATTGGACCCCATTTGCGCGCGCAGCTCCTTGTCGCGCAAAAGCGAGATCACCGCCTCTGCGATCTGGTCTGGCGCTACGACATCGGTGACAATGCCGCCGACGCCGAAGCTGGGATCTTCGTTATCCACGCCATGAAGGATTTCACGGCATGAACCCACATTTGTTGTTATGCATGGAATACCTGCTGCGCCGGCTTCCAGAACAGTCAAAGGCTGCGCCTCACTCAGACTGCTCAGCACCATGACATCAATGCGCGGCAGCCACTCCATGACGTTGACCCTGCCGGCGAGAATGACAGTGTCAGCCAAGTCCAGATCCTCGATCATTGAGCGGCATTCCCCGGCATACTCCGGATCCTCGTCGAGCGGCCCAAGAACGAGGACGCGAACATCCGGTATCGCATCGCGAACGATCCGCGCCGAGGCGATGTAAGTCTTCACATCCTTGATGGGCACGACGCGTCCGACAAGAGCCACCGTGGGCGTGTTGCCAAACTCAGGCTGTACGGACCCAAACCGGTTGATGTCGATGCCATTCGGAATGATGACGAGTTTTTCAACGTCTGCGCCAAGGTCGATCTGGAGTTTTTGATTATCGCTGTAAAGTGTGGTTATCGCGTCGCATGCTTGATAGCAGGTGCGTGCGTAACTCTCGAACGACTTGATCCAAAGATCCCGCAAGTCAAGGCGACGGCTGTCGATGGCGAGACCGTTGTCAATTGTATCGGCGATCCAGTCCGCCGTCAGAATCTCGATGCGCCTTTCATTGGTGTAGACGCCGTGTTCGGTGACAATCGCCCGGCTGCCTTTCTCAATCGCTGCCCTGGCTGCCAGCATTCCAGCATATCCGGTCGAAATGCAGTGATAGATGCGCGCAGGCGGCAGAGGAAACATCAGAACTGCAAACAGGCCGCCGATCAGAGACTGCCACGCCCAGTAAAAATCGATAAAAGACGATTCGGGCATCAGGCGGCGATACATCGAACATACGACCTGCCAGGCAAATTCTGATTTCGTCAGGCATTGATACGTTGGATAGCCGGGAAGTTTATCCATCTCTGACAGAAGATCCGACAGTGCGTTGGAGCCGCCATGCGTCACCAAATCCGCCAAAATATTGGCGAAAGCTTCGCTTTGACGAGGGCTTACTTTATAGTTCCTATTTCGGTCGAGTGGCACCGGTCCCTTTAAGTCAAGCTCCAAAAATCTGACCAAATTGGGCGGAAACTCGTACTTTGGCGACCTGGGCTCATTGCCTGAAACGAGGGAGATGAGCCCGAATCTGTGGAGCGGCAGGCTGCGCATCAGCCAATCCACCCATGAAGACACTCCTCCAAGAATGTGCGGATAACATCCTTCCACGATGAGGCAGATATCCGGCTCCTGCCCGCCCGTACGGTCGAATGACGCTATGCCTTGCGGGTTCATGTGCTTTCTCCCCTAAGCACCGAGAGCAGAGGCTGCCCGCCTCCCAATGGTCGTACAGAGTTGAGCCGGTCAGAACTGCCGGTCCGCGCACGCATGGTTTGGCGCAGTTCTTCGTGACGCCAAGCGCGCATGTGAAGCCCCGCTTTAAGGCGGCTGATCACTTGGGATTCGGCGGCGTCCAGCAGCTTCAGCCGCGCATCGAGCGCGCTCTCGTCTCCGGAATCATAAAGCAGAGTCGAGATAATTTCCTCGACCTCATCTGCAACCGTAGCTTCAGGCCGCGCCTGCAAAAGGAAACTCAGGCTCTTCTTTCGCGCCGCTATCAGATCAAGTGGATCAAGCAGACCGCTGGCGACACCGCGCGCCAGGATGAGCCCTATTCTCTCAGCCTCGTGAGCTGTCAACGTATCGGACTCCGGCCGCCCTTCCATCATCTGCAACCGGTTCTTGTCGCGCAGTTTGGAGAAAACTGCCGCGGCAGATACCCTGACCGCCGAGACATCGCTTTTCAACGCCTGGCGAAGCGCTGGCATGAAACTCGGATCGAAGTGCTGGGACACCAGTCCCAGCATCGCGTAGCGCTGTTCCACCGACCCCTCGGCTGCTATCCGCAGAAAACTGGGGGCGTCGCTCTGCTGGCCCGGCTCAAACAGGCGGCCTTCCGTGATAGCCTGCGCAAACATCTGCGGCAGGTCACGTTCAGACGGTTTGGACAGTGTCTCTTGCCAGTCGTTGTTTGGCCTCTGCGAATGCACAGGCCACGCGAGGTAAGCGGCAAGCGCCAGTGTGCCCAGCGCACCTACAGGACCCATGACAGTGATTGCCAGCAGCGCTATTGAAGGCAGCGTCTCCACCCCCTCGCCTTTGGTCGCCAGCCAGACAGCCGGACCTACAAACAAGTGCAGGATCAGCAGCGCACCGAGCGGCGCTTGAGCAACAACAGCGGCGTGGATCAACGCCAGATCGACCGCAAGCGCGGCAACGAGCGCGAGCGCAAGACGAGCGGCCGAAAATACGGACTTGGATTCATTCGTGTCGCGCGCTTGAATACTCATGGCCTGAACTGCGCGTTCGTGGCACTGCCGCCAGCGATTCTTGGTGTGGAGTGCCGGAGTTGTATCGTCACATTGGCGGCGGACGCCTCGTCACAGGCAAGCGGGCCGAATTCGAAATGCCGTGCGCCCAATATGAAGTTGCCAATCGCAATCGCGACTTCACCGGCTCTGCTCAGGCAAGCAGGGTCTACCTCCCGGACAATGACGACGCCAAGCAAGTCTCCGTTTCCGGCGCGGATTGGCGCAGCCAGGGAAGCCCGGCCCGACAGCAGATCCTGATCCGAATCACGGATGCAGTTGTAAACCCGGTCGCCCGCAGCAACAGTCGCACAGATTCTTGATGTCGCTGAATCAGCCGGCATGTCAGCGTCAGCGCCTGTATTGGGCATAGCGGTCACCCAGCCGTGCCTCGAAGGAACATGCAGCTCAATGCCATCAGCACCGATAAGGTGATGGAGCGCCTGTCTGTAACCGTCGAAAGTCTGATGCGGCGGCAATTTTAACAGCCGTTCAAACAGGTCCAGCGTTTTGCCTACGGCAGAGCCTCCAGAGGCCGCAATCCGGTTCTCAAGCTTTCCTACTTCCCGGATCAGAGACCGGCACCGCTCCGACAGAATCTGCGCTTCAGACGCACGATGATCATGAGCCTCCTGAACCTCGCGCAGCTTGTTCAAATGATTTTCTCTGAAAGAGCCAAGAACAGTCGCTGCGCCCAGCCACATGATTGCGTTCGATGAATTGGCGATTAGAAAATCATAGAAGTCCTCGTGCTTTGTGAGATCCGGCCAATCAAGCGCGGCACCAGCAAGCACGGCGAGCGAAGCGATCAGATACCCGGTGAGCCGGCCATAGATCGAAGCGGCCAGTATCACCGGGACCCAGAATGGATGTGGCTGTATCTCGGCGAGTCTGACCGGAAAAAATCCGGACGCGTCGGCAAGCGTGACGATTATCAGCAGTGCAGAAGTCTCGGCGACGCCAGCCAGTCTGCGGTTTTGCAGTTTCTTGAATGATTCGGGAATTTTAAACTTCCACACGGAGACCACTCCTTCCCCTGCTGGGGAACTCCCTGAAACTGACTTAAGAAACTGTTAACAGCCGTCACGCACTCAAGGTTGACAAAGGTCAATGCAAGTTTCGAATTGCGGGCTGAAAAATATCGTACCAACCTCCTACTCGGCCAAGTATATTTCGAGAGCGCAGGCGTGCAGTATTTTGGTTGTAGGCCAAGCACCTGCGGCTGTTTTGGGGCCGGAGCCCCTGACTTTCGCAGGTCCTGAAATTTGACGTCGCAAGGCAGCTCAACGCCTTTCGTCAGCGTCCTGGCTGCCGTGTCAGTTGTGGTAACTACCTGCCTGAACGAGAAGGCTTTCAGCGTCGCGGATGCCGAAATCGTGCGGTGCGAAGGCAATGATTGCGCCGCTTGCTGTCAAACGTTTCAGGGCCCGCACGACAGTTTCCACTGTGAGGCCGAGATAGCTGGCAATGTCGGCGCGCGACATATCGAGGTGCACCCGCGAGCCGTTCATCAGCCTGAGGTTCGACCTCATCCCAATCTCGCAAATAAACCGCGCGACACTTTCGTCTGCGCTCAAATGCAAACGGCTCAGAGTATCGAACTGCAACCTCCAAGGCTCATCGCGCAAATGGTTCGCCAGTTCACCAACAAAGTCGGCGCCATTTTCACGCGATGACTCGATCTCGGAATTGCCGAGCCGCCTGTAAAGACAATCAGAAACCGCGTCTGCCGAACAAATATGTCTGCCATTGAGAGACATGCTAAAAACTTCGCCAGCCAAAACAAATCCAAGCACGACCCGGCATTCGTCTGAGATGAAGCGCTGGAGGCTTACTGTTCCTTTGACAAGTTGCACGACATCGCTGCCCTGATCACCTTCATGAAAGAGCGCCTGTCCCGCACGGATTTGCGATAACGGCTTTGACGACACTGCGGAATGGACTCGAGACTGAAACGCTAGCCCAGTATACTGGAACGCGCGATCCGCAGTCGCAGCCGCGACATACGAAGTATGCATTTACACCACCTACCGTCCGACCTCTGATCGTAACGGCTCCCTGACAACAACCCCACGTAGGATGATAATTGTCAACTTACACAAGCGAAACGGACCTTATTGCTAAGCCCTACTATCAATTTTTGCTAATATATGGTTACGATGTAAACGATTCGAACATGTCTCATGCTACATACGACATACTGCAATATAGCTGGCACTATCAGGAGGCTCGCTGTGGATATACGTTAATTGCAATTGAAGCAAAGTGACAAATGTGAGACAGAAAGCAATGGTCCGATTCGGCCACGCGCAACCCGGTAAAATGAGCTTTTGGGGCAAGTTTCGCGGACTGCACCGACATTGCGGTAGACGACGGGGGTTTTCGTCTTAGTCAGGCCAGAGCCTATTGTTCGAGGCCTGATCCGCACCTTCTGACACTGTCTGCCAGTTCATATTTTAACGCTACACGGGAAGATACCTGTCGGCAACGAGGGCCGCCTGAGTACGGTTTTTGACACCAAGTTTTCTAAGAACTGCGCGCACATGAACGCGCACAGTGGTTTCACTGACGCCAAGGGTTCTGGCTATGGCTTTGTTGCTTTGGCCTTCCGCCAGCATTGCGAGCACCGCCATCTGGCGATCTGTCAATTGCGAATCGCCATTCGATGTCAGAGAACTGTGTTTTGAGTTTGCGGATATCAACGCATGCAGCATTTCTGTTGGAGCAACAAAAATTCCCGGACGCATTGCTTGTGCAATCATAATAATATCGTCGGCACCGACAGAGTGGGGAACAATCGCCCCGACCCTTCCAATCAAATTCAGCATGTCATGTAAATCGAGGTTTGTGCGAGTCAGTATAACTACCTTGTTGAGAAATTCGCCAAATTTGAGCTCAAAATTCGCAAGCGCCGCAAGGTCGGTTTCGATCTCCGTCAAGTCGTACAATATCGCCCGCGTGTCTGCGTTCAGAACGTTTATGTCTTGAATTTTGGTCACCTTTAAAACAGGTCCAAAGACGCTCAATGCAGGCATTTCCAGCGCATGCGAGACTATGTCGCTCTGACTTACAATTATCATTGTCATGATTTTTACCGACGCCCTACCCCTCGAATTGTACTACACGGTTTTTTTCAATCTGTAACATACATGATTTGTTAACGTTAATTGCAAGGGCATTTTCAAATTTGGAGCGCAGCAGCTGATATCAAATTCAGGTGCCGCGCCCCGATTGCATCTGATGCACTGGTGGCTTGCGCGGACGAAAAGTGTGCGCTTCTTCCGGCGCTTTGTAGCAAACGTCGCAACGATCCCGCCACGTGCGTCTCCATCGTATCGCGAGTTGACAGTTGTCAATCGGCGCACGGCTCAATCCTGTAAGCCTTCCGCGCACTCGTTTGCTGCGGCGGCTCCGCTGGGGCCGGACAATTTGGGCTTGCGCATGATCCGTAAGGCGGGGTTCAGCGGGAAGGAACAGTATCATGGCGATAATGGTTGATGGGTTGCTGCTTGACTGGACAGCCGCAGACCGGCTTGAAACCGCCGTCACGCAGGTTTCAGGTTACCAGATATACGGTCGCGTAGAGAACGACACATTCTTCCTCGCGCTGAACTCAGCTCTGCCGATTGGCGCAAACACAACTTTCTGGCTGAACACGGACGGCAATCCGACAACTGGCACCCAAGTCTTCGGCTCCTATCTCGGGGCTGAATTCAAGATTGAATTTGACTCAGGCGGTGTGCCGCGCTTGCTCAATGCAGTCACCAGCGCGTTTGTCAGCGACATCACTTATGCGCTGAGCGCAGACGGGCTTTCCCTCGAGATCGCCTTGCCAAGATCCCTTCTCGGGCCCTCTGTCACATCTCTCAGCATTTTGGCGGATGTCAATGACAGCGCCTTTCTGCCCGGCAGCTATGTGTCAGGACAATATACCCTTGTAGATCCCTCCGTGCCCTCGCAGTTTGACGGCAGTCTCAATGACTGGCTGTCATCGCAGCGTCTGGATCACGGATTTGGGTCGGTGGCCGGTTACGAAGTTTATGGTAAATTCGCCAATGATGCGTTCATCTTCGGTGTCAAGAGCGCGGTGGACATTGGCCCCGGATCAACTTTCTGGTTCAACACGGACCAGAACAGCGCCACTGGATATCAGGTATTCGGATATGCTTCAGGCGCCGAGTATAACATAAACATCGGCGGGGACGGCATCGCACGGCTCTACTCGGGCGCCGCCGGTGAAACCTTTGTCGGCAACATCGACTACAAGATCGCTGTTGACGGAAAATCGATTGAGTTCGCGCTTCCAAAGTCCCTGATCGGTACCAGTGTGACCACGGTCAAGATGATGGCCGATATCAATGACGCTCACTTTTTGCCGGGTGACTATACATTCGCACCCTATTCTCTCACCGACCCAGCCTCCATCCCGCAGCCTGCGGCCAACGGCTACCGCATTGCCATCGTCTATTCCGAAACGACCGCAGCCAATTACTTCGGCGACATGGCCTATTCGCAGCTTTTCATGGC
>JANPGC010000036.1:0-3523 GCA_031423755.1 Phyllobacteriaceae bacterium | reverse complement strand
CCGGCATCAGGAGTTCATCCGCTTCCTCAACGCCATCGAGGCCGAACTGCCGAAAGATAAGGCCGTCCACGTCATTCTCGACAACTACGCGACCCATAAGCAGCCAAAGGTTCGCACCTGGCTGGCAAGGCATCCGCGATGGACCTTCCACTTCGTTCCAACATCTTGCTCATGGCTGAACGCAGTCGAGGGCTTCTTCGCAAAACTGACGCGATGACGTTTGAAGCACGGCGTCCTTCATTCCGTTGTTGACCTGCAAGCCGCTATCAACCGCTTCGTCAAAGAGCACAATCAGGAACCAAAGCCATTCATCTGGAAAGCCGACCCGGATGAGATCATCGCAGCTGTCAAACGCGGGCACCAAGCGTTGGAATCAATCCACTAGAGCGATGTTCTCAGAACTGGAACTTGAAGCGCGCTGTCAGGGAATTTTCCGTAAAGCTCTTGCCAAATCCGCCTTCATACTCAGCCGAGAAGGTGCCGTTAGGTGAAACTTGCGCCGAAAGACGCATGCCGACACGAGCCAGATCCCGCTTGACTGAGTCCAGCACCACATCGGCCCCGTTCACCGAAACCGTATCAGCGCCAAGCTGCTGATGTTCCCATGCCAACCAGGCCTGACCGGTGATATTGGTGCCGGATTGGGTCTTGGTCTGGTAGGTCATACGTCCGCCAAGTTTGGTGATCGTCGAATTCGCGCCGTGGTCGCCATAGACCGCGCCGCCCGGCAAGACCGCGCTGGTTTCGGTGTAGCCATTGATGGAATTGCTGACGAACTGCAACGATCCGAAAACACCGCCGGTAAGCGAGCCGGTCAAACCGCCCCAAGTAATCGGCCGGTCCACGCCTGCGCGGACGAGGCCGGAGAACTGGCCGCCGTTCGTATCGCCGTTGTAGCCGCCCAAGGCCTGTAGCCTGTTCCAGTCATAGTTAAGCCAAGTATAGCCCAAAACGGCGTCGACATAAGCGCCATTGTCAAAGCTCGCCCCGCCATAAGTGTAAAGCGTGACCGCACCGGCGGAACCGGATGAATCATTGTCGTGATCGCCAGTGGCACGTCCCAAATCAAGGCCGACGCCAAGCCGCGCGCCCCTGACACCATTACCTGCGCCAAATGCATGTTCAACGGCCAGTCCACCATGGGCGAGGCTGGTCGTAGCGTCGACATTCGTCGATGTGGTGAAGTCCGCCTGCGCAATGCCGCCGGTTGCGATGTATCGCAGACCGCTCATTACAGTTCCGCCGCCGGACGGGTCTTCGCCGCCATTGACTGATCCGTCCATCCGCAAGAGCGGGTCGTCGATGACCTTTTGCGCAACAAACACACCGATCGCGCGCAGCATTTCCAAATCAGTTCTCGGCCCGACGCCCGGACCGACCGGCGTTCCGCCAACGCCGGCAAACGCAAAGATGAAGACATTCGGCGCGCCGGTCGGATTAGGTCCGCCACTGCCATCGTTCGGATAGCCAAGCGAATAGACTTCCGCTCCGACAGTACCAAGCGCCGCCAAGGCTTCATCGACGGTTCCGGCCGCGCCGTAGAAGATGGTGAATGTTTGCGTCCCGCCGGCCGCCAACGTTCCGAACGAAAAATCGAAGCCCGCGCCGTGATCAGCCGGGCCGTTGTCCGAGAAATTGCCATTTATCGGAGCGGTAATTGCTCCCAATGTGGCCAAGTTGGGGTTGGGGTTTTCAAAACCGTCATCGCTTGACGCGATAAGCGCGGTCGCAGGCCAGCCCTGTATCGTCACAAACTCACTGAATGTCGTCGGGGCGACATCCCAGTCCATGACCCGGCGGTAGACCAGATTGGTGATCGGAAGCCCACCCAAATTCGTCATAGTCACATCGACCTGGTAGAGATTGGACGATGCGCTTGGCGCAAAATCATGCACGACGCGGGCGAACGGATTGCCGCCTTGCGTGATGTCCGTCGTCGCGGTGGCCGTGGAACCATTTGAACTGGCGACCGTTCCTGAGCCGCCGAAGGTCAGCGTTGAAGTGCCTGTGCCGGAATCGCCGTTGGACTGACTGCGCCCGAAGTCATGGCCGGCCACGCCAAAGTCGGCGAGGCCCCAGCCTTCGCAATCGCAGCCGGGCGCCAAGGCTTCCGTGCTCGTTGGGAGATATGTCAAGCCAATCTGGCCCGGCGTGATCAGCGTGCCAAACTCATTGATGCCAAGCTGGATGGTGCCGTTGTCGATGACAGCGGTCTGGGCGAGCGCGGTGGACGACCAAAGGCCCATGAAGATCGCAGCCAGCGCCGCGCTGTTAGGGACGCCAAACGGAATTCCGGAAGTGAATTTTGCACGCATTGAAAGACCCCTACCTGAAACCTGACTGCACGACCCACGCAAACCTCCTAGCGCGTTAATCGATCATTCACGAATATATTTGGCTCGCAACGTTAAGTTAACAGGTAAATGTTGCTGTTTTGGCACGATATTATGTACTTTAAATTGTATCTGCCTAAAGTATATTTCTCATGGTTGCATTCAATTGCCGCTGTGCTTGGGGCTGAAATTTAAATAAAGCGCGGTTATCTAAGAGTCCGTTTTGAAATTGGTTGAGTAGTCGGGGTTGGTGTGATTCCAGCGAGTTGCGAAACTTCCTGGAGATGACCATGTGGACCCCGATCACTCGAAAGCACCATACTCGCTGCGCGGCGCGTTACCAGACAGATTTAACGGATGGCGAGTGGCAGTTTCTGGAGCCGCTTGTGCCTGAGCCTCTGGCGGCGGGCCGTCCGCGCAAATGGGCGATGCGCGAGATTATCAACGCCATCTTTTACGTTCTGCGCGGCGGCATCGCCTGGCGGCTGTTGCCGTCGGATTTTCCGCCATGGCAGACGGTGTACCGCTGGTTCGCAGCCTTTCGCGACGGCTGCGTGTTTGAGAAGATCAACCACGCCCTGGTCATGGCCGACCGTGAGCGCGCCGGGCGGCAAGCCTCGCCGACAGCGGCCATTATCGACAGCCAAAGCGTCAAAACCACTGAATCTGGCGGGCCGCGCGGCTACGATGCGGGGAAAAAGATCAACGGCCGCAAGCGCCACGCGCTCGTCGACACGGATGGCAGGGCCCTGCTTGTCGAACCGCATCCAGCCGACATCCAAGACCGCGACGGCGGCGGTCTGCTGCTGCAGATGTCGCGCGCCTTCTTCCCGTTCGTCCGCCATGTCTGGGCCGATGGCGGCTATAATCATGCGCGGGTGAGCGAGGCCACCAGCATCGTTGTCGAAATCGTCAAAAAGCAGCCGGATCAATCCGGCTTCGTGGTCCTGCCGAGGCGATGGGTGGTGGAGCGCTTCTTCGCATGGATCAACCGCAACAGACGGCTGGCAAAAGACTTCGAGGCCACCATCAAATCCGCCGCCGCCTTCCTCTACGCCGCCTCCGCAATGCTCCTCGTCAGGCGATTGGCAAGGCCAACATGACTTTCAAAACGGACTCTAAGTTTATCAGCAATATGTCGCCGGTTCGCGGCCTTGGAATTTCATTCATTGTCGTAGAAACGCTCCGAC
>JANPGC010000035.1:0-4905 GCA_031423755.1 Phyllobacteriaceae bacterium | reverse complement strand
TCGTCGCTGTTGCCTTGGTCTTTTTCGGAACCATCGTGCTTGCAAGGCAGCTCAGCAAGATCATCGCAACACCCGCATCATCGGGGATGCTTGGGCGCATTACCGGCGCAATCATCGCATTGTCTTCAGTGTGCATTCTCGCGGCCTGACATACTTATACACCACACCGCGTCCCTGTTGATAAGTGGTTGATGAAACAGGGGCACATCACGGCGCAGAAGCCCGAAAAATACTCGCAAAACTCCCCGGCGGAAAAATCCGTGTCATGGGTCGCAAGTCACCCGTCCATCCTTGACCTTTCGGGCCGCTTTGACCATACACGCCTCCGACGTTGACGGGGCGCGCCTTGGCGCGAATCGCACGCATTAACTCGCCCGGGGAGGGGATTTTCCGGGCTCAATGAGGAAATTGGCCATGACACCCATTTTGTTTGTCATCATCTGCGGCCTGTTGTCTGTCCTTTATGCGGTTCTAACGACGCGTTCGGTCCTTGCGGCCGATCAGGGCAGCGCGCGCATGCAGGAAATTGCGGGCAACATCCGCGAAGGCGCGCAGGCCTATCTTGCCCGCCAGTACACGACCATCGCCGTTGTTGGTGTTGTGGTTCTCCTTCTCGCATGGTGGCTTTTGTCGCTCACCGCCGCTGTCGGCTTTCTGATCGGCGCGGTGCTTTCCGGGCTTGCGGGCTTTATCGGCATGCATGTCTCGGTCCGCGCCAATGTGCGCACGGCGCAGGCGGCCTCCAAGTCGCTGGCTGGCGGTCTCGACATCGCCTTCAAGTCCGGCGCGATCACCGGCATGCTGGTGGCCGGCTTGGCTCTCTTGGGCGTTGCCGGTTACTTCTGGGTTCTGACCGGGCCACTTGAGCATTGGGCGGACGACCGCGAAGTCATCGACGCGCTCGTCTCTCTTGGCTTCGGCGCTTCGCTGATCTCGATCTTCGCACGTCTGGGCGGCGGCATCTTCACCAAGGGTGCGGACGTCGGCGGCGATCTGGTCGGCAAGGTGGAAGCCGGTATTCCCGAAGATGACCCACGCAATCCGGCCACCATCGCTGACAATGTCGGCGACAATGTCGGCGACTGCGCCGGCATGGCCGCTGACCTTTTCGAGACCTACGCCGTGTCCATCGTCGCCACCATGGTTCTGGCCGCGATCTTCTTTACCGGCGCAGGCAACCTTGATGCCGTCATCACTTATCCGCTGGTTATCTGCGGCGCATCGATCCTGACCTCGATTGCCGGCACTTACTTCGTCAAGCTCGGCGCAAATGGCTCGATAATGGGCGCGCTCTACAAGGGCCTGATCGTCACCGGACTCCTGTCGATCATCGGCCTCGGCGGTGCAACTTCTCTGACCATCGGCTGGGGCGAAATCGGCACCGTCGCCGGTCAGGTCATCACCGGCACGAACCTCTTCATCTGCGGCGTGATCGGCCTGATCGTCACCGCGCTGATCGTGGTCATCACCGAATACTATACTGGCACAGGCAAACGCCCGGTCAACTCGATTGCGCAAGCATCGGTGACCGGCCACGGCACCAACGTCATCCAGGGCCTTGCGGTCTCGCTGGAATCGACCGCGCTGCCTGCCATCGTCATCGTCGGCGGCATCATCACCACCTACCAGCTTGCTGGCCTGTTCGGCACTGGTATTGCAGTGACGGCCATGCTCGGCATTGCCGGCATGATCGTGGCGCTCGATGCGTTCGGCCCGGTTACCGACAATGCCGGTGGCATCGCCGAAATGGCTGGCCTACCTAAGGAAGTGCGTCACAACACCGACGCGCTCGACGCGGTTGGCAACACCACCAAGGCCGTCACCAAGGGCTATGCCATCGGCTCCGCCGGTCTTGGCGCTCTGGTGCTGTTTGCGGCCTACTCGAACGACCTGAAGTTCTTCGCCGCTGCGGCGAACACTGAGGGCGCGACGGTTTACCCATACTTTAAGGGTATCGGCGAAATCTCGTTCGACCTGTCCAACCCGTATGTCGTCGCCGGCCTGATCTTCGGCGGTCTCATTCCGTACCTCTTCGGCGGTATCGCCATGACCGCAGTCGGACGCGCTGCAGGCTCCATCGTCGAGGAAGTTCGCCGCCAGTTCCGCGAAGACAAGGGCATCATGGCGGGAACGTCCAAGCCCGACTACGCTCGCGCGGTCGACATCCTGACCAAGGCCGCCATCAAGGAAATGATCATCCCGTCACTGCTGCCGGTGCTCGCGCCGCTGGTGGTCTACTTCGGCGTGCTGCTCATCTCCGGCTCCAAGGCCTCGGCCTTCGCAGCACTCGGCGCATCGCTCCTCGGCGTGATCGTCAACGGCCTGTTCGTCGCCATCTCGATGACCTCGGGCGGCGGCGCGTGGGACAATGCCAAGAAGTCGTTCGAAGACGGTTTTGTCGACAAGGATGGCGTCAAGCACCTGAAGGGTTCGGAAGCCCACAAGGCCTCGGTAACCGGCGACACGGTCGGCGATCCCTACAAGGACACCGCAGGCCCCGCCGTCAACCCGGCGATCAAGATCACCAACATCGTGGCCTTGCTGCTGCTGGCTGTGCTGGCGCACTGACGTTCAGTGCAGTCTTGAAATAAAGAACCCCGTCGGAGCGATCCGGCGGGGTTTTTGTTTGAACAAGGCCACGTGCAATACCAAATGAACCGTCAGTTTGCGGAGGATCATCATGATAACCAGGAAGGGCATCTTCGTCATTGCCGCCTTGCTTCTCTCAATAATTCTATCTGCACCGGCCTGCGCAGTTATGGCGTCGCCCGTTGAATTGCCGCCAATTGAGATTGGGCTTTACAACGAATTGCTGTCTGCCCTCGATGAACCATCTTTATTCGGAGAGAAAGAAAATGTTCGCGCATTGGAGGTAGATAGGCTTTGGGGAAACGCATCAGTCGTCATTGCGCGAGTTGAGGGGAGTGCTTGCAAAGGCGAGTTGTGTCGCACCCTGTTCTTTGTTCGCAAGGCTGGAACAGTTGGATTGCTTGCGATCGGAGATTTGCCGCCCAATATTGCTTTCGGCGATCAACGTGTTGCGCCCTGCGATAAATGCCTCGAGATTAGTGCGATTTGGTTCAGTGGCAAATCTGAAACCACGTATATAGTGGGGATCGGGCCGGGATATGTGGTAGTCGGTTACGATGGCGTTGATCCGTAAATGATGCTCGAAGATTGGTGGTCGGAGTTGCCCCACGAAAACCATGATTGAACGCTGAAACATTCGTCGTGGTGGCGCGATCAGTGTTAATGTCTGTCAAAGACAGGGAGGCAACATGTTTCGCCCATTCATCTGGATTACTTCTACTCTTCTCGCCGGTTCAAACATTGCCTATGCAGGCGAGGCCTCGGACCTGCTTCAAAAGCACCTCTACGCAGGCACGTTGACCGACGGCGGCACAACCCTCTCGGCGCTCGACGGCAACGCTGCCGCCGAAGCCAAATCCGCCGAAGGCGTCCTGACTTTTGTCTCCGCCATCGAGCATCTCGGCCAGTCGCTGTACCGGCACGGGCTGGAAACGCATCCCGGCGGTGTCGTGATGCAGTTGCCGATCCTGCGTATGCCGGTCGAGCCGAATCCGAATCCGGAGCCGATCACCTACGAGAAATGGCGCGCGGTTCTGCAGACGCTGTTTGACGATCTGAGCAAGGCCGATGCGCTGCTGGCAGAGGGCGCTGCGGCGGATGCCAAGGGCGACGTGAAGCTGAACCTTGACCTGATGAAAATCCGCATGGACCTCAACAGCGACGGCAAGGCATCGGACGCAGAATCCTTCCGCGCGATTTTGCAAGCCCTGTCACGCGGCGCAGAACCATCATCGCCGCCGGACCTAACCTTCGCCTTCGACAAGGCCGACCTGCTCTGGCTGCGTGGCTACATTCATTTCCTCACCGCGTCTGCGCAGTTCGGACTGGCGGTGGATTTCGAGGAGAGTTTCAACAAGACAGCCCACGCCTATTTTCCGCGCGCGGGCCTGCCAATGTCGCAAGAGCTGCTCGCCCCTGCAATGGCCAGCGGCTTTGTCGACAATTCGGTCGGAGACGCCATCGCCATGGTCCATCTCCTCAACTGGCAAGTGACTGATCCGGCGCGCCTCAAGGACGTGCGCACGCGCCTCGCAACGATGGCCACGCTCAGCCGCGAAAGCTGGGCAGCGGCGCGGGCCGAGAGCGACAATGACAAGGAATGGCTACCCAACGCCAGGCAGACGGGTCGCTGGGGCATGGATGTGGACGATGCGACCATTGACGGCTGGCTGACCGTGATGGGCGAGTTTGAGGCGGTGCTGGACGGCAAGAAGCTGATGCCACACTGGCGCTTTGAAAAGGGCTTCAACGTCAAGCGCTTCTTCGAGGAGTCCAAGCGCATCGACGCCGTTCTGATCATCGCTGGCGTGGACGCTGTGCCGTTTCTGGAAACCGGCCCGATTTCAACCACCGCCGATTGGGACGGCCTGACATCAGCCTTCCGCGGCAATTTTCTCGGCTATGCGCTCTGGTTCAATTGACACAAAAACCCGCCTGTTGTGCAGGCGGTTTTGACCGGTGTTGAATGCCAAACGGCAAAATCAATAAATATCGCCGTTGCCTTGCTTGGTGCTCGGCACTCCGCCACGGCCCAAGCCGGACAAGACCTGGCCGATGAAGGTAAGGTCCTTGCCGCCCGTTGGCGTCACGCGCTTGATAAAATCAAACACTTTGCCGTCCTTGAGGCCGTAGTTGGCGATGTTGGCGACTGTGCCATCAGGGCCGAAGTAGATCGCCAGAACACGCTGATCAACCAGTTTACTTCCGGAATAGGAAAAGAACTGGCGCACCTGTACGCAGCCAATAACTGGCTGGTAGGTGTCACGGGCAGAAGAAGAGCCTTGCTTGAAAGTTTACAAAAAAATTTTCCCGATA
>JANPGC010000034.1:0-3438 GCA_031423755.1 Phyllobacteriaceae bacterium | reverse complement strand
CCAAAGCACCGGCCTTTGCCACGTTGACCCGGATCATGACACCGTGTCCCTTTGCAAAGAGCACGGGAATTATGCGGGAGAGATGAGGGGACGTGGATAAGTCACGCTGAAAAATTTTTTCACTTGAGGAATTTCAATGGGTTGGCGGGCAAAATGGCGGGGATAGCTCGCCACTCCGACTTGCAAGCCATTGGCTGGCACGGGTTGTTGACACTCCCTCACCTGTCTTGCTGCGCAAGACTGTCCTCTCCCCGCGGGGTAGAGGGGAAGCGCGCCGTCCTATTGCTTGACAGAGATGATAATCCCCGCCGCTCTACCGCCGGAAATCCACCCTAACCCGCGCTACCGGCAGTCCATACTTCGTCACCAGAGCCGTGTTCTTCATCGTCTTGTTATCGGCTGCGAATTTCAGCGTGTCGTAGAACCGGACGATATTCTGGCCCGGGCCCTCATCAATATCGACGTAATAGGAGAAACGGGCAGTCTGGCCTGAGACTTTGACCGTTGCAGTCCCAACCACATCTTCACGTGTCCCGGTGTAACGGCCTTCGCCGGTCTTGGTCATACGCCATGTCTTGCGGTTTTTGACGCCATCGGAATAGACGAAATCTTCGATCAGCGTCAGCTTTCGGCCGTTCCAATGACCAGTGAGTTTGACCCTGAAGTCGCGTTTGACGCCGTTGATGGCGGCAAATTTGCCGTCAGCGACTGTCTTGCCGGTGAAGAAGTTGATCAGCGCGTCTTCGGCCCTCGCCGGTGCGGCGGTGAGGATGAGGCTGGTGGCAAACAGCGCGGCGACGGTTTTCGTGAATGGGGTCATCGGGCAAACTCCTTGTTGCGCTGTTTACGCATCAAAGAGCCTGCCGGATGACATTATGTTGCGCGCTTCCCGACGCAAGACCGGTGCGCGCTTTTGCCGGAAACGCCTATCTCCCCCAACTGCGCAAACTCGCCCAAGTCTTGCGGTCGAGCACGAACCGCTCAATCGATACCGGACCGGCGGCGATTGAGTTCATCATGCCATTGCCCGCATGCTGGAAGCCGCTTTTCTGGATGACACGGCGGGAGGCAGGGTTGGACAGGCGGCACGACGCGGTGATCAGCGGAACGTCGGTATCGCGGAACGCCAGATCAACCAGTGCATGCGCGGCTTCTGTTGCAAAGCCTTCGCCCCAGAAGGGTTCGCCCAGCCAATAGCCGAGTTCCAGGCCGTTGCCCTTGGATGAATCCAGCCCCGCGCAGCCGATAAAGCGCCCGGTCGCCGCCATGGTCACCGCATACATGCAGCCATTGGGCCCGCCGTCCTTGACGCGCTCGATGAAGGAATGGGCATCGCGCATCGAGTATGGATGTGGCATGCGCGCCACCATCGATGCGATTTTCGGGTTGTTGGCCAGAAAGGCAATGTCCACCGCGTCATCCTTGTCCGGACGGCGCAGAACGAGGCGCGGCGTTGCGATCAATGGGACCTCGAGCCGGAAGTCCGTACCGTCGGGTTCCAGTTCCTCTATGGCAGCCATGGTGATTCCTCCAGAATTGTCTTGCGAAGTGGTTCAGTGCTGAGTCGGATTTGTGGCGGTGCACCTGCACGCCGCGTTGTCGAAGGCCACACGGGTGAGCGTTGTTTTGACGCTTTCCACATTGGTATTTCGCGCAAGCGACCATGTGGTTCCCGCATGTGTCTCTTCAAAGCCGAGCTTATTCTGAACACGCAGCGAAGCGTCATTGTCTTGGAAAACCGATGATTTGATTTCGCTGACATCGCTTCCATCGAACGCTTGCGCCAGCACTGCCGCGCCCGCCTCCGTGGCATAGCCTTTGCCCCATGCGGATTCTGCCAGCCAATAGCCAAAAACCGGAACGATGTCGAAGTCCTCAACTGAAACGACGCCGATCAGTCCTTGACAATGAATGGCATAGACCATGTCGAGGCCCGCAGTGTTCCGTTCCATGCTGCGTGCAATCCAAGGCTCGCAATCGGCAGGCGCATAAGGGTGCGGCACGCGGGCGAGCATGCGCGCGACATTCCAGTTGCCGATGTGCCGTACGATTTCGGGTACGTCAGCCAGTGTCGGAGCCTTCAGCGTCAGCCGCTTGGTTGTCAGGGTCTGCATCGCGTCCTCCAGGACAAGAAAAAAGGGGAAGATGGTTGCCCATCTTCCCCTTTTAGTCTTGTGCCTGGATTTCCAAACACCGGGTCCGATGGGACGCCGGGGTTTGAGAAGAGCTCCGGCTTTACTCTGCTGCGATGGCTTTCGGCATGACCGAAACGTACACGCGGTTGTTGGCTTTGGTGCGGAATGCCACGACGCCTTCGGTGGTTGCGAAAATGGTATGGTCCTTGCCAAGGCCGACGCCTGTGCCCGGATTCCATTTGGTGCCGCGTTGACGGACGATGATGTTGCCGGACAGGACTGCCTGTCCGCCGGACTTCTTCACGCCGAGGCGCTGCGATGCTGAATCACGACCGTTGCGCGATGAACCGCCAGCTTTTTTGTGTGCCATGGGAGTTCTCCTTCTTTGTCGGTATTCGGCTGCGGCCGGGGCTTCGACGGCTGCGGCCTTCTTGGCGCGAACCGGCTTGTCAGCGGCTGTCTTGGATGGCTTGGCGCCGTCCGTCAGTATTTCGACGATCCGGATGGACGTCAAATGCTGGCGATGACCGCGGGTGCGCTTGGAGTTCTGGCGGCGACGCTTCTTGAAGGCGATGACCTTCTTGGCGCGGCCCTGCTCGACGACTTCTGCCGTCACGACAGCGCCTGCGACTGTTGGCGCGCCGATGGCAGCCGAAGCGCCTTCGCCGACCATCAGAACTTCGGTGAATTGAACGATGTCACCGGCTTCACCGATGACTTTTTCGACCTTCAAAAGGTCGTTGGCGACGACGCGATACTGCTTGCCGCCGGTTTTGATGACTGCGAACATTTTTTTCCCTTTCGGTGTTCACGCAACAGGCTCGGATTGATCCGGCTTGTCTTTTTATCCAGTCAGGACCGGGTTGAAAAAACGCAATCGGCGCGGAGAGCCCACGCCGAAGCACGGGCGCATTACGGCATGGTCGGTCAAGAGTCAACAATGAAGCGGCAGCGCCATGAAAAACACGCTTGTTTTGCCGCGGACATGCCGCTACATACGCCACGCTTTGACCAAAGCATACCAAGGTTGGAAGCCATGATCGGACGCAAAACCGGTGTCCACCTTTGCTGATCATGGCTCGTTGCGGAGAGGTGGCAGAGTGGTCGAATGCACCGCACTCGAAATGCGGCATGCCTGTGAGGGCATCGGGGGTTCAAATCCCTCCCTCTCCGCCATTGATTTTCAAATAGCATTCCCCTTTTGACATTGGCTTATCGCGTTTGGCAGCTTCGGCAACCTTTTCCCGCGTTCCCAAACTTCTTCGGCGTCCCCTCGTGCGAAAGCAGGACGGTGGATTGGAAT
>JANPGC010000033.1:0-13521 GCA_031423755.1 Phyllobacteriaceae bacterium | reverse complement strand
AACTACCGCCCGCAGTTCTACTTCCGGACCACGGACGTCACCGGGACCGTGCAGCTGCCGGAAGGCACTGAAATGGTCATGCCGGGCGACAACCTGAAGTTCGTGGTCGAACTGATCGCGCCCATCGCGATGGAAGAGAAGCTCCGCTTCGCCATCCGCGAAGGCGGCCGCACCGTCGGCGCAGGGGTTGTGGCGAAAATCATCGCGTAAAGCGACTTGCATCGCGCGCCTTGGTGCATGGTGCCGGATGATCGGGCTGCCCTTCGGGGCGGCCCTTTTTTGTGATGCAAAAGCGCCTATCTTGGCCGAAGACAGCGCGCAAGGCACGAACCATGGCCAAAGACATGACGGGTAAGGAACTGACCGGCGGTTGCCTCTGCGGACACATTCGTTTTGCCGCGAAAGGTGCCCCTGGGAATCCGCACACCTGTTCGTGCCACATGTGCCAGCGTCATTCCGGGGCTCCGACGCTTGTCTGGGTCAGCTATGACAAGGCGGACGTGCGCTGGACCGGGCCGGGTGGGATGCCCATGCTTTGGCGGTCTTCGGATATCTCCAGTCGCGCGTTCTGCTCGGTCTGCGGCTCGACGCTCGGGGCCGTTGATGACGGGCCGACCATCGGGCTTCTCTCTGGGTCCTTCGACCGTCCGAACCTTGCAAGTCTTGCACCCCAGCGGCACAGCTACGCAGGCTCGCGCCCGAAATGGTGGTGCTTCGGGTCCGGCGGGACGCGCATCGGCGCCTGAGGGCGCCCTCACTTTTGCCGAACAACACTTGATTTGACGATTCGCCCAACCACCCCCACAGTGATCACCTGACCACTTGGGGGAAGCCAGCTATGTGTCAGATGTTCGCCGGGCAGGACCCGGCCCGCTATGAATATGTCACCCGTCGCCTGCGCCTGAACGGCCAGTCGACCAGCATCCGGCTGGAGCGGGCCTTCTGGGGCATCGTCGACCAGATGGCGGCGAAGGATGGAACTTCGACTCCCGCCTTCCTCTCCAAGCTGCATTCGGAAGTGTTGCAGCAGCATGGTGAGGCGTCGAATTTCACTTCGCTGCTGCGCTGCGCCTGCACGATCCATCTGGGTGAGCTGGATCAGATCCCGCAGCCCGGCAACCGCATCGCGGCAGAGTAGAAAAACCGGCCTGTAGTAGTCCGCTACTACCCAACCCCGAAACTGGTTCACTAACCTTACCAATATCAGCCGTTGATGGGGTAAGGCATGGCCAAGGCGATCCATTCGATGATCCGCGTCCTGGACGAGGCGCGGTCGATTGCGTTCTACGATGCGGCCTTCGGGCTTAAGGTCGCGGACCGGCTGGATTTCGAAAGTTTCACCCTGATCTATCTGTCCAACGCCGACAGCAGGTTCGAGTTGGAGCTTACGGTCAACAAGGGCCGCACCGAGGCCTACAATCTGGGCGACGGCTACGGCCATCTGGCGTTCAGCGTCGATGACGCCGACGCCGAACACGCCCGGATGACGGCGGCGGGCCTTCAACCCCGCAAACTGGTGGACTTCGCTCCGGCGGGCAGCGTCATCGCCCGCTTCTTCTTCATCGCGGACCCCGACGGCTATCAGATCGAGGTTCTGCAACGCGGCGGGCGCTATCTCTGAGGAGGGAGAGCAGCCCGACCCAGCCAAAAGCAAGGGAGGACTACCATGACGAAACACGATCTTAGGGGCACCGATCTTCGCGGCCTCACCCGGCGCCAGCTTCTGTCGCGCGGCCTGTCCGCCGGTGCCTTGGCGGTGACGGGAGCCGGCTTCATCGCCGCCCCGAACGCCGCCTGGGCGCTGGAGGTGACGGCGATCACGCCAGAGCAGATGGCGATGCTGTTGCAGATGGCGCGCGACATCTACCCGCACGACAAGGTGGCGGACCAGTTCTATGCGGTGGCCGTCAAGGGCTACGATACCGCCGAGAAGAAAGATATGGTCGCCGCAGGCATCGCCGAGGTTGACGCTGCGGCCAAGGCGATGGGCCATGCCAGCTACTCAGCCATCGGCTGGGAGGAAGACCGCGTGAAGGTTCTCCAGTCGGTCGAGAAGAGCACGTTCTTCCAGACCGTACGGGCGGGGCTTGTGACCGGTCTATATAACCAGAAAGAGGTCTGGCCGATCTTCGGCTACGAGGGCGAGAGCTATTCGAAGGGCGGCTATATCGACCGCGGCTTCAACGACATCAACTGGCTGTAAGGGAGGTCCGGACAATGGTTGCGAAATTCGATCTGAACGATGACAGTGTGGTGGTTGTCATAGGCACGGGCGCAGGCGGCGGCGTGCTGGCCAACGAACTGGCCCAAAGGGGCATCAATGTGGTGGCACTGGAAGCGGGCGGCCGCTACCTGCCGGAAGACTTCGTCAACGATGAGTGGGATTCATTCTCGCAACTCGCATGGCTCGACGCGCGCACGACAAGTGGCGACTGGCGCGTGCACAAGGATTTTGCCGGCCTGCCCGCATGGATCGTCAAGGCTGTCGGCGGCACGACCACGCACTGGGCCGGAGCCTCGATAAGGTTTCAGGAGCATGAATGGAAGGCGCTGACCAATTACGGCAAGGTTGAAGGCGCAAACCTTCTCGACTGGCCGATTGATGGCGCCGAAATGGCGCCCTGGTACGAAAAGGCCGAGAGCAAACTCGGCGTAACCCGCACCGGCGACCGCGCGGGGCTTCCGGGAAACAACAATTTCAAGGTTTTCGAGAAAGGCGCACAGGCGCTCGGCTACAAGGAAGTGCATACAGGCCGCATGGCCATCAACTCCGCCGAATATGACGGACGCATGGCCTGCCAGCAAACCGGCTTCTGCTTCCAGGGCTGCAAGTGGGGCGCAAAATGGTCCGCCGCTTACACCGACATTCCGCGCGGCGAAGAGACCGGCAAGCTGGAAGTGCGCGACCGCAGCCATGCCGCACGGATATTGCACGACGACAGCGGCAAGGTCACCGGCGTTGAATATTTCGACAAGGACGGGAAACTTCAGCTGCAAAAGGCGCGCATGGTCAGCGTGGCCGGCAACTCGTTTGAAAGCCCGCGCCTGTTGCTGAATTCCGCGTCGGCGAAATTCCCGAACGGATTGGCGAACTCTTCCGGCATGGTCGGCAAGAATTACATGCGCCACACCACCGGTTCGGTCTATGCCATCTTCGACAAGCCGGTGCGCATGTGGCGCGGCACGACCATGGCCGGCATCGTGCAGGACGAGGCGCGGCATGATCCGTCGCGCGGGTTCGTCGGCGGCTATGAGTTGGAAACCCTGTCGCTCGGCCTGCCCTTCATGGCAGCGTTCCTCAACCCCGGCGGCTGGGGCCGCTCATTCACCACCGCGCTCGACCATTACGAAAATATGGCCGGCATGTGGATCGTCGGCGAAGACATGCCGCAGTTGGGCAATGGCGTCACACTCTCGGAGACCAAGGACCAGCACGGACTGCCGGTGGCCAACGTCAACTTCAATGAACACCCGAACGACATCGCCATGCGCAACCATGCCTACAAGCAGGGTATCGCCATGTACGAGGCGGTCGGTGCAACGCGGACCATGCCGACCCCGCCCTACCCGTCAACGCACAACCTCGGCACCAACCGAATGTCGGAAAAGCCGGAGGACGGCGTGGTCAACAAATGGGGCCAGACGCACGACATCAAGAACCTGTTCGTGTCAGATGGAAGCCAGTTCACCACCGGCGCGTCAGAAAATCCGACGCTGACAATTGTGGCGCTGGCGATCCGTCAGGCCGACCACATCGCCAACGAAATGACCGCCGGCAACATCTGAGCCAAGCGGTTGATCAAAATGGCAGCGCGCCCGGAAACGGGCGCGCTTTTTCGTTTCAGTTGAGCGCGAAATCCACGGCAGCGGCGATGTGTATGGCCGTGGAGTCGAACACCTTGAGGTCTGTGTCACCCTGACCGATCAACAAGCAAATCTCGGTGCAGCCAAGGATGACGCTGTCAGCGCCTGCCGCCCGGCCCTGTTCGATGATGTCAGCGACCAGTTGGCGGGACTCGTCGCGCACGATGCCGCAGCAGAGCTCATCGAAGATGATGAGGTGCATGGCATCGCGCCCGGCAGCATCGGGGACGATGAGGTCGATGCCGTGGAGGTCCATCATCCGGTCGTGATAAAAACCGTGCTCCATCGAATAGCGCGTTGCGAGAAGCAACGGACGATTGGCACCAGCCTTGCGCAGTGCACGTCCTGTCTCGTCGATGATATCGATGAGCTTGGCCGGTGAATTTTCGCGCACCTGATCGGCGATGATGTGCATTGTGTTGGTGCAGATCAGGACGCAATCCGCCCCGCCCGCCGACAGGTGTTTGGCTGAGCCTCCGAGCACATTGGCGGCTCCGTCCCAGTCACCGGCCTTCTGCAAGGCGACGATGCCCTGAAAATCCAGCGATTCCATCAGGATATGGCCGGAGTGCAGCCCGCCGAGCCGGTCGCGCACCGCCTTGTTGATGCCGGCATAATAGACCGCCGTGCTCTCCCAGCTCATCCCGCCAATCAGACCAATGCACTTCATCTTCGCCTCCTGAGTTGGGCAGAAAATAGCGGCGCAGGAGCGCTGATTGTTCGCGTTCTCAATGTTCAAAAGCACCAAATTGCGCTATGAAGTAAGCGCATATTCAACAAATGGCGCGAATTTTTCGCGTTAGTTTCATGTGAGGCGAACATGCTCGATGACCGAGACCGTGCGATTCTTGAGTTTCTGCAGGTCAATGCCGACGTCGCGGTGGCGGAACTGGCCGAGCGGGTGAACCTGTCGCTCTCGGCCTGCGCACGGCGCATCAAGCGGCTGGAGGACGAAGGCTACATCGAGGCGCGCGTGGCGCTCTTGAACCGAGCGAAAATGCGCGTCGGCACGACGGTTTTCGTCGCCATCCGCAATTCGCGGCATACCGCAGATTGGCATGAACCGTTCGTGCGGCTGCTGGCTGACATTCCGGAAATCCAGGAAGCACACCGATTGACGGGGGACATTGATTATATCCTGAAAATCGCCGTGCCGGACGTGCAGGCTTATGATGTGATCTACAAGCGGCTGGTGAAGAAGCTCGAGTTTTCGGGTGTTTCTGCGTATATTTCGATGGAGACGCTGAAGGCGGCGACCGCTGTGCCTGTGGGGTATGCGGGGTAGTTTTTACGCCGCCCTTGGCACGATGGAAGCCAGTTCAGGACCGATCTCCCGCTTGCGTTCCATCAGATCGAAATCCGACTGAAGCCCAAGGAAGAAACCTTCGCTCAAGCCAAAATAGCGTGTCAGGCGCAAATCCGTGTCGGCAGTGACGGAACGCTTACCGAGGACGATTTCATTGATCCGGCGCGGCGGGACTTTGACAGCGTTGCCGAGGCTGTTCTGGCTGAGGTCCATCGGTTTGAGGAATTCCTCCAGCAGGATTTCGCCGGGATGGGGATTGGGAAGCAGGCGAGATTTTGGCGAGGCAATCAACGGCTAACCTTCCGTCCGAATGTAGTACAAATCAGATTTCGTATGGGGCATGAAATCGCGGTGATACTTCAAGATGTCAACAGTGAGGTTAGAATGGCGGCGCAGCCCCCCATCCAATTTCTCGTTTTTATCAAAATACTCAGAGTCAATGTCCCAACCTTGATGCCAAAGCTCATTCGAAGAAATGAGCTTAACGTAGATTTTGATCGATGGCATGATGTTAATTTTACCAAAAATGCGCTGAATACAAACACCCGAGACAATTAATCCATTTTTTTGGGCAGCAATTTCATTAGTAAGTCGCTTATAGTCAATTCTATCTATGTAGTTCAGTCTTTTCGGTCCCAAGAGAATGGAATTCAAGTCTAGAAACGGCAAATTGCAATGGCGAGATATCTTTTGCGCCAAAGTCGTTTTCCCAGCACCATCAAACCCGTCAACTGCGACCACTCCAGGTAGTTGCTGCGTTGTGAAATAGTCAAATAAATCTTGTTCTCGATGAAATTCCACCACCTGAGATTAGCCTACTCGTCAATTGCCAGCAACGTCCAGCAATTTATCTGCCTGACTTCGTCTCGACATAACTCCGCAAAACCGCATTCATCCGCGTCAAATGGCCTTTGCCCTGCGCCTTGAAATAATCGAGCACTTTGGTGTCCACGCGCAAATGCACGGACGTCTTGGTGTCAGGCAAGACAATCTTCGCTGACGCCCAGAAGTCCGCGCCAAGCGAAGCGCCCTCAGGCGCGTCAGAGCGGCTCTTGTCTTCAAGTTTCATGATCTCGTCCAGCGAATGCCTGCTTGTAGAATTGCTGCTCATCTGCGCCTGCCTTCCATGCCGAAATGATCCGCCGATTTGTCCCGCGCCACGTCGATACCACGACGACAAAATCCGCTTCCCAGTATCCTATCGCGATCAATCTCTGCTCGCCGTAATCTTCGCGGTCATCAATCCGTTCCAAAACCGGGTTAAGAAAAATCCGGGCGGCCCGGACAAAGTCGATGCCATGCTTGGCCAAATTGGCCGCCCGCTTGTTTTCATCCCATTCGAACACGATAGAATTCCAATATCATACATATTTGTGTACACAAATCAAGCTGTCCTATCCCCGCAACCCAAACCCGCCCATCAACCTCCGCAGCGAAAACTCCGGCTCACCTGACGTGAACACGGCAACATCATCCTCCAGCACAGGCTCGGTCCCGTGCGGGACAGGCGCAATCTGCTCCAGCACTGTCAGCGCCCGCCTTGCAATGGCTTCGGCGGGGTCTATCCAGTCTACCGGCCAGGGGGCGGTTTTGCGCATGCGGTTGACGAGGAACGGATAGTGGGTGCAGGCGAGGACGACGATGTCGGTGCGCCTGCTATCCCGTTCGATGAAGCAGGGCGCGATTTCGCGGGCTACGGCTTCCTCATCGACAAAGCCCTCGCGCATGTAGGTTTCGGCCAAACCGGCTAGATTTTCCGAGCCGACGAGACGGACGTGGCATTTGGCGGCGTATTTGCCGATGAGGTCGCGCGTGTATTGCCGCTTGACGGTGCCGGGGGTGGCGAGGACGGAGACGAGGCCGGACTTTGTGCGCTCGGCGGCGGGCTTGACGGCGGGTACCGTGCCGACGAACGGCACATGCGGGAACGCAGCGCGCAACTCGTCCATGACGATGGTGGAGGCGGTGTTGCAGGCAATCAGGCACAGCACCGGATCATGCGCAGCGATGAAGCCTTCAAACAGTGAGACAATGCGTTGCTTCAGTGCCGCCTCTTCCCAGCGGCCATAGGGAAATCCGGCGTCGTCGGCGACGTAGATGAAACGCCGGTCCGGCATCAGTATGCGTGCTTCACGCAGGACTGAAAGACCGCCGATGCCGCTGTCGAAGAAGAGGACGGGTTTGTTATGCATCGCCGTCAGTGCCTTCCGCCGAAGTTGCCGCAGGCTTGCGCGCCCTCCCCTCCGGCGCCTTGGAGCCCTTGGGCCATTGGCGCGAATAGTGGTCGAACGAGGTGACGATGCCGCGCAGCATGCGGATTTCGGTTTCGGTGAGTTCGGCGCGCATGAGGAGCGAGCGGAGGTTGAAGCTCATGACTTCCTTCTTCTGCGCCGGGCGGAAATAGCCGCGCGCATCGAGCGCCTCTTCGAGCTGCTCGAACAGGCCGACCGTATGTTCCTTGGCGGCGGGCACGAACTGCGGGCCGGAGAAGGCAGTGGCGGTTTCGTCGGCCAGACTTGTTTTCATCCACTCGTAGGACATCAAAAGCACCGCCTGCGCAATGTTCAGCGAGGCGAAGGCCGGATTGACCGGAAAGGTAACGATGGCATCAGACAGGCTGATTTCCTCATTGTTGAGGCCCCAGCGCTCGCGGCCAAACAGGATGCCGGTCGCTTGGGCAGCCGTGTCGCGGGTACGCAATTCACGCGCGGCTTCCACCGGTCCCAGCACCGGCTTGTAGCCATCGCGGTCGCGGGCGGTGGTGGCGAGTACGAAATTGAGATCGGCGATGGCGGACGGCAGATCGTCGAACACCTGGACGCCAGTGATGACATGATCGGCCTTGGCGGCAGCGCGCTCGGCCTTCTCGTTCGGCCAGCCTTCGCGCGGGTTGACGAGGCGAAGGTTTGACAGGCCGAAATTGGCCATGGCGCGCGCGACCATGCCGATGTTTTCACCCAGCTGCGGCTCGCACAAAATGATGACAGGCCCGCCGGTGATCAGTTTGCGGTTCTGACTGGTCCGTCCCATGAAATGCACTGTCCTGTTGCTGGAAATCCGCGACGGGTTTAGCGTGTTTGGATCAGACTGCGAAGGGGAAATCCCATGGTTGACATGCTGGCAAGACTGCATGCGCGGCTTGACCCTCTGGGTGCCAAGCCGGTGAAAATGTTCGGCGGGACCTGCTTCACGCTGAACGGCAACATGCTGGCGGGAACGTCAAAGCGTGGATTGCTGGTACGGGTCGGCAAGGATTTCAACACGGATGCTGCTCCGCCTTCGACCATGATGGAAATGGGCGGCAAGCCTATGGCCGGATATCGCTATGTGGATGAGAGTGCCGGGGACGCTGATTTCGAATTCTGGATGGGCGCGGCGCTCACGTTCAACAAATCCCTGCCGAAGAAATGAGCACAAGCGCAGCATGCGGCGATATGGCAGTGTTAGGTGGCCCTGAAAAGCTTACATTTGAACCAGCTGAATATTGAGTGATTTGGATACCATCATGGACAGTTTTGATCCGGTGTTTCTCGCCCGCATGCAGTTTGCGTTCACCATCGGTTTCCATATCATCTTCCCGGCTTTCACCATCGGGTTGGCAAGTTTTCTTGCTGTCTTGAACGGCTTGCACAGGTTCACGGGCAACCAGACCTATCTCGATGTGTTCGACTATTGGAAGCGCATCTTCGCCATCACATTCGGCATGGGCGTCGTTTCCGGCATTGTCATGAGCTACCAATTCGGCACCAATTGGAGCGTGTTTGCCGATAAGACCGGGCCGGTGCTTGGGCCCCTCATGGGCTATGAGGTGCTGACGGCCTTCTTTCTGGAGGCTGGGTTTCTCGGCGTGATGTTGTTCGGCCGTGAAAAGGTCGGGCCGGGCCTGCACCTGTTTGCCACCGGCATGGTCGCGGTCGGCACGTTCATTTCGGCGTTCTGGATATTGGCGGTGAACAGCTGGATGCAGACGCCTGCAGGCTATGCGATGAACGATGCGGGCCAGTTTATCGTTACCAGCTGGATGGAAGTGATCTTCAATCCATCGTTCCCGTACCGTCTGGTTCACATGGTGCTGGCCGCCTATCTCACGACGGCCTTCGTCGTCGGCGCAGTCGGGGCGTGGCATTTGCTGAAGAAGCAGACCAATCCTGCCGCACGAATCATGTTTTCCATGGCGATGTGGATGGCCGCGATTGTTGCGCCGGTGCAGATTTTCGCGGGCGACGAGCATGGCCTCAACACGCTCGAACACCAGCCGCGCAAGATCGCGGCAATGGAAGGGCATTTTGACACGCACAAGGGCGCGCCGCTGATCTTGTTCGGCATTCCCAACTCAAAGGAAGAGCGTATCGACTACAAGATCGAAATTCCCAAACTCGGCAGCCTGATCCTGACTCACAGCCTTGATGGCGAGATCAAGGGGCTAAAGGAATGGCCCGTCGCCGAGCGCCCGCCAGTCGGGCCGGTCTTCTTCGCCTTCCGGATCATGGTCGGCATTGGCTTTGCGATGATGGGGCTTGGGATTTGGAGTCTGTGGCTGCGTTATCGCGGCGCGCTCTATCAGTCGCCTTGGCTGCACCGCGCTGCAATCGTGATGGGTCCGTCCGGGTTTATCGCGCTGCTGGCCGGCTGGACTGTCACCGAAGTTGGCCGCCAGCCTTACACGGTGTATGGACTGCTGCGGACAAGTGAATCCTCGTCCGCAATTGACGCTGCCGCAGTCGGCGCATCATTGCTGGCGTTCATCGTGGTCTATTTCGTCTTGTTTGGGTCCGGCATCTTCTACATTTTCCGCGAGATGGCCAAGACACCCGAACGCAACGAGGAAGGCTTGCCGACGGACGAGCCGATCCGCGCGGCAGGCATCACGCCTGCCATCGAAATGGCTGTGGAATAGGAGGTGATCATGGTGCTCGATTATCCGCTCATCTGGGCCGCGCTGATTGCTTTTGCCGTGCTCGCCTATGTCATTCTCGACGGCTTTGACCTTGGCATCGGCATCCTGTTTCCGTTCTTTCCCGAGGAGAAAGACCGCGACATGATGATGAACTCAGTCGCCCCGGTGTGGGACGGCAATGAGACCTGGCTGGTGCTGGGCGGCGGCGGGCTGTTTGCCGTGTTCCCCCTCGCCTATTCGGTCATCATGCCCGCGCTCTATGCGCCAATCATCCTGATGTTGCTGGCGCTGACATTCCGCGGCGTCGCCTTCGAATTCCGCTGGAAGACGCGGCGTGGCAAATTCCTGTGGGATTGGGCCTTTGCCGGCGGCTCGCTGCTGGCAACGTTCGCGCAAGGCATCGCGCTTGGTGCGCTGGTGCAAGGCATTCCGGTGGCAGGCCGTGCATATGCCGGCGGCTGGTGGAACTGGCTGACGCCGTTCAGCCTGACGACGGGCGTCGCGCTGGTGCTCGGCTATGCGCTGCTCGGCGCAGGCTGGCTGATCTACAAGACGGAAGGCTCGCTGCAGGACAGGGCGTTTCAGGCAGCGAAGATCACAGGCACAGCTACCCTCGCGCTGATCGGCATCGTCAGCCTGTGGACGCCATTCCTCAATCCGGGTTTCATGGATCGCTGGTTTGTATTTCCGCAGCTGCTTTATACCGCGCCTGTGCCGCTGCTCGTGCTCGGCTGCGCGTGGTTGATCTACACTGGCATTGAAAAGCGTCGCGAACTGCAGCCGTTTCTGGCCTCGCTCGCGCTGTTCGTGCTGTGCTACATCGGGCTTGGTATATCCTTCTACCCCTACATTGTGCCCTTCTCGGTGACGATTTGGCAGGCGGCGGGGCCGGAGAACTCGCTGAAGTTCCTGCTCGCGGGGACAGTCATTCTGGTGCCGATGATCCTTGCTTACACGGCGTGGAGCTACTGGGTGTTCCGCGGCAAGATTTCGCCGGAGGGCGGCTACCATTAGACAGGCTCACTCGAAACTCTCGCGCTTGCTCTGGTTTGGAGGGATCTGGCTGGCCAGTGTGCTGGCGCTCGGTATGGTGGCCTATGCGATCAGGCTGGTCTTGATGCCCTGAGCGGCGGCCTCAAAACTACCCGAAGCACCACCTTGCCTTGTCAAACCTTGATGTTATACGGTCGCACAAAGGCTGTTCGGCCTTGTGTCCAGCTCCCCTATCCGAAGGAAAATCCATGGCCAAGATTAAGGTAGCAAACCCCGTCGTTGACCTCGACGGCGACGAAATGACCCGCATTATCTGGGATTTCATCAAGGCAAAGCTGATCCACCCCTATCTTGACCTCAACATCGAATATTACGACCTGTCGGTCGAAAACCGCGACGCCACCAGCGATCAGGTTACGATTGACGCCGCCCATGCGATCAAGAAGCACGGCGTCGGTATCAAATGCGCGACGATCACACCCGACGAGCAGCGCGTTGAAGAATTCAAGCTGAAGAAGATGTGGAAATCGCCGAACGGCACCATCCGCAACATTCTGGGCGGCGTGATTTTCCGCGAGCCGATAATCTGCAACAACGTGCCGCGCCTGGTGCCGGGCTGGACCAAGCCAATCATCGTCGGTCGCCATGCTTTCGGCGACCAATATCGCGCCACCGACTTCCGTTTCCCCGGCAAGGGCAAGCTGTCGATCAAATTCACCGGCGAGGACGGCACGGTGATCGAGCATGAAGTCTACCAGTCACCGGGCGACGGCGTGGCGATGGCCATGTACAATCTCGATGAATCGATCTTCGAGTTCGCCCGCGCCTCGCTGAACTATGGCCTGCTGCGCAGCGTGCCTGTCTATCTGTCGACCAAGAACACCATTCTGAAAGCCTATGATGGACGCTTCAAGGACATTTTCCAGGAAGTATACGAAAAGGAATTCGCCGCCGCCTTCAAGGAAAAGAAAATCTGGTACGAGCACCGGCTGATTGACGACATGGTGGCTTCGGCGCTGAAATGGTCCGGCGGCTATGTCTGGGCCTGCAAGAATTATGACGGCGACGTGCAGTCTGACATTGTCGCGCAGGGCTTTGGCTCGCTCGGCCTGATGACCTCTGTTTTGATGACGCCGGACGGCAAGGTTGTGGAAGCGGAAGCCGCGCATGGCACCGTCACCCGCCATTACCGCCAGCACCAGAAGGGCGAGGAAACCTCGACCAACTCCATAGCTTCCATCTTCGCATGGACGCGGGGATTGGCCCACCGCGCCAAGCTCGACGGCAACAAGGATTTGATGAAATTCTCGCTGACGCTGGAAAAGGTCTGCGTGGCGACGGTTGAGAGCGGCTACATGACCAAGGATCTGGCGCTGCTGATCGGCCCCGACCAGCCATGGCTCTCGACAACCGGCTTCCTCGACAAGATCGACGAAAACCTGCGCGTTGCGATGGCGGATTGACCATGGATGGCGCAGTCGCGGAACGCCTTGAAAAGGCCCGCATCTGCGCCGCCAACAATGTGGACTGGTATCAATGCGTGTTTCGCGCGCACGGCTTGGATGATGAGCGGACGGCGTCGCATTGGCAAAGCCGCGCTGCCGCCCCGCCCTACTATTCCAATTTTGTCACGCTTGCGCCCGAATCCACCCGCGAGCAGTTGGCGGCCATTGACCGCCTTGCCTCAGCATTGGAACGCAGCTTCACGCTGAAGGATGCTTTTGCCGCGCTGCCGCTGGCAGAGCGGGGTCTCACGCCGTTGTTTGATGCGCAGTGGATCTGGCTTGAGGTGAATGCGACGCCCGCTGCGCCGGAGCCGGGGTGGGAGCGCATCAGCGCGCCGCAAGCGCTGGCGCTCTGGGAGGACGATTGGAACGGCACATCGCCGGCGGGAATGCGGATTTTTCCGCCATCCACGCTGACAGACCCGAATGTCGGGTTTTTCGGCAAGCGGGAGAACGGCCACTATGTGGCCGGGTGCATCGCCAACCGCTCGCGCGACTGTGTGGGTTTCTCCAACTTCTTTGCGCCTTCCGAAGGCAAAGCCGATTGCATGATATCCGCAGTTTCCGCAGTGGAGGGCTTTGGCGCGGGCCTGCCGGTTGTTGGCTATGAGCGTGGCGAGGATTTGGAGATGGCGTTGGCAGCGGGGTTTCAAAGCGTCGGAAGACTTCGCGTCTGGGTGAGGCAAGGATGAGCAACGTGAGCGTAAGGCCGTTGGAGAAATCTGACCTAGAGGCTTGGCGCCCGCTATGGGATGGCTATTTGACCTTCTACGAAACTGGTTTATCTGAAGAAATGACCGCGCTGACCTGGTCGCGGCTGCACGACCCGGCGGTGCCGTTGCATGGCTGGATTGTCTTGCTGGACGGCAAACCTGTCGGATTCACCCACGCGCAGGAGCATTTGTCGACCTGGTCTGCCGGACCCTATGTCTATCTTGAGGATCTCTTCGTGGATG
>JANPGC010000032.1:0-6294 GCA_031423755.1 Phyllobacteriaceae bacterium | reverse complement strand
GACCGCTATGCCGACGACATTCACTACAAGGGCGGCTGCCTGTTGAATGAGAATTTCGGCTGGTCGGCACAGATGCTGTCCTATTCGTCGCGCCCGCCAGACCCCGCGCTGGTTGGCGACAAGTGGCGCGAGATGTGGCTTGAGCGGCTCGAAGCGATGCCATTGCTGATCAGCACATGGCTGCGGCACCCGCACCGCGACGCCTACTGGAAGCATGGCTCGGTCTGCGAGGATTATTCGGCGATCAAAGCGGCAGTGCTGTCGATTGGCGGCTGGCATGACGGCTATCGCAACACTCCCGCGCATCTTGTTGAAAACATTGAAAGTCCGGTCAAGGCAATTGTCGGGCCGTGGATCCACAAATACCCGCATTTCGCCGCACCTGAGCCGCGCATTGGCTTTTTGCAGGAGGCGCTGCGCTGGTGGGATCATTGGCTGAAGGGCTCGGACACTGGCGTTGAGAATGACCCCGCCTACCGGGCTTGGCTGATGGATTCAGTTGACCCAAAGCCGTGGCTGCCGGAGCGGCCGGGGCGCTGGATTGCGGCAGAGAAGTGGCCATCGCCGAATATTAGCAACGAGGTTTTTTACTTGACCGATGCCGGTCTGTCGCCGACTTCGGGCACTTTGAATGTATCCGTATCATCGCCGCAAGATTGCGGAATGGCGGCAGGTGAGTATTTTCCCTTTACCTATGGGCCGGAGCTTCCGGACGAGCAGAGCGAAGATGATGCGCGGTCAGTGGTTTTTGATGGACAGGCTCTGGAGACTGCGCTGGATATTGTCGGCGCCCCGGAATTCAGGCTCCAGTTTTCGTCAGATCAGCCAGACACGCTGATTTCCGTGCGGCTTTGCGATGTGTTCCCCGATGGCCGCTCGGCGCTGATCACCCACGGCTTCCTCAATCTGACGCATCATGCCTCGCACGAAAGCCCCGAAGCGCTTGTGCCGGGCATGGCCTATCAGGCCTCGTTCGCGCTGGACCAGATCGCGTACCGCATTCCGGCAGGGCATCAGTTGCGCGTTGCTGTGGCGACTTCGAGTTGGCCCTCGGTCTGGCCGTCGCCGCGAATGGCCGTTGTCACGCTGACCGAAGCGTCACTGGCATTGCCGCTGCGGCCGGTTGCGACAGGCGACGAGTGGGGCTTTGAGGCGTCAGAGGCGGCACCTGCTTGGCGCGCGGAAAATGTGCGCAAAGCGGCGTCATTGCGCAAGACCGAGCGGCGGGACGACGGCACGGTTGTGCTGACGGTTTCCAACGATTTCGGCGCGGACCGTGACCTGGAACATGGGCTGGTTTCGGGTTCCTCGACGCTGGAGACTTGGACCATTCATCCTGATGATCCGCTTTCGGCGAAGGCCGAGATTGCTTGGACGCAGACGCTGGCGCGCGATGACTGGTCGATCCGCACGGAGACGAGTTCAGCGATGTGGTCGGACGCAACGCATTTTCATGTGACGGGGAAAGTCGTGGCGTTTGAAGGGGATACGGTTGTCTTTGAGCGCAAGTACCGAGACACAATCGACCGGAACGGACATTGACGATATGGCCTTCAATGCCGGTCAGCCCATGCCGTTGATGTCGAGACTAACCGGAATGACATCACCCGCTTTGATATTACACTGCTTCCGGATTTCAGCCTTAACGGGAAGAATATAACAGCCTGACTTCGCATCCGGGAAGATCGAAGTCTTCCATCTGTGATCGCCAATCGAGGCGCTGACGCCAGCGGAGCCGAATCCTGCCTTGTGCGGCACGCTCATGCGGATGATTCCGGAAATGTCTTCCGGCACGGTGACAAAGTGCCAGCTTCCCTTTCCGCCCCATTTCCAGAGTGGATTTTCGAATTGGTGATCAGCCATTGGTGCCTCGAGCCCGCGAGTGGTGTTGCTATTTCCCGGCATTCTTCAGAAGCTGCGCCAGGATTTTCATTTGCTCGGCCTGCTGCTTCATCAAGATCACCAGTTTCTCCTGCCGCACATCGTCGAGTTTTTCATGCAACGCAAGAATTTCGAGTTCGGCTTTCAGGTTGATCTCATAATCATGCCCCGCCACCAGCCGGTCTTTTGCTGATTGCCGGTTCTGCGACATCATGATGATCGGTGCCTGAATGGCCGCAAGCATGGATAGCACGAGATTGAGGAAGATGAACGGATAGGGGTCGAACGCCTTGGTGCTTCCAAGGAGGACCGTGTTGGTCGTCACCCAGGCCATCAAAATGATGAAAAACAGGATGATGAAGGTCCATGAGCCGCCGAAGGCGGCGACGGAATCGGCGAGCCTGTCGCCGAATGTCATCTGGCCGCTGTAGGTGGTGTTGATGTCTTCGCTGATGCGGGGGCGCGAGGCGAGCTTGGTCAAAACCTTTCGCTCTTGGGCGGTCAGCTTTTCCGGTTCGATTTGCAGCAGCCGTTCGGCAAGCGCGGGCGATTGGTCGGTCATGGCAATGTTCCTTTTCCTTCAGTCCCGGCGTTTGCGCCCGAAAGTCTCGCCGGTTTCCAGCGCATTGTTTCCGAACTTGTCCCGTAGCACGTCCATCGCGCCTTCCGCCTTGGCGCGTTTGGCGGCTTGCGGGTCAACAAGATCGACAGGATCGGCCTGGGTTGGCTCGCAAAGCTCGGACACGCCGATGCCGATGAGCCGGAATCTTGTGCCGTCGGTTTCGCGCTCGAGCATCGCAAGTCCAGTGCGGAATATCCGGTCGGCAAGCTGTGTCGGGTCTGAAAGCGTCTTGTTGCGGCTGCGGGTCTTGAAGTCTGTGGTCTTCAGCTTGAGCGCCACCGTCATGCCCGCAACGCCATAGCACTTCATCCGGCGGGCAACGCGTTCCGAGAGTGCGCGCAGCACCGGGCGAAGATCTTCGAGTGAGGCAAGGTCATCGTTGAAAGTGGTTTCGGCCGAGACGCTTTTCATGTCGGACGAGGGATCCACCTTGCGACTGTCAACGCCGCGTGAGAGGCGGGCGAGGCGCTGGCCCATCACCCCGTAGCGGCGCATAAGGCTGGCTTCCTCCATCGTTTGCAATTGGCCGATCATGGTGATGCCATCGCGTGACAGTGTCTCTTCAAACGCCTTGCCGACGCCCCAGATTTTGGAAACGGGCAGGGCGGCGAGGTAGGCTACCGCCTCCGCCTGACCGATGATCGAAAAACCGCGGGGCTTTTCCATGTCGGAGGCGATCTTGGCGAGAAACTTGCAGTATGACAGGCCGACCGAGACTGAAATGCCGATCTCCTGCTCAACCCGCTTGGCAAAGCGGGCGAGCGTCATGAATGGCGCGGCGCGGTGCAGCTTTTCCGTGCCGGACAGGTCGAGAAACGCCTCGTCGATGGACACCGGCTCGACCAGCGGCGTCATCTCGAGCATCAGCGCGCGCACTTCGCGGCCCACTCGCGCATATTTTTCCATGTCCGGCTTGACGACGACGGCATCAGGACAAGCCTGCAAGGCCTTGAACATTGGCATCGCTGAGCGGACGCCGTGGACCCGCGCGATGTAGCAGGCAGTGGAGACAACGCCGCGCTTGCCGCCGCCAATGATGACAGGTTTGTCGCGCAGTTCCGGGTTGTCGCGCTTTTCGACGGAGGCGTAGAAGGCGTCGCAGTCAATGTGGGCAATGGACAGCGCGCCAAGCTCGGCATGGCGCAGCAGGCGCGGCGAGCCGCAAGCCGTGCAGCGGCGCTCCTCGCGCGCCGCCTCTTTCAGGCAGTCGCGGCAGAAGGCGGTCGCTTTGAGGCCCAGAACTTCACCCATATTGACAAGCACCAGAATTGGCGGAACAATACAAGAACACACGATGCAGAACAAAAAGAATCGAACCGATGACAGATAACCATCCAATCACCGTGATGCTGCTGACGCCAGCGCACGTCGGCGATTTTGAGGCGCTCTCCGCAGACAGCCCGAAATCTTGGAGGCGGCCAACAGGATAGGTCAGATCGAGCCTTGATCATAAGCACGCTCGCCGTCCGGCAATGACTTTAGCGCTTGGGCGACCACTGAGGGATGCAGGTTTTCAGCCTCGGCAAACTCGTTGAGCGTCGGCTCATGGGCGAGGATGAAGGTCAAGACACCCGCCAGAAACGCCGGTTCCTTGGCCGCCTCGCGAATCTGGCTTGCATCAATGCCCGACAGATCAAGGAACCGGTGCAACATTGGCGCGTTACCGGCGATCCAGACCAGCGCACGGATGGCGATATCCTCGCCGTTGATGGTGTTTTGGCTCTGTTTCAGCATCTTGTCTGCCATGCGTTCCGCTGTTGGTTCCACTCTCGGTAAACTCGATTGCGCGTTCTTTGCGTTTCGTCAATCAAATCACGATATGCAGGGTGTCTGGTCTGGTTGCCGCAAGGCGACTGACAAGCCCGCCGGGAAGGACAAGATGCCAAAGCGCGTCATGATCGTAGAAGACAATGAGCTGAATATGAAGCTCTTCAAAGACCTGATCGAAGCATCGGGCTATGAGACGATTCGCACGCGGAACGGGCTCGAAGCGCTTGATCTTGCGCGCGCCCACAAGCCGGACCTGATCCTGATGGACATTCAGCTGCCGGAGGTTTCGGGGCTGGAGGTTACCAAATGGCTGAAGGAAGACGACAAGCTGCACCGCATTCCCGTGATTGCCGTGACAGCGTTTGCCATGAAGGGCGATGAGGAACGCATCCGGCAGGGCGGCTGCGAGGCGTATATATCCAAGCCGATTTCCGTCTCGAAATTTGTCGAAACGATCAAGTCCTATCTTGGCGACGCCTGAATTGGGAAACGGAGCAACACTGTGACCGCAAGAATTCTGGTTGTTGACGACATCCCGGCCAATGTGAAGCTTTTGCAGGCGCGCCTTTCTGCGGAATATTACGAAGTTGTCACCGCGATGAACGGGCCGGAAGCGCTGGCGGTCTGCGAGCAGGGCGGCATTGACCTGATCCTGCTTGATATCATGATGCCCGGCATGGACGGCTTTGAGGTTTGCGAGCGGCTGAAAGCCGATCCCGCGACACGTCACATTCCCGTGGTGATGGTGACCGCGCTTGACCAGCCTTCTGACCGCGTGCGCGGATTGACGGCGGGCGCTGATGATTTCCTGACCAAGCCGGTCAATGATTTGCAGCTGATGTCACGCGTCAAAAGCCTCGTTCGCCTGAAGACGCTGACGGATGAGCTGCGTCTGCGCGCGGCAACCACCCGCGCGATAGGTATTGATGAACTGTTGCAGGGCAAGACCGGCGAAATGCAAGGCAAGCCGCGCCTGTTGCTGATCGATGAACGTCCGAATTCCGCCGAGCGCATCGGCAAGATGCTTTATGCCGAGTATGAGGTAGACACCACGCGAGATCCTCAGACCGGCTTTTTTCAGGCTGTCGAGAAGGACTACGACTGCGTTCTGATTACCACCGGCTTTGCCAATTTTGATCCGCTGCGCCTCTGCTCGCAGCTGCGCTCGCTCGACCGGACGCGTTTTCTGCCTATTCTGTTGATTGCAGAGCCCGGCGAGGACGAGCGCGTGATGCGGGCGCTTGAGCTTGGGGTCAATGATTTCATGGTGCGCCCGCTCGACCCGCAGGAGCTGACGGCGCGCTTGCGCACGCAAGTGCGGCGGAAGAATTACAATGACGCGCTGCGCAAGAGTCTGGTTCAGACGATTGAGATGGCAGTCACGGACGGGCTGACCGGGCTGCACAACCGCCGCTATCTCGACAATCACATGACTACGCTGTTCGAGCGCGCCAATCAGCGCAAGCGGCCGCTGTCGTTCTTGATCACGGATATCGACAAATTCAAGAGCATCAATGACACGCACGGTCATGACGGCGGCGATGAAGTGCTGCGCGAGTTCGCGCTGCGACTGCGCCGTCAGGTTCGGGGCGCTGATCTTGTCTGCCGCTTTGGCGGCGAGGAGTTTGTGGTTGCGATGCCTGACACCGATGCTGAGATAGCGGCGCGTGTGGCGGAGCGCGTGCGTGCGGCCATTGAAAACGAGCCCTTTGCGCTGCCGGGCGGCAAGACAATCAGCGTGACCACGTCTGTGGGTGTGTCGAGTCTTATTGCCGGTGTTGATTCGGTTACCGATCTTATCAAGCGCTCGGACCGCGCGCTCTACGAAGCCAAAAACAGCGGCCGCAACCGGGTTGTTCAGCTCGCGGCCTGAATTAGCCGGCGAATCTCTGGCGCATTGCAAGCCCGCAACTGTCAAGCAAATTGCAGTTCATAACCGAAGAATACTGTTGATTTTCCAGAAAGTTGGCGCAAAGTGCGGCCACTGTGCACCGGCGCGTAGAGTATGCTGCGAGCGCAGA
>JANPGC010000031.1:0-4184 GCA_031423755.1 Phyllobacteriaceae bacterium | reverse complement strand
TCATCACCAAACCGTTCCTTTGGTTCTACATATATTATACTGCGGCGACGCTCTTGTTCTACGCGTTCTGGCGCGTGTTCCGGCCGCATCTATGGTCGGTCTGGTCAATTCTGGGCGCGGCGCTGATCCTGTTCGTCACCTCGTTTCAGGTGCAGGTCTCAGTCGCCATCAATGACTGGTACGGGCCGTTCTACGATTTGATACAAAAGGCGCTGTCCATTGCCATGAAGGCGGACGATGCTGCGCCTGTTGTGGCCAAGCCGCCTGCCATCACGGCTGGAGAGTATATCGGCAGCCTGTGGATATTTGCCGGCATCGCATTTGTCGCAGTTTTTGTGGCGGTGCTGAACCGGTTTTTTGTCAGCCATTTCGTCTTCCGCTGGCGCACAGCGATGAACAATTTCTACATGGAAAATTGGCAGAAGGTGCGCCGCATCGAAGGCGCATCCCAGCGTGTGCAGGAAGACACCATGCGCTTTGCCAACATCATGGAAGGGCTCGGCGTAGCCTTTGTTGACGCCATCCTGACGCTGGTGGCCTTTTTGCCGATCCTTGCCAAATATTCGGTGAGCGCCAGCGAATTGCCGTTCTTCGGCGAGGTCAAACATTCGCTGGTCTACGCTTCGGTCTTTTGGGCGCTCCTCGGCACCGTCTTCTTCATGCTCATAGGCATCCGCCTTCCGGGTCTGGAATTCAAAAACCAGCGCGTCGAGGCCGCCTACCGCAAGGAACTTGTTTTGGGTGAGGACGACGCAGAGCGCGCCGACCCGCCGACAGTGCGGGAACTCTTTGAAAACGTTCGCAAAAATTACTTCAAGCTTTACGCCAACTACATGTATTTCAACGTCGGACGGTACTTTTACCTGCAGACAGACAACATCTTTGCCTACATCATTCTCGCGCCGACCATCATTGCGGGCAAAATCACCTTCGGCCTGTTCAACCAGATTTTGAACGCCTTCGATCAGGTGAAAAGCTCATTCCAGTATCTCATCAATTCATGGACAACGATCATCGAAATGATCTCGATCTACCGCCGTCTGCGCGCCTTCGAGGCAGTCATAGACGAGGAACAACTGCCTGAAATCGATCAGAAATGGCTGGACGAGCAGGCAAGCCCAACACTGTAAAACTTAAGACCCGCCGCGTTTCGCCCACGCCGCCGCCAATTTCGCGGCAGAGTGCCCACCCGCATATTCCTCGTACGTGATGCACTTCACGTCCGCCCTGCCGCACACGTCCGTGGCAAAACGCTCGGCAGCGCGCCAGTAGGCACCGCCGTTCATCAACGTGAAATGCAAACCGAACTGCACAGGATTGCGCTTGCCGGAATATTGCCCGTCGAAAGCCGCATAAAGCGCGTCAAGCGTGCGCTTTTCAAACACGCCGTCCACATCCTTGCGCTCGAACCCGCCGGAATGGCGCACAAACAAATTATAATCCATCGCGATAATGCGCCGCCCTTCAGGCCCCTCAGGGATGGTCGGCAGGGCAAAGCGCAACACGCCCGCCTTCATCTTCGGCTGTGCAATTCCGCGCTCGACGCCGCTGGCATCATACAAATACCCGCCGCTGCGCATATGCGCTTCAAGGCCCGGACCGGTCGAAAGATAAGGCGCGCGAAAGCCCTTCAAACTGTCATCCACAAACGCCCGCCAGCCGAACGGCTCGCGCGGCTCGCCATTGATCGTCCACGCATCTGCCATGATGGAGTGAAACTGCGCACGGTCTTTGGCGTAGTCCTTCGCCGTCCAGTCCTTGCCATCGAAATGGCCGCAAGTATGGCTGGCAATCTCGTGGCCATCCACATGCGCCCGCCAGATGTGACCAAGCCGCGCCGAAACATCCGCCCTGGATTTGCCAAAGCCGACATTGCTCTTGCCTGCGCCTTTGCCGGGCGCATCAAACCGCCCCTTATTTTCGGGTGAAAGCAAAAACACGCAATTGAGAAAATAGGTGAACTTCGCCCCGGTCTTTTCGCCGAGTGCAAGGCTGCGCTGCCACTGCGCATTGTCATGCGCCCCGTCAAACGAGATCAGCACAATCTGGTCCGGTTTGGTCGTCTCAGCTGCCGACGCAGCCGTCGGAATGATGAGCGCGGCGGCCAGCGCAGCGGGGATGCAATGCAAATTCATCCAGCGCCGCTAATATCCCAATGTGGCGGCTTTCGGGCTTGCTTGCCGGATGACGCCGCAATGGCCTATCGTGACACTGAATCGGCATGATTTGCTGCCGTGAAGGAGACATCTGATGCTGGTATTGATCTTGGGCATAATTATCTTCCTCGGCATCCATTCCGTGCGCATCGTCGCCCCGCAATTTCGTGAGGCGCAAATCCGCCAGCGCGGCGAGGGCGGCTGGAAGGGCGTATATTCGATGGTCTCTCTGGTCGGTCTCGTCCTCATCATCTGGGGCTATTCACTTGCGCGTCCCGACGCCGCCTTTGTCTACGAGCCGCCAACATGGATGAAGCACATCAACGCGCTGCTGATGCTGCTAGCCTTCATATCCATGATGGTCGCCAACGTTCCGGCAGGCCGCCTGAAGCCTATCCTCAAGCACCCGTTCCTGCTGTCGATCAAGCTTTGGGCATTCGGCCATCTTCTGGCCAACGGCGATCTCGCCTCGCTCATCCTCTTCGGGTCGTTCCTTGCGTGGGCGATCTGGGATCGCATCGCCGTGAAACGCCGAGGCGACATGGGCGCTTCCGTTGCCGGGCCGGTCAGCAACGACATCATCGCCATTGTTTCCGGCATCGTGATCTACGGCCTGTTCGTCTGGAAACTGCACGAATGGTTGTTCGGCGTTTCGCCAATGTGACGCGCAAACATCGAATTGTGAAATCAGACCTGTTCGCGGACGCGCTTTCCGGCTAGAAGGCCGCCAAATTCTTGCACGATTGCCAAGAATGACCAAGAGGAACAGCCCTGCCCATGTCAGACGATAGTTTCATCAAGGAAGTCGATGACGACCTGCGCACCGACCAGTTCAAGTCGCTGTGGGAGCGCTACGGCATCATCGTTGCCGGCATCGCCGTGGCGATCATTCTGGCGACTGCCGGCTTCGAAGGCTGGAAATGGTGGCGCGCGGCGCAGGCCTCCAAGTCTGGCGACCTGTTCCTTGCCGCATTGACACAAGCGAACGACAAAAAGCCCGACGAGGCCCTGAAATCGCTGGAAGAGCTCGAAAAGTCAGGCTTCGGTTCATACCCGGTGCTCGCCCGCATGCGCGCCGCCACAGTCCTTGCATCCAAGGGCGATGCCAAGGGCGCTGTCGCCGCGTTTGACGCCGTCGCTGCCGACACGTCGGTCGACCAGTCGATCCGCGACATGGCGACCCTGCGCGCCGCGCTGCTGCTGGTTGACACCGGCACTTACGAGGACGTCGCCAAACGCGCCGAGGCTCTCACCGCCGAGGGCAATGCCATGCGCCATTCCGCCCGCGAGGCGCTTGGTCTCTCGGCGTGGAAATCCGACAAATTCTCCGAAGCGCAAGGCTTCTTTCAGTCCATCATCGACGACAAGGACGCGCCGCGCAACATCGCCGACCGCGCCGATCTGATGCTTTCCGTCATCACCGCTTCCGGCAAAGTTCCGGCAAAGTCAGGCGGCTGAGACCCGCATGGGATTCACCGTCGCCATCATCGGCCGCCCCAACGTCGGCAAATCGACGCTTTTCAACCGTCTGGTTGGCAAGAAGCTGGCGCTTGTCGATGATCTGCCCGGCGTCACGCGCGACCGGCGCGTGCACGACGCCAAGCTTTATGATCTCTATTTCAAGGTCATCGACACCGCAGGCCTTGAAGAAGCGCCGGACGCCTCGCTCAATGGCCGCATGCGCGCCCAGACCGAGATGGCCATTGTCGAGGCCGATCTGATCCTCTTTCTGGTCGATGCCAAGCATGGCGTCACGCCGCTCGACAAATCCTTTGCCCAGCTCGTGCGCCGCGCTGACAAGCCGGTGATCCTTGTCGCCAACAAGTCAGAAGCCAAGGATTCGCAATCCGGCTTTCTGGATTCATGGAAGCTCGGCCTTGGCGAACCATGCCCGATTTCCGCCGAACATGGCCAAGGCATGCCGGACCTGCGCGAGGCGATCATCGCCTCGCTCGGCGAAGACCGTGCCTTTGGCGAAGGCGACTATGCCGAGATCGACGAACTCTCCTCCGAAGGCGAGGACATTGA
>JANPGC010000030.1:0-56202 GCA_031423755.1 Phyllobacteriaceae bacterium | reverse complement strand
GGGGAAGGTGCCGGCAGAGCCGGCGGATGGGGGTGGTGGTGAATACTCTCTGGAAACTCAAGCCGAGCGGGAGTGCGACGTCGCCACCCCCAACCGGCCCTGTCGGGCCACCATCCCCCCAAGGGGGAAGGCTGCTCGCGTGACTAGGCCGCAGCCTTGAGCGCGGCTTTCTGCGTAGCGAACGCAAAGTCGAGCCAACTGGTCAGCGCCTTGACATCAGCCGTCTCAACCGTTGCGCCGCACCAGATGCGCAGGCCCGCCGGTGCATCCCGGTAGGAGCCGATGTCATAGGCGACACCTTCCTTTTCGAGTTGCGAGGCAATGGCCTTGGCAAAGTTGGCCTGAGCGTCCTTGTCGAGCGCCAGAATGTCCGGATCGTTAATTACGAGGCACACAGACGTGTTCGAGCGCGTTGCCGGAACCTTGGCCAAATTCGCCAGCCACTTCGACTGGTCAACAAATCCATTCAACGCAGCGGCATTGGCATCCGCCCGTCCGATGAGACCTTTGAGGCCACCAACTGACTTTGCCCACTGCAACGCATCGATATAGTCTTCAACGCAAAGCATCGACGGGGTGTTGATCGTCTCGCCGGAAAAAATGCCCTCGATCAATTTGCCGCCGGATGTCAGTCGGAAAATCTTCGGCAGCGGCCACGCGGGCTTGTAGGATTCCAGCCGCTCGACCGCGCGCGGAGACAGGATAATCACCCCATGAGCGCCCTCACCGCCGAGCACCTTCTGCCATGAGAAAGTCACGACATCGAGCTTGGCAAAATCCAAATCCTGAGCAAACGCCGCCGAGGTGGCGTCGCAGATTGTGAGGCCCTTGCGGTCCGCCGGAATGAAATCAGCGTTCGCAACGCGCACCCCGGAGGTGGTGCCGTTCCATGTGAAGACGACATCATTGTCGAAATTGATTGAGCCGAGATCCGGCAGTTCGCCGTAGGGCGCGATGATTGAGCGGGCATCGCCGAGTTTCAGCTGCTTGACCACATCGGTCACCCAGCCTTCGCCAAATGACTCCCACGCCACCATGTCCACGCCGCGCGCACCGAGCAGCGACCACATCGCCATTTCAACAGCGCCGGTATCAGACGCGGGGACAATGCCGATGCGCCACTCGTCGGGAACCTGAAGCACGTCGCGGGTAAGGTCTATGGCAAGCTTCAGCTTGTTCTTGCCGACCTTGGCACGGTGTGAGCGGCCAAGCGGCGCGTCTATGAGCACATCCAGCGACCAGTTGGGGCGCTTGGCACAGGGACCTGAGGAGAAGTTGGGATTTGCGGGACGGTTGCCCGGCTTTGTGGCAGTCATTGCGGCTATCCTTCCAGATAGTGGCCCCTCGTTGGGGAGGGGTGGCCCGCGTCGGCTTTTATGGAAAGGCGATTTCCCCGTCAAGCACCATTGTTCAGCTGCGGCATTTTATGCTCCAGAAACGAAAAAGGCGGACCGAAGCCCGCCTTGATGGTGTACAAGACTGCAATCTTACCAGATCGCGTAGCGCAGGCCGGCCTTGATCTGGTGGGTGGAGAAGCCGTCATCAGTGCCTTGCACACCCGTTGCGCCAGCAGCGGTGGACGCAGCGTCAAACCCGAACATCGCCCCGCCTGCAACATGCGAGTAGCGGTAGCCGAGGTCAAACTTGAGGTTCTTGCTGAGGTCATAGGACGCGCCCGCCATGACGGCCCACGCAAAGCGCCACGATGATTCTCCCGGATGAACGGCGATACCGCAGACGCCTGCATCCAGCCCGGTCACGCCATCGACGCAATAGGCGGTGTTGGTCAAATCACCATAGCTGACGTTGACAACGCCGAGCCCGGCGCCGAGGTAGGGCGTCACGCCGACAAAGGTTCCAAGGTCGGCATAGCCGTTGACCATGCTTTCCCAGCCGGATGCCTTGGTGGTATCTTCAGAACGGCAGGTATCGCCAGCAGGTGAGGCCGGAGTGCAAGGGTTTGGATCCGTGTCGTTGCCGACCACCTGGCGATGCCAGTTGCCAATGGTCACATCGCCGCGCAGGAAGCTGTTGAACTGGTAACCTCCACCAACGCTCCAGTCGCCGCCAGCGAGGTAGTCAAAATTGTCGTAGGCATTGGTGGAATAACTCACGCCGTCATAGGTGCGGTATGAGCCGGTGGACGTCGTGGCGAAGTCATAGGAAATGTCGCCGCGGATATACCAGCCGGTCCCGATTTCAACCGGAACATACGGATCTTCCTGCGGCGCGTTGATGATGTTGTCGAGATCGGCCGCGAGCGCGGATCCACTCATCAGTGCTGCAAAGGTTAATATCGACAATAGTCTTGAGGCACGGCGCATGGGCTTACTCCAGTAAATTACCCGGGGGCGCGGCGATGCACTGCACCCGATGCGTTCGACTATTAACCATAAAGATTAAGTGGCAGTTAAGCATGCGGGCCAAATTGCGACTTGCGCGCGCCCAAAGAAAAACCGCCCGGCAAGGGTGCCGGGCGGTCTGAAAAGTCGTCGTCTGGTTTACTTGTAGACGGCCGGTTCCGGCTGATACTCGACCGTCTGCGGCGCAGCAGCGCAGCGCGGATTCGATCCGCCGAACGAGTAGCGCAGGCCCGCGCGCACTTCATGCACGTTAAAGCCACGGTCCTGGCCGGGGCCGTTGAAGTTTGCATAGCTGAACATGTCACCGCCGCCGACCCGCGTGTAGCGGTAGCCGCCGTCAAGTTCAATCTTGTCGTTCACGCAGTAGGAGGCACCAGCCATCAGGGCGAACGCGCCGCGCATGGACTTCCTGCCGCCGTGAACGGTGACAACGGTGCCGTCATCGTTTGCAAGATCAGCCCACTTGATGTGCGCAACGCCGATGCCGGCGCCGACATACGGGGTGATGCCGTGATAGGTGCCAAGGTCCGCATAGGCATTGGCGAGCACAACCCATGCATTCACGCTCGACGTATCAGTGGACGCACAAGCCACAGGAGGGGCACCGCACGTGCCGGTCGTCGATCCGCGGAAGTTCGCCTTCATCCAATAGTCTGCCGTCAAGTCAACGCGGAAATTCTTGCTGACATTGTAGCCAATGCCGCCGCCGAGCGACCATGAGTCATCAATATCAGTTGTATCGAAAGCGCTCGTGCCGCCGCTGACGGCATAGATCGAACCCCGCATCTTGGCGCGGTGGTAGTCCACGTCGCCGCGGATATACCACCCGCCGGATGATTCAATAACCACCGGCGCAGGCTGCTCGATCACGGTCGGCATCTCGGGCTCGGGAATGTCAGCAGCGCGGGCCACGTTGGCTGATACGGCGAGTGACGCGCCAAACAGCAGGGAAAGTGCGAATTTCTTCATTGATCCATGTCCTCAACGAAGGCAGCCGCATGATACACATACGCGCAGCCGTGTTACGTTCAGGTCGGATAATGTCCGGGAAAGGTTAAGCAGCGTTTAACCCTGTTGATTCACCACGAATATTTTCAATTTGAACAAAATCGGGGACTGCCTCAGGCGGCGGACTCAAGCGATCCAATCACCGATATGATGTCGTCCACGACCGACTCGACCAGAATGCTGTCGTCGCCTTCCGCCATCACGCGGATCAGCGGCTCGGTGCCGGAGGGGCGGATCACAACACGGCCCGTCTTGCCCAGCCGGTCGCGGCCCTCATCAATCGCACTGATTACTTTCTTGTCCTCAAGCGGCTTGCCGCCAGAGAAACGCACATTCTTCAGGAACTGCGGCACCGCTTCAAATTTGGCGCACACTTCCGAAACAGGCCTGCCTGCTTTCTGGACGCAAGTCAGCACCTGCAGCGCCGAGACCAGCCCATCGCCGGTCGTCGAGAAATCAGACATCACAATATGACCGGACTGTTCGCCGCCGACATTATAACCATGCTCGCGCATATGCTCGACAACGTAGCGGTCACCGACCTTGGTGCGGATCAATTCAAGTCCCTTGCCGTCGAGAAAACGCTCGAGCCCAAGGTTCGACATGATTGTGGCGACGATGCCCGGCGCGGCAAGCCTGCCGGTTGCCTGCCAATCCTCGCCAATCACGGCCATCAACTGATCGCCGTCCACGACATTGCCGCGCTCATCGACAATCAGCACACGGTCGGCATCGCCGTCCAGCGCAATGCCGATGTCCGCGCGCACTTCGTGGACCTTCTTCTGCAGGTTCAGCGGATGTGTCGAGCCGCAATCCTCATTGATGTTGGTGCCATTTGGCTCATCACCGATCACCACGACGTCTGCGCCCAGTTCCCACAGCACATTGGGCGCAACCTTGTAGGCAGCACCGTTGGCGCAATCGATGGCAATGCGCAGGCCCGAGAGCGATATGTCGCGCGGCAGCGTCCGTTTGGCAAATTCGATATAACGGTCATGAATGCCGTCAATGCGCTTGGCCCGGCCAATGTCGCCATTGTCGGCGAGCATCTTCGACATATCCTCACCGATCAGCCGCTCAATCTGCAACTCCAGCTCGTCCGAGAGCTTGTAGCCGTCAGGGCCGAACAGTTTGATGCCATTGTCATGGTAGGCGTTGTGCGAGGCCGAAATCATCACGCCGACGTCAGAGCGAAGCGAGCGGGTCAGCATGGCAACGGCAGGCGTCGGGATTGGTCCAAGCAAAAACACGTCCATGCCGGCAGCGGTAAACCCGGCCACCAGCGCGTTTTCAATCATGTAGCCGGAAAGCCGAGTGTCCTTGCCGATCACCACGCGGTGGCGGTGGTCGCCATTGCGGAAAGCGATGCCGACAGCCATGCCAACTTTCATGGCGATGTCCGGCGTCATCGGAAAGCGGTTCGCACGGCCACGAATGCCGTCTGTGCCAAAATATTTTCTTGTCATCTTTTTCCAAGCCCTGACTGAGCGCCCCGCCCGCTTCTGCCATATCTGCGGCTGGCACTGCATATCACAAACTGTAATCAATCATTAACATAAGAGAAAAAACTTTAAGACATCATTAACCGCTGCCTATCGGACACCCGCGGCCGGCCAGCCAATCGGCAAGAAAAACCCGCCAGTTTGGCGGGTTTCAGTTTGGCGGGTTTCTGAAGTGTTCAATCCGGGCACAAGCCATTTCAGCCCTGCGGCTGCGGTTCCATGCCTGGTTCCTCGCCCTTGCGCGGTTTGGACTTGCCAGCACCAGCCTTCGGCACTGTGGTACCGCGCGAAGGCGTGTCATCGCCCATATCTCGGGCCGGTTTCTGCCCTGCAATCAGCGCAGTGATTTCGTCGCCGGAGAGCGTCTCGTATTCGAGAAGGCCCTGCGCGATCACCTCAAACTCCTTACTGTATTTTTTGATCATCGTCCGGGCGGTCTTCTCACCCTCTTCGATCAGCAAGCGCACCTCGTCATCAATCACTCTGGCGGTCTCGTCCGACATGTGCGTCGATTGTGTGACAGAATGGCCGAGGAACACTTCCTGTTCATTGGATTTATAGCGGACACGGCCGAGCTTCTCGCTCATGCCCCATTCCATGACCATCGCACGTGCAAGATTTGTGGCCATCTGAATGTCGCCGGAAGCGCCCGTCGTGACTTTCGCAGGTCCAAACTTGAATATCTCCGCCTCGCGCCCGCCGAACAGCATGATCAGCTGCGCCAGCGCCTTCTCACGCGAAAACGAAACGCGGTCATTGGTCGGCAGCGTCATCACCATGCCCAATGTCCGGCCACGCGGAATGATCGTCGCCTTGTGGATCGGGTCAATGACGTTTGGCATCATCATGGCAATCAGCGCATGCCCGGCCTCGTGATATGCGGTCTTCTTCTTCTCGTCATCGGTCATGGCGAGCGTGCGCCGCTCGGCGCCCATCATGATCTTGTCCTTGGCGTCCTCAAACTCCAGCATCGTCACCAGCCGCTTGTTGCGGCGGGCGGCAAGCAGCGCCGCCTCGTTGACAAGATTGGCCAAATCCGCGCCGGAGAACCCGGGCGTGCCGCGGGCGATCGTCTTAAGATCAACATTCGGCGCGGTCAGCACGTTCTTGACATGAACCTTCAGAATCTTCTCACGGCCGACAATGTCCGGATTAGGCACAACGACCTGGCGGTCAAACCGGCCCGGACGCAACAGCGCAGGGTCGAGCACATCCGGACGGTTGGTCGCGGCGATGATGATCACGCCTTCAGAGGCCTCAAACCCGTCCATCTCAACCAGCAGCTGGTTGAGCGTCTGTTCACGCTCGTCATTGCCGCCGCCAAGACCGGCGCCGCGATGGCGCCCGACCGCGTCGATTTCGTCAATGAAGATGATGCACGGCGCGTTCTTTTTGGCCTGCTCGAACATGTCGCGCACACGGCTTGCGCCAACGCCGACAAACATTTCAACAAAGTCCGAGCCGGAAATCGTGAAGAACGGCACGCCAGCCTCACCGGCCACAGCGCGGGCAATCAGCGTCTTGCCGGTGCCCGGAGGGCCAACGAGCAACACGCCACGCGGAATCTTGCCGCCAAGCCTCTGGAATTTGCCCGGCTCCCGCAGGAACTCGACAATCTCTTCAAGGTCAACCTTGGCTTCGTCAACACCGGCAACATCAGCAAAAGTCACCTTGCCGTGCGCTTCAGTGAGGAGCTTCGCCTTTGATTTGCCAAAGCCCATCGCCCCGCGCGACCCGCCCTGCATCTGGCGCATGAAGAATATCCAGACGCCCAGAATAATGATCATCGGCAGCCAAGACACCAGAATGCCGATCAGCGAGGTTGAGCCGTCCGTCAGCGGGCGGGCTGCGATCACGACGTTCTTTTCCTCAAGCCGCTTGACGAGGTCCGGATCGCCAGGTGAATAGGTCGAAAACGACGTACCATTGTCGAGATAGGTTCCGACAATCCGGTCGCCCTGGATTTCAACCCTTTTGATCTTGCCAGCGTCCACATCATCCAGAAACTTGGAGTATTCGACATCCGCCGAAACCGTCCGCGCTGACGGGCTTTGAAACATGCTGAAAAGCGCGACCAGCAAGAGTGCAATGATCGCCCACAGCGCAAAATTACGGTAGTTCGGGTTCATGAAAACTTCCAATCCGGGCGCAGCGCGCATAGCGCTGCTTCGTGCATAACTTAAGATAGGTGCGAACGCCGGTCTTGCCAAGGCTTTGCATGCGCCCTGCGGCGATTCTCATCATCACGGTTTACAACGCCAACGCAGGAAACGGGCGTGAATCCGTGATCTTCGCAAGCGCCTCCGCCAGTTCAATGTCAAATGAAGGCACAAGGTCCGGCCACGGATTGAGCAACAGACGCAGCGCACAACCCTTCCGGACGGCCTCTGCCGCGCTCAACGAACCTGCATCCGGCATGTCACACAACGGCTCGGAAAGCTCAGCGTGGCGCACAAGGGCTGCCGGCGCCGAAGCGTTGATCTGTGGCAACCGTTGCAATGACACCGGACCCGCCCGCCTTCCCAGCAACCGGTACCGGCCCGCAAAGGCCTTGCTGCTTACCGCGCCGCGACGACGCTCCTGAAGGAGATACACCCCCCGCGCCCGGATTTCCGCCAGCACCCCGCCGGCGCCGAGGCGCTCAGCTTTTGCACCCCGGGCAGATGGATGCGAAGCCGCGGCATCAAACAGAACTTTCGCGTGAAGCCCGTCGGCAAGGTGCGGCGTGGCCGCTGCGAACGACAGCAAAGTGCGCAACGCGAGCAACTTTCCATCGCTGGAATCATCGGCAAAAAAGGCGCGTTCGATGAACAAAAGTCCCGGACGGACAACCAAAGCCGCCGCTGGAAGCAATTGCGCTGCCTCTGCGACTTCGGCACGGCGCTTCAGTGATGCCGACTTCTGGTTCTGATCGATCCCGGCGATCGTTTCGGCCGACATTTCCGCCAGCCGGTGGCGCATTGCAATCCGTTCATAGCCGGTGTTGCTGTTCGACGGATCGTCGATCCAGCCAACGGCTTCGGCGTCGAGAATATCCCGCAATCCTTGCCGGGTAATATTCAGAAGCGGTCTTGCAAACCAGACGCCCGTGCCATCTCCGGCGTCATCAAACACAAGCGATGCAGGCGCAATGCCCGCCAGCCCCGGCCCGCTGCCGCGCCGCGCCCGCATGGCTACCGTTTCACGCTGGTCGTCCAGCGTATGCCCGGTCAGCACAAGATCAGCCCCAGTCTGTCCTGCCGCTTGGGCAATGAGCGCCCGCCGCGCATCACGCGCCGCCTCCTGAATGCCAGTCAGCGGCTTTTCGCCATCCCAGCGGCTGGCGATGTGCGGCACGCCAAGACGCGCGCAAAGACTGGCAGCCATTTTCGCTTCTGCTGCCGATTCGGCGCGAAGGGCATGATCGACGGTGATTGCGGTCAGCTTTGGCGGATTGGAAAGCGTCTTGACTTGTTTGACGGCCAGCAAGAGCAGCGCAGTCGAGTCGCTGCCGCCGGATACCGCGAGGAGCACGTGGCGTCTTCCCTCAAGCGGCAGGACAGCTTCGCTCATGCGCGGGTTCAGCACCCGGCTTTGGCTTGTTCTTCAGTGACCCGCGTCAACAGCGCCTGTCCGGACTTTGGATACTTCTTCTGCACTTGCGCGAAGGTCGCGCAGGCAACATCCTTGTTGTCGAGCTCGACAAGCGCAACGCCCAGCTTGAACAGCATTTCCGGCGCCTTCTTCGACTTCGGGAAATCTTTTTGCGAGTTCAGGAAAATTTCAGCGGCATCGCGCGTCTTTCCCTGCGCGGCCAGTGATTCGCCAAGCCAGTAGCGCGCGTCGGCAGTCTGCGCATCAGCGGGAAAGAGCTCTACATGCTGGCGAAACCCGGCCTCCGCATCCTTGTATTCCCCCGCCAGCACATGATCGTAGGCCACGCGGTAAATCTCGGCGGGATCGCCTGACGTCGGCAGGGAAGCCGACTGTGGGTCAGCCTCGATCACCTGCTCGATGCTGCCACCGATCGGGTTGCCGTTTTCGTCAAACTTGATTGATCCAAGCGGCTTTTCGCCTGTTCCAAGCTGCGGGTCAGTGGTCGCAACGTCCGCAGGAGAGTCAGTTGCCGCAGCGCCGCTGTCGGCGGCGGCAGGCGGCTCATCTGCCGGAGCGGCGGCAACTTCATTGCCATCAGGAGCGGCAGCGACATCATTGCCAGTGTCGGATGGCTTGGCCATTCCCTGCTTGGACTTTTCAATTTCCTGAAAGCGGAACTCATTGTCTTCCTGCATCTTGCGCATCTGCTCCTGCATCTGCAGGATCTGGAAGGTCAGTTCCTCGACCTTGCCGTTGAGCTGGCGGACAGTTTCCTGAAGCTCTGCGGCACTCTGATCCTGCGCGACAAGGATGTTGCGCACCGTAGGCACATCGGCCTGCGGCACGGGCACAAAACTGTCACCGTCAACTTCAACGCCGAACTGCGGCACACGGGCAGAATTGTCCACCGCCTGCGCAGTCGGCAAGCATGCGGCGCTGCCCATCAGAAACAATCCGGCGGCGATAAGGTTCTTAAATCGCATATGGCATTTCCTGTTGTCCCCCGGCTGGCCCCCGCGGCTCCCGGAATGGGTGATTGCATATCATGTGAATTGAAAGTTCGGCCAAAGTTTGTTGAACCCCAAAAGAAAAAGCGGCCCGCAAGGACCGCCTTAACTCTTGTCTTCGTGAAGCAAGAAAAATTCGTTGCGGCGAGTCAAATAGAGCTATCGGCGAGAACCGGCGCGGAGCGAACTTTCGTTCGTGAGCACCGGAAGCGGAGCAAATGGCTCTAGTTGGCCGCCGCAGCGGATTTCTTACGAACCCGCGCCGCCCAAGACAGTTACTGCCCGGCGGTTCTGCGACCAGCAGGAAATGTCATCGCAAACCGCAACCGGGCGTTCCTTGCCATACGAAATTGTCTTCATGCGCTGGACGGGAACGCCCTGCGAAGAAAGATAATCGCGGGTTGCCGCAGCGCGGCGCGCGCCCAGGGCGATGTTGTATTCGCGTGTGCCGCGCTCGTCGGCGTGGCCTTCAACGGTGATTGCATAGTTCGGATACTGTTGCAGCCACTGTGCCTGGCGGGCGAGAGTCGCCTGGGCATCGGCGCGGACAACGGACGAATCCGTGTCAAAGAATATCCGGTCGCCGACATTGACGGTGAAATCCTGCGCAGAACCTGGCGTCGCGGCGCCCGCGCCACCATTGAGGCCGAGGTCACCGGCGTTGTTCGGCAAATTGTTTTTCTTGGACGCACAGCCGGTGACGGCAAGGACGGCGACAAGCGCAATCATCATCGGGCTGCGGGTAAGTGTGGCAAAGCGGCTCATGCCGGGACTCCTTGGCATTTGATCAATTTCGTTGAAAAATGAGTAACCACATCGAGGTTAACCGTGAGCCAACGAACAGGGTTAAATTTGTCTTATCGTGGCGAAATGGCCGGATTAAACCGGCCATTGGAAGAAGAATGCGGCCAAAAGGCGGCATTTGTGGCACGTGCTACTCGAGAAGCGGCGACCAGGCAGGATCGGAAGCCGCGCCCGGCGTCGGGATCTGCTGCTCATTGTAACCTGTAAGGTCAATTGAAAACAGCGACGGATTACCGCCAGCTGCCGTCTTGTAGAAGCCCAGCACGCGGCCATTGGGTGCCCAGGTCGGACCTTCCATCAGAAAGCCTGTCGACAGAATGCGCTCGCCTGAGCCGTCCGTCTTCATCACGCCAATCGAAAACTGTCCGCCAGACTGTTTGGTGAAGGCAATCAGATCGCCACGCGGCGACCACACCGGCGTCGAGTAGGAGCCGTCGCCGAACGAAATGCGGTTCGGTTCGGAGCCGCCCGCCGCCATCACATAAATCTGCTGCTTGCCGCCGCGGTCGGACTCAAACGCAATCTGCGCGCCATCCGGCGAATAGGAAGCGGACGTGTCAATCGCCGACGAATTGGTCAAGCGCGTCACCTGACGGCTGCGCAGATCCATCGTGTAGAGATTGGCCGAGCCATTGTCCTGCAACAGCGACAGCACAACTTTTTGGCCGTCCGGCGAGAAGCGTGGCGCGATGGTGATGCCGGGGAAATTGCCGACCTTTTCGCGCTGGCCGGTTTCAAGCTGCAGCAGATAGACCGACGGCACGTCGCCATCGAAGGCCATGTAGGTGATTTCCTGCTTGTTGGGCGAGAAGCGCGGCGTCAGCACAAGATCCTTGCCGGAGGTCAGGGTGCGCACATTGGCGCCGTCCTGATCCATGATCGCCAGCTTCTTGATGCGCTTGTCCTTGGCGCCGGATTCGGAGACGAACACGATGCGCGTGTCGAAATAGCCCTTTTCGCCGGTCAGCCGCTCATAGATCGCATCGGCGATCATGTGGGCGATGCGGCGCTGGTTGGACGCATCCGCCACCAGCTGCTGGCCCTCAAGCTGCTCGCCCGCAAACGAATCCCACAGCCGGAATTCTGCCCTGAGTTTGCCGCCCTCCTGGCTGACCCGGCCCGTCACCAGCGCCTGCGCATTGATGACCTTCCAGTCCTCAAAGCGAGGCGCGACATCCGGATTGGATATCTTTTCAATGAAAGCGCCCTTGTCGATCGGCGCAAACAGGCCGGAGCGCTTCAAATCCGCCGCAACAATTTGCGAAATCTGAGCCCCAAGCTCGCTGCCCGCCAGAAAGTCGGTGATGGCAATCGGCAGGGGCTCGACATTGCCCTTGTTGATGTTGATTTCGACAAGCGCATTAGCCGGCAGCGTCAACGATGCAACGCTGGCAAGTGCCATGAAGGCGGCCAGGGCGAGGTTTCTGATCAGTTTGTTCATCGGTCCACGACCTCTTTCTCAACTTCAATTCAGGGTTAGAACATTTCGCTCGGATCGAAGTTCACGATGACTTCCGACCATGCGTCATACTTTTCTGCAGGCAGATTATATGGCGCGCATTTCAGCACCGCCCGCCGCGCCGCTTCCGCAGCTGCGCGCTCAATGCCAGACGCGCCGCCGCCTGCCACCACTTTCGGCTGGCCATCGACCTCGCCAGCCTCATTGAGGCTCATCTTGATGGTGATCTTCAGCGCGCCTGCGTCATTGATCCCGGTGGGCGGGCTCCAGCATTTTTCGATCATGCCGCGCAGCGCATCCATTTCGCTGACTGAAAGCTTGGACCCGCCCGTCGCCTTCTTGCCGCCGAGCGCCTCTTTCGACGCGGACCGCTTGGCGCCACCGCCGGACGCCTTGTCCTTGTTGATCAGCGCCTTGGCAATTTCATCATTCAGCTTCTCGTCCTCAGCCGCCTGCTGCGCCGCAGCCTTCTTCGCATCGGCAGCCTTTTTAGCTTTGGCTTCCGCAGCCTTGGCGGTCTTCGCCTCTGCGGCAGCCTCCGCCTTGGCTTCCGCCGCCGCCTGCGCTTTCGCCTCGGTTTCGGCTTGCGCCTTGGCCTCTGCCTTTGTAGCGGCTTCAGCCTCTTTCGCGGCCTGCGCCTCTTCGGCAGCGGCCTGCTTGGCCGCTTCCTTCTCAGCCTTTTCTTTTGCCGCCTTCTCCGCCGCCTTCTTTTCCTGATCCGCAGCCTTGGTGTCTGCCTCGGCCTTCAACAGGGCTTCCGCTTCCAGCTTCGCCGCCGCTTCCGCAGCCGCGTCGGCCTTGGCGGCAGCTTCAGCTTTCGCAGCGGCTTTTTCCTCAGCAGCTTTGGCTTCCGCCGCCTCTGCTGCTTTCGCCTCAGCCACCTTGGCGGCCTTCGCCTCAGCTGCCTTTGCCGCTTTGGCTTCCGCAGCCTTGGCCGCTTCCGCCTCTTTGGCAATCGCGTCGGCAACAGGATCGGTCTGTGGTTCCTCCGGCTTCACTTCCTCAGGCTTCTTGACGGGCTTCGGCTGCGGCGCGGGCACATCAGCCGTCTCGACAGGCTTCGGCTTTTCGGCAGGTTTCGGCGGCGTCGGCAGATCGGCCTCGTTGTCACCGGTGTTCTTGGCGTCCGCGACCGTCTGCGGTTTCTTGGTCGGCACCGGCGCGGATTTCTCCGCCTTGGGTGCCGTCTTCACGCCTTCCTGTATCTGCGTCAGCTCTTCTATCGGCACAATATCAACGGGAAAAGACTCAGCACTTCCCGCCTCGAATTTCTTGGCAGACGAAAGCGACACCAGCCCAAGGATCAGGACGATGATGTGCAAAATGGTCGATGTGGCGATCGGACCTTTCATCGGGCGTCAGCCACCCTGCTCCGGCAGGCTCACCAGGCCGAGGTTCTTGAAACCCGCCGACGAGATGCGCGCCATCACCTTCATCACCGTGCCATAATCCGCAAGCTTGTCACCGCGCACAAAGATGCGCTCCTCATAGCCCGCCTTGGCAATGGCCTGCAGCTTCGGCACGATTTCCTCAATAGCAATCGGCGTTTCCTGAATGAAGATTTCGCCACTAGCATTGACCGAAACCGTAATCGGCTGCGTGTCGGTGTTCAGCGATTTCGCCTGCGTGTCCGGCAGATCAATTGGCACGCCGACGGTCATCAACGGCGCGGCAATCATGAAAATGATCAGCAGCACCAGCATCACGTCCACCATGGGCGTCACGTTGATTTCGCTCATCACGCCGCCCGAGCCGCGCCCCCTGCGGCGGCGGCTGCGCTTGCCTGAATTGTTGGCAGATGACATGCCCATGGGAAAGTGTCTCCGCTTCAGCCCTGACGGGCGATCTTCTCGTCAATTTGCCGCGAAAGAATGGCGGAGAACTCATCGGCGAAGCCTTCAAGCCGCGAGCCAATCTTGGCAGCGTCCGAATGCAGCTTGTTGTAGGCGATAACCGCCGGAATGGCGGCAACAAGGCCGATGGCGGTGGCCAGCAACGCCTCGGCGATGCCCGGCGCGACGACAGAAAGATTGGTGTTCTTCGATGCCGCAATCGACATGAACGAGGTCATGATACCGATAACGGTGCCAAACAGGCCGACAAACGGACCCGCCGAGCCAATGGTGGCCAGCGAGGTCAGCCGCGCCTCCAGCGTTTCCATCTCACGGGTCAGTGCAACGTCCATCGACTTCTCGATGCGCATCTGCAGGCCTATGGGCGAGCGCGCACCGCGCTCATAGCTCTTCTTCCATTAGCGCATCGAGGCCACGAAAATCGAGCCCATTCCGATCGTATTTCGATCAGCTAGCGTGCGGTACAATTCTTCCAGCGACTGACCAGACCAGAACACCTGCTCAAACCGGTCCAGCGCCCGGCGCATGCGCGAGAACGACATCGTCTTCTCTATGACCAGCGCCCAAGTCCAGACCGATGCGCCCATAAGCCCGATCATCACCAGCTTGACGATCCATCCGGCCTGCGCGAACAATCCCCACAGCGACATGTCCACCGTTGGGGCGGCCAGTGCGATTTCTTCCATTGCCTGTATCCTCGAATCCAAACGCCCGGCTGATTTGGCCGGGCGGTCCGTGTGCGCCTTGCGGTTATTTGGGCCCGGCCGACGCGTAACCCCGCGATGGCGTGCTTCTTTCCGCTAAATTTGGTGAAAACAAGACGCGGGGATTCCGCACCTGTCACCAGAGCCTCATTCTTGGCCGGTTATGGTTAAGGATGGGTTATGATTGGGGCATAGCACCATGTGGCCGGAATGCTTGGTTCCACTCTTTCGGAAACCGTCTCGGCTTGCCCGCGCCATTGACCAGCGCCGCTTCAACCTTTGCGGTCGCAAGTTCGTGTCCACTGCGCGAAATAACCTGCCTCATCACAATCCGCGCGCCGGAAATGTCCAATGTCCGCGTTTCAATCGTCAAAACATCATCAATCCGCGCCGGTGATTTGAAATCAATCTCCATCCGCCGGACAATCCAAGCCAGTCTCTCGCCATGTGCGCCATCATCAAGCTCAGTGTGATGCACGCCGGAGAGCCGCAGATAATCCGTCCTGCCGCGCTCGAAGAAGTGCAGATAACGTGCGTGATAGACAATCCCGGTGAAATCCGTGTCCTCATAATAGACCCGCTGCAAAAGACGGTGGCCGAAATCCGTCAGTTCGCCCGCCAGCCCTTTACCAAGATCAGACATCGCCAATTCCCGCATCACGCAATAAAACGTATATGCGCCATGAACCCCGGATTGGCAAAATGAAACCCTTGCTCGCGCTCTTTATCCTGATTGCTTCAGCCGTTGCCGCCCATGCCGCAACGTTTGAAGGCCGACGCGGCATATCGCTCGACATCTGGGATACCTGGCCCGAAGAGAAGACTTGGGACGACGAAAAAGTGCTGCTGCCTTTCCCCGAATGGAAGCGCTACATCGGCAAAAATGAACTGCGCGCGCTGAAAGACAGCGGACTGGATTTCGTGCGCCTGCCAATAGACCCGGCACCATTTCTGTCCGACGTCTCTGCATCTCTGCAAGATCAACTTTATGAACAGGCTGCCGCCGCAGTCGATCTGGCGCTTGAGGCGGACCTCGGCGTGCTCGTCGACATTCACGCCATCCCGGCGGGCGAACGCTCCATCGGCACGGCTGAGATTCTCTCAGATCCTGCCAAGTTTGACGCCTACCTGAAATTCCTTCGCCGCATCGCATCATCCATCAAGGACAAAGACCCCAAGCGCGTCGCCCTTGAGCTCTTCAACGAGCCAACCATCGACTGCGACGAAGATGGAACCACCAACTGGCCGGGCATGATGAAGCGGGCCTTCGCCGCCGCCCGTTCTTCCGCGACCAAACTGACACTGGTGCTGTCCGGCGCATGTTGGGGCGGAGCCGAAGGGCTCGCCAAGATCAATGCCGCCGATTTCCCGGATGACAATCTGATCTGGTCATTCCACTCCTACGACCCGTTCATCCTCACCCACCAGGGCGCGACTTGGGCGGGCGATTTCATGCCCTATGTCTACGGCCTGCCATTCCCCTTGCACGAGGCCCCGAAGGCGCAGCTTGATGAGGCGCTCGACGCCATTCGCGCCCGCATCAAACAAGACGCACCGAAAGCGCTCCGCGCGGGCCACCTTGCCTATCTCGACGAAGAGCTCGCCAAAGTCGCCACAAAGGAAGGTTTGGCAGCCGAAATGGGCCGTTCTTTCGACATCGCTGCCAATTGGGCAAAGAAGAATGGCCTGAAGCCAACTGACATCCTGCTCGGCGAGTTCGGCATGATCCGCCAAGAGTACGACAATCCGTTTGAGATGCCGCAGAAGGACCGCCTTGCCTACTACAAGGCGCAGGTTGATCGCGCCGAAAAGCACGGCTTCCGCTGGGCGGCCTTCTCCTACAGCGGCGCGTTCGGGCTGGTCCGCGGCTGGAACGGCGATCCGGTTGCCCCATTTATCAAACAGCTGTCAGACTGATTTGATTGCTTCAATACGGTTGCCAAGCTAAGACACGGGCAACCTGCAAGATAGAGAAACCCGATGTTACGAGCCTATTCAGCGTTGCTGCTCAGTCTGCTTTTGGCCGCCTGCGTCACCGGTCCGACCGAAATCGGGATGATTTTGCCCGCCGACGCAGCGCTTGCATCCTCCGAGCAAGTCATGGTCGTCACGAGCCGCAAGCCGCTGCCTGACAAGACTCTGCTGTTCGGCGGCGACCGCTCGGATTCGCTGCATTTCGCCGACATCACTGTCTCGGTGCCGCTGAACCGCGAACCAGGCTCCATCAAGCCGCCAGAAGGCACGCCGGACCTTGCCCGCGACTTCGGCGTCACCGCCGCGACGCTGACGGACGATGAGGCCCAGTTCGCCGCCCGCCTGCGCGCCACGCTCGCCGCTCGCCCCAAAGGCCAGCGCACGATTTTCATCTTCACCCACGGCTACAATGTCAGCTTTGCCGGCGGTCTGTTCTCGGCGGCGCAACTGCGCCACGACTACAAGGTTCCCGGCATTGCCTTGAATTATTCATGGCCCTCGGCGCACAAACCCGCGCTCTATCTCTACGACCGCGACAGTGCCGAATTTGCCCGTGGCGGTCTTGCCAGAACCCTGAAAATTGCCGCCACCGCAAAGCCGGACTCGATCATCGTGCTCGCCCACTCAATGGGAACACACGTCGCCATGGAAGCCATGCGCACGCTGGCTTTGACCGGCGACACCGCCACCATCTCCAAAATCGACGCCCTGATCCTCGCCGCGCCAGACATTGATATCGATGTGTTCCGCACACAGCTTGCCGCACTCACGACTCGCCCGAAGGCAATGATCGTGCTCGTCTCCGAAGAAGACAAGGCGCTCAAACTTTCCGGGAACTTGCGCGGCGGCCATCCCCGCGTCGGCGGCGGCTCGAACAAGGAGGAACTGGTCAAAGATGGCCTGATCGTCCTCGACATCGCCACCTTGCGCAACAAGGGCGACAAGCTCAGCCATTCAACCTTCGCCAACTCGGAAATGCTGATCAATCTAGTCAACGGCGGATTGAACCTGACCACGCTGGAAAAGGCGCAAGGCAACAAGGCGGGGTTGGTCGGCGACAGCCTGGGTGTGGCGGGCGATTTGCTTTCGTCGATCGTGTATCTGCCGGCCAAGATTGTCGGGGCGCGGTGAGACGGGGCAACACGTTACTGCTGCTGTTGACTTGAATTGTACAGCGTTTGGCGTCCATTGCATGGAGAGGTGCCCATGCCAGCCAACATAAATATTGCAGAGGAACGCAGCACGGAGCGGATGAATTTCCGCGTCAAGCCGCGGATCAAGTCAGCGATCCAGCGCGCTGCCGCGTTGTCGGGCGTTGACGATTCCGTTTTTGCCATGTCCGCTGCTTACAAGACGGCTTTGGACATAATCGCATTGCATGACCGGACGATGCTTCAGCCTGAAGAGTATGAGGCGTTTTTCGCGGCGCTTGATGACGGGGCGAAGCCGAACGCCAAGCTTCAAGCGGCGTTCGCCAGGCACGACGCCACTGTCATTTCGCGCTCCTGAAGGTGAGCCCGCCAAAGTCGATTTCCGTTGAGCCGCTCAACACAGCAAGGCACGACCGCGCCTGCTTTTCGAGCGGCGTCAGCCAATGTGATAACTTCCTTCGCCTGACCGCAGGCAAACTCAGCAAAGCCGGCCATGCGCGCGTCTTTATCATGATGCCCGACGGTCAGAAGATCATCGGCTACTATGCGCTGAACGCTTACTCCATTGATTATAGCGAACTTCCAGCCCCGTTCGCCCGCGACCGTCCCGCCAGCGGCTTAATCCCGGCCGCGTTCATCGCAATGATCGCGGTGGACCGAAGAGAGCAGGGCAAAGGCTATGGAGGCGACCTTTTGGCCAATGCGCTCAGACGGATCGCCGAGGCGCAACGAAGCATCGGCCTGTCGGTTGCAGTGCTGGACGTGCTGAACGACGGGGACAGCGCGGCAGTGGCGCGGCGGGTGGCGCTTTATGCGTCTTACGGGTTCAGGCCGTTTGCGGAGAGACCACTTCGGATGTGGATATCGGTGAGGGATATTTGAGGCCCACTCGGTTCAAGCAATCGCCCCGTTTGCGCCAAGCTCAAGCAGGAGGATTTCTGGTCTGACGCCAAATCGCACAGGCAGGATCGAGAAACCGAGACCACCTGAGACAATTAAGTGACGTTCGGCCTCCACTATGTGGCCATAAGCGTAGCGGTTCCCAAATCTCGAAGGCACTACGGGCGACCAGCCAAGGAGACGCACTTGCCCGCCGTGCGTATGGCCGGAAAGGGTCAGCGATACGCGGTCCGGAACTTCTGGAAATATATCAGGCTCATGCGCAAGCAGGATAACCGGTTCATCGCTCGTTACCCTGTTCAGCGCCCCGTCAAGGTCATCAACCCCGCGCCAACCCTTGCGTCCAAACTTCTTTCCCGGCAGCAGCGCGATCTGATCGCCGAGGCCAGCGAGCCAAAAACCCTTCCCGTCCTTTTCAAGCCGCACGACTTCATTTTCATAGACGGAGACGCCAGCCGCCTCGAGGGCTTGCCGTGCGATAATCGGGCCTTGTCCATCGCGCTGCGCCGTCCTGTCCTCCCACCAGTCGTGATTGCCAAGAATGGCGTGGACGCCGAGCGGCGCTTGCAGCTTTCCAAGCGCGGGTGCCCATTCAGATGAATGCACCCAATCGGTGACCCAGTTGGTGCCAGCGACATAATCGCCAAGCAGCACGATCACATCGGCGCCAAGCGCATTTGTGTTTTGTGCGATTTCGGCGATCCGTTCAGGCGTCATCCATGGACGGCAGGCGTGAACATCCGCAATGACCGCAATTTTAAGGTTCAGTCCCTCGGTCCATTTTGGCGGCTTAAGTGCGTAGCGCTTGATGCGCGTGAGCAACATCGGCTCGATGAAGGAAGCATACGCCAGGAGTGACACGCCGAGCACAATCATTCGGCCGACGAGTTTCAGGAAAGTGCGGCGGCTGAACAATTGGTTGGAGCCCTGTGCATGGGCGGTATGACAACACTGCCAGCCGCGCGTTACACAGATACGCGTCAAACTGCGACCGCAAGTTGGCCCACATTAGGAGATTTTGCTCACTCATCCTCAAACAACAGCGCCTGCTGCGCGGCATCCCGTGGCGCTTCCATGCCCAAATGCTTCCACGCATTTGCCGCCAGAACCCGCCCGCGCGGTGTGCGTTGCAAAAATCCTTGCTGGATGAGATAGGGCTCGATGATGTCCTCAATCGCATCGCGCGGCTCGGACAGTCCTGCCGCGATCGTCTCGACGCCGACCGGGCCGCCGCCGAAATTGAGCGCAATCATGTTGAGGTAGCGCCGGTCGAGCGCGTCGAGCCCAAGACTGTCCACCTCAAGCCTCAGCAGCGCGGCATCAGCCAAAGCCCGCGTCACCTTCTCGCCGCCGCCCGCATGGGCAAAATCGCGCACGCGGCGCAAGAGCCGTCCGGCAATGCGCGGCGTGCCACGCGAGCGGCGGGCGATTTCCGTCGCGCCGTCATCGTCGAGCGGCAGCCCGAGAATGCGCGCGCCGCGCCGCACGATCTGCTCAAGCTCTTCGACCGTGTAGAAATTCAGCCGCACCGGAATGCCGAACCGGTCGCGCAAGGGATTGGTCAACAGCCCGAGCCGAGTCGTCGCCGCCACAAGCGTGAATTTTGCGAGGTCAATCTTCACTGAGCGTGCCGCTGGCCCTTCGCCGATGATCAGGTCAAGCTGGTAATCCTCCATCGCCGGATAGAGAATTTCCTCGACCGCCGGTGACAGCCGGTGGATTTCGTCGATGAAGAGGACGTCATTTTCTTCCAGATTGGTCAAAAGCGCCGCAAGGTCGCCCGCCTTGGCAATCACCGGGCCCGACGTCGAGCGGAAATTGACGCCTAATTCGCGGGCCATGATCTGCGCCAGTGTCGTCTTGCCAAGCCCGGGCGGCCCGACAAACAGCACATGATCCAGCGCCTCGCCGCGCGACTTGGCCGCGTCGATGAAGACTTTCAGATTCTCCCGCGCCGCCTTCTGCCCGACAAATTCGGCAAGCGACTGCGGCCGCAAGGTCGTATCCACGTCCTCGCCCCGCTTTTCTGGAGAGATGATGCCGCGCGAGGCGTCGCTCATGTGAGGAGCTCCATGCCGGGTACTCGCTTGGCCGCCACGCCGTCAAAAGTAACTGTCTTTATGCAGCCGCGCTCCATATTGCGCTCGGAAATAAACGCATCGGAAAAGTCAACATTTCTGGCCTCATAGATCTGCAAGGCGAGCGCCAGCGACCCGAAATCTTCGAATGTCAGCCATTCCACCTCCAGCAGGCGCCGAATGGTTCTTCCAATGACCGCTCTTGGCATCCGATAATATCGGTTGAGCACCCAATAGACTTCCAGCAGCACACCAGCGGATACGTACCCCCGCTCAGCCCTGCTCAAGCCAGCCAACCTTCTCTGGGCAATTGGCGATTGAACTGGATCATCCCCCAGCAACGCGCGCAGAATTACGTTTGTGTCGAAGCCAATCATGCAGCGCTGTCAGTCCTATTCAGGCGCTTGCCTTCGACATGATTGGCAATTGCCTCCCCGATGGCATCGTCATAATCAGTCAAACTGGTTCCTGGGATCGCATACTCGGCCAACATGTCGAACAGACTCTCAGCGGGTCTGTTCCGGGGGATAATCAACGTTCCCTTTTGCGTTGTCACAAAAGCGATCAGGTCCCCCGCCTTCAAGTTCATCTTCTTCCGCACTTCTTTGGGGATCGTCACTTGTCCCTTGGAGGTTATCGTCGAAAACGCATCCATTATACGTGCTCCAATTCTTCCTTACATAATGAAAATAGTAAGGAACGACGCAAAGAGCAAGACCTCACCGCGCCAGCTCCTTCAGCCCGAACCGGATCAGCTTGGCGCTGTCCGCACCCTCGCCAGCAACTTTCATCGCCGCCGCAATCGCGTTCGCCGCCATATCACGCGAATAGCCGAGATTGGTCAGCGCCGAAACGGCATCCGCGATCGGCTGCGGTGCAACGCCTTCGCCGAGTTCCTGCTTCAAGCCAATCGTGCCAGACGCCTCTCCCGCAAACACTGGTGCCTTGTTTTTCAATTCCGTAACAATGCGCTCGGCAACCTTCTTGCCGACACCGGGCGCCCGGCTGACCATCGCCAGGTCCCTGAGGGCAATGGCATTGGCAAGATCGGACGGAGGCAATGTCGACAGCACCGCCAGCGCCACCTTCGCACCGACACCCTGCACGCTCTGCAGAAGCCGGAACCATTCGCGCTCCAGATGGGTCTGAAACCCGAACAGCCGGATCATGTCCTCGCGCACATAAGTCTCGATGTGCAGGACCACCGCTTCGCCCGCACCCGGCAGATTGCCAAGCGTCCGCGCCGAGCAGAAGGCGACGTAGCCGACGCCATGCACGTCTATGACCACATGGTCCTCGGCGATTTCGTCCACAGTGCCTTTGAGTTTTCCGATCATGAAGTCTTGCCTCTCAAGGGTGCGTGTCCGGCGCGATGATGTTGAGCTCGGGGAAATAGGTGCGGTAACGCGAAGCGTCTCTCGTCAAGAGAGCAAAGCCCGCAGTGAGCGCATGTGCTCCAATCAAAAAGTCTGGCAACGTGCGTTCTTTTGTGCCGCCAAGACGGCGGTATCGTAAATGGGCCAAACCTGCCGCGTGCGCCACCGACATCGGCAGACTGTCGCGCCTTATCGGCAAACCCGCCAGCGCGACATCCAAGTCTATCTCAAGACGATAGGTTCCGGCGAGCTCGGCCCAAATAACCGGATTGACGATCAACTCACCGGCTGCGGCACTGGTTACCAAATTGCGTCCAGACCAATCATCGCTGTCTGGGTTCTGAAGCACATCGATCAAGACATTGGTGTCAACGAGGACCGAGATCATCGCGCGGCCCCCTGATGAATTCAATATATTCGTCGGCAGTCATGCCATTGATATCAATCAATGACCCGCCGTTCCTGTGGCGTGCGAGCCAGTCAACCACCGCGTCGGCGCGCAGCTTGCCTGCCGTCGAAGTTTCATCGTTGCGCACAAGCTGCACAACGCCGTCCTCGCGGAGGACAAAACTGACATCAGAACCTTTTTCAAGCCCCAAATGTCTGCGAACCCCAAGCGGGATTGTGACTTGGCCTTTGCTGGTAACACGCATGGTAATACCTCTTGAGTATTACCTATTGAGCCAAACAGAACATGTCAAGAACATTCAGCCTGCAAGCGCCCGTCTCAGCGCGTTGCCTGTCCGGTTGTGCGCATGGCAAATCGCAATCGCCAGGGCGTCCGCCGCGTCCGGTCCTTTGAAATCGGCTTTCGGCAACAACACCTTCACCATCATCTGAATCTGCGCCTTGTCGCCATGCCCGACGCCAATCACCGACTTCTTGACAGCATTCGGCGCATATTCGGCCACGGGCAGTCCGGCTTGCGCAGGCACCAGCATCGCAATGCCCCGCGCCTGCCCAAGCTTCAGAGTCGATACAGGATCCTTGTTGACAAAGGTCGCCTCAACCGCCGCCTCATGCGGCATGTGCGCATGAACAACCGCTGAAAGCCCGTCATGCAACTGGCAAAGCCGCGAGGCCAGATCGGTCTTGTCGTCGGATGTCACAGTGCCGCAGGCGATGAACACCAGCGAATTGCCTTGGCTCTCGACAATGCCCCAGCCCATCCGGCGCAAGCCCGGATCAATGCCAATGATGCGAATCGGCGGCGTCATGCGGAAAACCCCTTTGGGGTTTCCTACACCATCGCAGATTCGTGAACAAACAGAAAACAGAAAGGAACTAGCGCCCGCCAAACGCAGCCTTCAGCAGCGTCATCTGGTCGTTGACGGCATTGCGCTTCGGCTCAGTGTGCTGGCCCGCGCCCGCCTTTGGGTACAGTTCCTCATCAAAGCGCTTGACCAGTGTCTGCATTTGCAGCGAGCGCTCGACAATGTCGATAAAGCTCAACGGCAATTCATCCCAGCTTTGCGTGGCGCGCGATGCCGATGGCGTTTCAAGCTGCACTTTGGATTTTTCCTCGGCAACTTGCGCCCGCGACATCTCGCCATTGTTGGCAGCGCGCTGCAACAAAAGCCAGGAGGCAATCTGCATCAGCCGGGTTGTCAGCCGCATGGATTCTGCAGCGTAAAGCGTTGCGGCAATGCGCGACAACTTCTTGGCCTCGACGCGGCCTTCGCCGTCAAGATAGGCCGCAGCCTCTTCAACCAGTCGCATGCCGTCGCTATACAAGGGCTTGAACCGGTCAGAAAAAATCCGTCGCTCGGCAAGCCGGACCGGAGAATTGGTGACCTGTTCCTGAATTTTCATCATCTACTCTGAATGCCCGCCGGATTGCTGATCGCCCTCCCGGAGCCGGGCGGACACTGCGTCGATTCCAGACCGATTTCAATTCAAATCTGGTAACGAACGCCGCTGCCCGAACGTGCAGCTTTGCAGCGCATCGCGCAAGGTTATACTTAAGGAAAGGTTAATGGGGAAACGCCACGCAAAAAAAGAGCCGCGAATGGCGGCTCTCAAGAGTTTAACAGGGAGGCGTCAATCAGGGAGGTCAGGACCGCCCGGAGTGAATCGAGAAACTCGATGAACACAGTTAACGCACGTAAAGCTTAACAAACGCTGAATCCGGCGACTTTTAATCAAATTATCTGGATGTTTGAGCCTGACTCAAAATTCGGTTTGATGAGTCAAATGGAGTGATTTTCGAGAAGCATGGGGCCCCCGCCAGCGGCTTGCCGCCTAAGGGCGGGGAATCTTTGGCGGAGCGTACTTTTGGGTACGTGAGCACCGGAAGCGCAGAAAATTGCTCCAATTGGCCGTCAAAGCGGATTTTCAGTCAGGCTCCCAGCAGCGCAGCCGCGCCGTCCCAGGTCAGTTTCGCCGAAACCAAAAGCAGCATGCCGATCATGTAGGGATAAAAAATCTCGGCCCTCATGCGCGCCACAATCCATGCACCGGCCATCGTCGACAGGATCGCCAGCGGAAACATGACCGCCGACAGCGACAGATTGGTCGCGTCAAACTGGCCGAGTGCAAAATACGGAATGAGTTTCACCGCATTCACGATGGCAAAAAAGATCGTGCTTGTGCCCGTGTAGATCTTTGGATCTTGCCGGAGCGGCATGGTGTAGATCTGATACGGCGCACCGCCCGCGTGGGCCACAAAACTCGTGAACCCGGCAACTGCCCCCCAGAACCCTCCAACCGGCGCATTGTGCGGCTTGCCTTCACCTGCGCCCAGCTTGGAAGGCATCAGACTGCGGATCGCAAACCACAGTCCGATCAGCCCTACCAGCAGCTTCACAGCATCATCCGTCACAATGCGTGCAGTCAGATAGCCAATGAATATGCCAAGCATTGCGCCTGGCAGCATGATTTTCAGCGTCGCAAGGTCGCGGAAACTGCGCCATGACCATAGGCTGACCATGTCCATCACAATAAGAATAGGCAGCATGATCGCAGCGCCCTGAACCGGAGAGACCGCAAGCGCAATGAACGGCACGCCGAGTTGGCCAAGTCCGCCAAGCCCGCCTTTGGAAAGGCCGACAAAGATAACCGCCGGAATCGCTGCTGCATAGAACAGCGGGTCACTTAGAAGTTGATGCATGGATTGCCGCCGCTAGTAAGAGCCTGACTCAAAATTCAGTTTGGCGAGTCAAATGGTGTGGTTTTCGAGAACCGGAGCGGAGCATACTTCCGGGGTCCCCGCCAGCGGCTTGCCGCTTAAGGGCGGGGCATTGAAGTATGTGAGCACCGGAAGCGCAGAAAGCCGCATCAGTTGGCCGCCAAAGTGAATTTTCAGTCAGGCTCCGCCGATGCAGCAGCATTATCCAACACTGTTTGCCTTGACCAGACCTCGCACTGTTCAAATCCGCGCCGATCCACTATTCCAGCTTCAACCCGGACTTTAGCGCGCAATTCCCATCTGCGCCGAAATTCGGGCAAGATTGCCAGCCATTGGCTGGTCCGCATCCTTGAAAGGCCGACAAGTGACCAAACCGAACGACCGTTGCCGCCTTGTTTTGATTGCCTCTCCTGCTGGCGAGGTTCCGGCGGCGCCTGAGGCCATCGCCAAAGCCATGAAAGGCGGGGACATCGCGTCAGTTCTGCTCGCCCGCTTCGGCGCGGCGGAAGAACCATTCCGGGATTGGGCAGGTGTCGTCGTGCCGCTCATTCAGGCCGCGGGCGCGGCAGCCGTGATCGTTGATGACACGCAGGCCGCAGGCCGCACAAAGGCCGATGGTGTCCACATCAGCGGCGGCAAGGCCATGCTTGGTGACGCCGTCAGCAAGTTCCAGCCGCGCTGGATTGTCGGCACCGGCGTGCCAAGCTCGCGTCATGACGCACTCGAACTGGGCGAAGAGCGCCCGGATTACCTGTTTGCCGGCAAGCTTGACGGCGACGCGCAGCCGGAGCCAAATCCCAAGGCGCTTGAACTTGCTGAATGGTGGGCGGCGATGATTGAAATCCCCTGCATTGTCATGGCCGGCTACGCACCGGAAAGCGTTATCGCAGCAGCCAATACAGGTGCAGAATTTGTTGCCGTCAGCGCTGCAGTCTTCGGTGGAGGGCGCGACCCCGAGGCCGCCGTCGCTAGCATCAATGCCCTTCTCGACGCTGAGGCACCGAACCTCTCTGAGGCCGCAAATGCGAGATAAACACTTGCCCGATGCAGCAATTGTGGCGCTTTTGCTTGCCGCTATATCAGCGGCAACGCCCGCCCTTTCCGCAGGCACGGCAGTGCCGCTCGACCCGCTGCGCCTTGGCGAAAAAATTCCGGACGACGCCTACGGCGCCTATCAGCGCGGCCTCTACAAAACCGCGCTGAGCCTTGCCTTGGAGCGCGCAAAGACCGGCGACGCTGAAGCGATGACGCTCGCCGCTGAAATCCTGTCGCGCGGACTCGGCGTGTCCCAGGATCTGATGCAAGCGGCAAAGCTCTACAATCAGGCCGCTGAAAAAGGCGTGCTGGAAGCGCAGTTCCAAACCGCGCTTTTCATGCTCCAAGGCCAGTATCTGCCCAAAGACGAGGTTAAGGCAAAGGCCTATCTGGAGAAGGCCGTCGCAGGCGGACACGCCTTGGCAAAGTTCAATCTTGGTCAGTTGATCCTTGCCAAAGCAACGAGCGACGCCGAACGGAAGAGGGCCTACGACCTCTTCCTTGGCGCGGCAGATGCGGGTCTTGCCGATGCCCAATATGCCGTCAGCCAGTTTCTCGCCAACGGCACTGGCGGCATTGCTTTTGACGAAGCCAAAGCCCGCGTCTGGCTGGAAAAAGCCGCGCGGCAAAACTACGACACTGCCATGCTAGACTATGCCAGCTGGCTGATCGACGGCATCGGCGGCAAGAAGGACTATACCGCCGGTTTCGGCTGGATGAAGCGCGCGGCAGAAAGCGGCAATGTCGCCGCCCAGCGCCAGCTCGCGCGCCTCTACGAAAATGGCATCGGCACAAAGGGTGATACCGTCACTGCGGCAGCATGGTATATCGTTGCCAAGCGCGCGAAGCTGCACGATCCGGCGCTCGACGACCTGCTTGATGGCCTCACCGACGAAGAGATGAAAAAAGCCATCGAGCTCGCCAACCGGCTGAAGTGAGAGACCTTTCGAGAAACCGTCATGCTGGTGCAGTTGGTGTGATTTTCGAGAACCGGAGCGGAATGGACATACGGCCTCCCGCCAGCGGCTTGCCGCTTAAGGGCGGGGCAAAAAAGTCCATGAGCACCGGAAGCGCAGAAGATCGCATCAAATGCGGCGGCAGGGCGGATTTATCGAAAGGTCTCTCCAGCACTTGCCTGAATTGGCATTTTATGGTCTTACGCGGCACCATTTCCCGGCCCTGATCAAAGGCCGCAGCAAATCTAAGATTCCGAAAGAAGCAAAATGAAAATCAACGGCAATGAAATCCGTCCGGGCAACGTGATTGAGCATCAGGGCGGCCTGTGGGCAGCGGTGCGCTGCAATCACGTCAAGCCGGGCAAGGGCGGCGCTTACAATCAGGTCGAACTGAAAAACCTGATCGACGGCACCAAGCTCAACGAACGTTTCCGGTCCGCCGAGACCGTCGAGAAAATCCGTCTCGAACAGAAGGACTTCACATTCCTTTATGAGCAGGGCGAGTCACTGGTGTTCATGGATCAGGAGTCCTACGAACAGCTCGAATTGCAGAAGGAATTTGTCGGCGACCGCTCGGCATTCCTGCAGGACGGCATGAAAGTCGTCGTCGAAATGCACGAAGAGCGCCCGATCGGCATAGCACTTCCCGACTATGTGACGCTTGCAATCGTCGAAGCCGACCCCGTCGTCAAAGGCCAGACTGCCGCCTCATCCTACAAGCCGGCCATCCTTGAAAACGGCATCCGCATCCTTGTTCCTCCCTTCATCTCTTCGGGTGAAAAGGTCATTGTCGATACAAATGAACTGACCTACGTGCGCCGCGCTGACTGATTAGCGCCAGCAAAGAGAGATATCAGCAATGGCGCGTTCAGCGATCCTCCATGTCATGGTTCAAGCCGCCATCAAGGCCGGCAAATCGCTGTCGCGTGATTTTGGCGAAGTGCAGAATCTTCAGGTTTCGATGAAAGGCCCCGGCGACTATGTCAGCCAGGCTGACCGCAAGGCCGAGGAAATCGTCAAGGCCGAACTGATGCGTGCCCGCCCCGACTACAGCTTTCTTGGCGAAGAAAGCGGAACCATTGAAGGCATTGACGGCCAGCATCGCTGGATTGTCGATCCGCTCGATGGAACCACCAATTTTCTGCACGGCATTCCGATGTTTTCGGTCTCCATCGCTCTTGAACGCCAAGACCAGATCGTCGCCGGCGTGGTCTACAATCCCGCACTCGATGAACTGTACACTGCCGAGCGCGGCGGCGGCGCATTCCTCAACGACCGCCGCCTTCGCGTTGCCGCCCGCAACAAATTGACAGACGCTGTCGTCGGCACCGGCGTGCCCCACCTTGGCCGCGGCGAGCATGGCAAATATCTCATTCAGCTGCGCAACGTCATGGGTGAAGTCGCCGGCATCCGCCGCGTCGGCTCGGTCGCGCTCGACCTTGCCTACGTCGCCGCTGGTCGATTCGACGGCTTCTGGGAAGACCATTTGAACGCATGGGATATTGCGGCGGGCCTCATATTGATCCGCGAAGCAGGCGGCTTTGTTTCCGACACTTCGGGCGGCCAGACCATGCTCACCAAGGGTTCGGTCTGCGCGGGCAATGAATTCATCCACAAGGCCTTGTTGAAAACCATCGCCAAACCCGTTTGAGCATAGTTGCCGGTTCACAACCGCCAACGCCGCTTTCAATTTCGCCGCATTCTGCGTTAGGGTTAATCAGAGCGATATGACGTTAGATGGAACCACAGGCAGCGGAGGGATTTTGTGGCAAGACCAAGGAAAGAGCCGCAGGACGCATCATAATGCGTTCAAGGGGCTTTCCGCCGGTATTGACGCAAAAGCAGCCGCTGAATGTGGTTTCAGCTGAAGTCATATTGCTCTAGGCGAGTGCGTCGCGCAGCGCATGATGGGGTAAGGCATGGCAGTCACGGCAGTCAAACAGGCGTCAAAACGGTTCGGCCGCGACACATATGAACTCGACCGGCTTTCCAGTCCGCAGGTTTTCTTGTTGTCGATGGTGGTGTTTCTGGCCATCTCCGCCTTCGTCGGCGCCATCCTTTACCGTCAGGTTTCCAAAGCCTTTTCTGCCAATCCGGGTCTCAATGGGCTGATCGTCGGTGTGCTTCTCATCGGCATCCTGCTGGCATTCCTGCAAGTCGTCCGTCTTTTCCGCGAAGTGCACTGGGTCAATGCCTTGCGCGGCGGCGAGGCTGATGATGGGGTCGATCCGGTTTTGCTTGCGCCGATGAAGGCGCTTGTGGGCCGTCGGCAATCCTTCGTCATGTCAACCGTGACCATGCGCTCGATCCTTGATTCCATCGCCACGCGCCTTGATGAAGCGCGTGACATCTCGCGCTATCTGACGGGCCTTCTCGTGTTTCTCGGCCTGCTCGGCACCTTCTGGGGCCTGTTGCAAACCATCTCGTCCATTGGCGACACCATCGCCACGCTCGATCCGCAGGGCGGCAACGCTAGCTCGATGCTGGACTCGCTCAAGGCCGGACTTTCCGCGCCGCTGGCGGGCATGTCGACCGCCTTTTCCTCATCGCTCCTTGGCCTGTCCGGCTCGCTCATTCTCGGCTTTCTCGATCTTCAGGCCGGCCGCGCCCAGAACCGCTTTTACACCGAACTCGAAAACTGGCTGTCCTCGGTGACCGATCCGGACCATGGCGGCGCGCCGGTTGCCGCCCCATCCGTTCAGGCCACGAAAAATGACGAGATGCGCCTGCTGGCCGACCGGCTGAAACTGGTGACCGACACGACTGGCAGCGGCAACCAGAAGACCGTCGCCGCGATGGCCAATCTCGCCGAAGGAATACAGGGTCTGGTCAAGAACATGCGCAGTGAACAGCAACTGATGCGCGACTGGGTGGAGGCACAGGCCGCAGATCAGAAAGCCATGCGCGCCACGCTCGAGAAGCTCGCCCGCGCCCTGCCCGACAAGAAGGCCTGACGCGATGGCTCTCGCGCGCAACCGCCAGACGCGGCAAGTGGATTATTGGCCGGGCTTCGTCGATGCCCTGTCAACGCTGCTCCTGTCGATCATGTTCCTGCTGTCGGTGTTTGTGCTGGCGCAATATCTGTTGTCCAACGAATTGTCCGGCAAGGACGACGTGCTCGACCGGCTGAATTCGCAGATCAGCGAACTCACCAATCTCTTGGCATTGGAACAGGGCGGCAAGCAGGATCTCGAAAGTTCACTCGCCAATCTGCAAGCCTCGCTTGACGCAGCTGAAGACGAAAAAACACGCCTTCAGTCGCTGCTGAACCAGGGTGCCGGGGCCGGCGCGGCAGCGCTCGCCAAACTTTCGGACGCGGAAAAGACGCTCGACAGCGAAAAGCAGATCAGCCAGCGCGCGCTCAATCAGGTCGAGCTCCTCAACCAGCAGATCGCGGCGCTGCGCGCCCAGATCGGCGCGCTTGAAGACGCGCTCGACGCGTCGGAAAACCGCGACCGCCAGTCCAACACCAAGATCGCAGACCTCGGCAAGCGCCTCAATGTAGCACTTGCCCAGCGGGTGCAGGAGTTGAACCGCTACCGCTCGGATTTCTTCGGCCGCCTGCGCGAAATTCTGTCGGACCGCGAAAACATCCGCATCGTCGGCGACCGTTTCGTCTTCCAGGCTGAAGTGCTGTTCCCGTCGGGCTCGGAAGTCATCAATGACGCGGGCCGCGAGGAAATGAAGAAGCTTGCCGGCGCCATCGTCGAACTCGCCAAGGAAATCCCTCCGGAGATAGACTGGGTCCTGCGTGTCGATGGCCACACCGACGCCGTTCCCCTGTCCGGCAACGGCCGCTACAAGGACAATTGGGAGCTTTCGTCCGCCCGCTCAACCTCGGTCGTCAAACTCCTGATAGAAAACGGCGTCCCCCCAAGCCGCCTCGTCGCCGCAGGCTTCGGCGAATTCCAGCCGCTAGAGGCAGGCGACACTGCAGAGGTGATGTCCAAGAACCGCCGGATTGAGCTGAAGCTGACGGAGAAGTGAGAGCGCTGCCTCGCGCAACTTGCCTGTTCAAGCGCGGACTACCTTGCCGTCGGCGCCTCAGTGCTGAGAAGAAGTCCGACCAGTGCGGACTGGCTATGAACCCCCGTTCGGTCAAACATGCGCTGCATGTGCGTGCGCACAGTGTTGATGCTCACGCCCAGCCTGTCGGCAGCAACAGAAAGGTCATTGCCCTGGGCCACCAGCGTAGCCAGTTGGGCCTGCGCCGCTGAAAGCCCGTAAACCCCTTGTGCGACTGCAATCCGCCGCCTCAGCAGCTGCTCGTCATTGAAGGACACCAGAATCTTGCCGTCCTCAACCAAAACCCAGCAAAAGACTGGCGCAGCAGCCTCGCTTTCGCCGAGAACCACCGCGCGCGCGAGGCGGCTGGGCGGAGAGGCCGGCACGGCACGCTGGGCCAGTTGGCTTGCCCAATCGACTGCATCCTGAAGGCTGGATTCGCGGCCTCGGTTCCTGGCCCGCAACCGCCCTCCGGTGATTATCAAAGCAGGATGGCCGGCGATCTGCTCGTGGGCAACCTCATTCATCCACAATACGCTTTTGTCCGGACCGACTTCGATAAGCGGGCAGATTTCATGGTCCGTGGCGCGCTGCATCACAACGATGCAGGAAATCTTCCAATTTCCGGCGATACGTTGAAAGATCTTGAGCTCATGAAACGTGCCGGCCATTTTGTAATTGTCACCAGTCCCGTCGCCGACCTGGTCATAAGTGGCCCATGCGGTATCACCATTGACCACAACACTCATGCGCTCCCGATGGACATGTGTTTCGTCATCAGCTTCGGACAACTGGCTGGCGCCCCGGCGCAGGAACGCATGGATGGCATCCCAGCCCTCCAGCACCCGGCTGCCGCGAAGGGGCTGCGAAACCATCAGCCGAGACTTTGGCGAGTGAACCCAATATTCTGCCAAGGCATCCATGTCCCGCCGCATCCAGGCATCAGTCTCAGCCTCGAGAACAGCGAGGACTGCGGCCTCGTCGTCGTCTGAGTTCATGGCAACATCCCCATTCATCTCGCTGTCGGCACCTCGGCGCTAAGCAGAAGTCCGACCAGAGCGGATTGGCTGTGGGTGCCGGTCCTGTCAAACATGCGCTGCAGGTGGGTCCGCACGGTATTGATGGAGACTCCCATCTTTACGGCCGCAGTGGCGAGATCAACGCCCTGGGCCGCGAGCGTGGCCAGTTGCGCTTGCGCTGCCGAAAGCCCGTAAATGCCTTGGGCAACGGCAATGCGCCGCGTCAGCAACTGCTCGTCATTAAAGGACACAAAAATCTTGCCGTCCTCAACCAGGACCCAGCAGAAGGCGGGTGCGTCATCGTCGTTCTCTCCGAGAACCACAGCGCGCGCCAGCCGGCTGGCAGGCGTGGCCGGAACTGCGCGCTGTGAGATTTGGCTTGCCCACTCGACGGCTTGCTGAAGACTTGTTTCGTGTCCCCGGTTTCTGGCACGCAACCGACCGCCGGTGATGATTAGAGCGGGATGATTGATGATCTGCTCATGGGCCGCGCCATTCATCCATCGCACGCTCTTGTCTCTGGTGACTTCTATCAAGGGGCAGACTTCATTATCCGTGGCGCGCTGCATGACGACGACGCAGGCAATCTTCCATACTCCAGCGATGCGGTGAAATATCTGAAGTTGATGATAGGTGCCGACAAGGTAGAAATTATCACCGGCACCGTCACCCACTTGGTCATAGGTTGCCCAGGCTGTGTCGCCATTAATGACGACGCTCATTCGTTCCAAGTGGACGCGGGTTTCGTCATAAGTTTCAGCGATCTCGCGCAGTCCAAGCTGGAAGTAGGCATTGATAGCGTCCCAACCCTCCAAAACCCGGCTTCCATGAAGGGCGTGCGACATCAAGAACCGCGACTGGGGTGAGTGGACCCAATACTCCGCCCACGCGTCAAGGTCCCGACGCATGAAGGCGGCGCTTTCGGCATTGAGGACTTCAAGCACGGCTTCCTTGTCATCGTTAGCATTCATGGCAAAATCCAATTCATCTCGCAGTCGGCGCCTCCGCGCTGAGCAATAGCCCCACCAGTGCCGACTGGCTGTGCGCTCCAGTCCGGTCGAACATGCGCTGCAAATGCGTGCGGACAGTGTTGACCGTTACGCCCAGATTTTCGGCAGCGGCGGCAAGGTCGAGTCCTGCGGCAACCAGAATGGCCAGCTGGGCCTGCGCTGCTGAAAGGCCGTAAATGCCTTGCGCGACCGCGATGCGCCGTTTGAGCAGTTGCTCGTCGTTAAAAGACACCAAAATCTTTCCGTCTTCGAACAAGACCCAGCAGAAGAGGGGGGCGGCATCGCCGTTTTCGCCGAGGATTACAGCGCGCGCCGGGCGGCTCGGCGGCGAAGGCGGCAAGTTGTTTTTCCATTGACGGCTTGCCCAGTCGACAGCGTTTTGAAGGTCAGATTCATGCTTCCGGTTCCGGGCACGCAACTTGCCGCCGCTCACCAGCAGCTCCGGGAAGGCGGCGATTTGTTCATGGGCTTGGACATTCATCCACAGCACTGTCTTGTCCGGTCCCACTTCAATGAGCGGGCATGTTTCATGATCGATCGCGCGCTGCATGGCGACAACGCAGGCAATCTTCCACTGGCCGTCCACTCGGTGGAAGATCTTCAGCTCATGCATGGTGCCGGCCATCTCAAAATCGTCTTCGGCCTTGTCAGCGATCTGGTCATAGCTTGCCCATGCCATGTCGCCAATGACAACGATGTTCATGCCTTCCCGGCGCACGCGGCTCTGGTCGTATGAATTCCCATACTGCGCAATCACGATTCTCATCTGGGCGCTGATCGCATTCCAGCCTTGGTAGACTGTTGTTCCGAGGTGCGCGTAAGAAAACATGCGGCGAACCTGTGGCGACTTGACCCAAAACTCGGCCAATTCATCCATGTCCCTTCGCAGATAGGCTGCGGTCTCGGCTTCGAGAACCGCAAGGACCGCAGCCTTTTCTTCGTCTGTGCCCATCACAGTCACTCACGTCTGGAGCAAGTGATCAGTGTAACGCTTTGCGTGCCGTCAGGCCATGGCCAAAGGACTTGCCCGCTGCAACGAGTGAAGCAAAGTGTGCTGATGTCGATTGCCGCATGTCACTCACGGCGTTGAACAGCCCCTCCAGCAGCGCTTGGCGCGCGGCGGCCTGCTCATAATATGCCTGTTCCTGCTTGGCGTTCATTCTTGCCCTTGCGCGTGTAAGCCGATGAGCTGAGGTCAACGATACATGGTCCATTTCTGCCTCCATTTGTGTCTGTGCAGGCAAAATAGGCCGGATATGACAGGCTGACTGTCATGCGCCCGGATGACACGGCGCATTTTCTTTACGCGATTGTTTGCTGAGGGCGGGTGGCTCTCAAAAGGACGCGCCCCGGCGGATAGGGCTCAATAGCTGAGCATCACAGCCGCCAGCGCCAACACCGCTGGCATAGTCTGGATAAACAATATCTTCCGCCCCACACTCATCGCCCCGTAAAGTCCGGCCACTGCAACGCAAGCCAGCAGATAAATCACCAGCGTCCGCCCGCCAGCACCAATTCCGAGCCACAATCCCAACAGCAGCCCGACGCCCAAAAACCCGTTGTAAAGCCCCTGGTTGGCCGCCAGCACCTTGGAGGCCGAAGCAAACTCTGCCGTCGTGCCAAACGCCTTGCGCCCCTGCGGCTGGTCCCAAAGCACCATCTCCAGATAAACGATATAAAGATGGATCAGGGCGACAAGCCCGGTCAAAATCATGCCGATCATGGTCAGTCCCTCCGCAGCTTTCTTGCGCTTGGCGCAACGATAACCTATCGCTGCGCCCACGTCATCCGGAGCAAAACATGTCATTTGAAAAATTGGATTCCCACTGCCACTCGCTCGAAGCGCTCGAACACGCGCTGTCCATTCTCGGTGCGGACGAGGCCACCAACATGGCCCCCGGCGGCGGCGAGAAGCGGGCTGAAGCAATGGCGGCGCTGACCGGCATGTATCACCGGCAGGCGACGGACCCGCATGTGCGCGACTGGATCGAGGCAGCCAAATCTGAAAGTCTTGATGCCAATCAGACCGCGGCCCTGCGCGAACTTGAGCGCACTTACATCAACGCCACATGTCTGCCCACAGACTTCGTTGAGCGCCAGACGCTGACACGCATGCGCTCCGAACAGCTATGGCGCGATCTGCGACCCAAGGGCGACTGGACAGGCTTCGCCCCCGCGCTCGAAGGCGTGGTCGAGCTGGTGCGCGAAGAGGCCGCCATGCGCGCCGATGTGCTCAAACTCGATCCGTACGACGCCTTGATGGAGCAATACGACCCCGGCAACCGCGCGGCCGATGTCACGCCCGTGTTCACTGACCTCAAGGCGTTCCTGAAAGACTTCGCCCCCAAGGCAATCGCCCTGCAGGACGAGCGCAATGCCAAACGCCCGGTCAGACCTCTCTCCGGCAATTATCCGATCGACAGGCAGCGCGCGCTCGGCATCGCCATGATGCAGGCGGTCGGCTTCGATATGACACACGGCAGCCTCTCCGTGTCGCACCACCCGTTCTGCGGCGGCGTGCCGACAGACGTGCGCCTCACCACGCGCTATCGCACCGATGACTTTTTGTCGGCGCTGATGGGCATCCTGCACGAAACAGGTCACGGCCTTTACGAGCAGAACCTGCCCAAGGACTGGTCGCATTTCCCCTCGGGCAAAGCGCGTGGCATGGCCGTCCATGAAAGCCAAAGCCTGTTCGTCGAGAAGCAGATCGGCCGCAATCCGGCGTTCTGGCAATATGCCTTGCCGCATGTGGACTCGTTGCTCGGTGAAAGCTGGGCGCTCGAAGACCTGTTGCCGCATGTCCACAATGTCGGCCGCGGTCTCATCCGCGTCGATGCCGACGAGGTCACGTATCCGTTGCACGTGATCCTGCGTTTCGAGCTGGAGCAGGACATGCTTGCAGGCCGCATCCACGTCGCCGATCTTCCGGGAGCCTGGGACGCGAAGATGCAGGAGTATCTCGGCCTTTCGACCATCGACAACCCGAAAGACGGCCCTATGCAGGACGTCCATTGGCCCGCCGGCGCCTTCGGCTATTTCCCGTCCTACACGCTCGGCGCCATGATGGCCGCGCAGCAATGGGCCACCATCATCAAGGCGCATCCGGATGTGAACACACAAATCGCCGCTGGCAATTTCGACACCGTCAACACATGGCGGCAGGGCAACATCTGGTCAGTCGCCTCCACCAAGTCCACCCCCGAAATAATGACCGCCGCAACGGGCGAACCGCTCAACGCAAAACACTTCATCGCGCATCTGGAAGAACGCTACGGGAACTGAAGGCAGGGGCGGCCTTTCTCCTCGACCGCGAAGCAGAGTCCAATGGACAGCACTCCATTCACCCCTCGCGGGCAGGGCAATCGCATATGGGATTTTGGGTGAATTCCCGCACAGCTCCGTCATGTATGGACGGCCCACGTTGGATATTTTTATGGACGGCCATATGGGATTGCCCTGCCCTCGCGGGGAGAAATCCGCGCAGCGGTAAGAGGGGGCGCCTGGCGGAAAGGCTTCGGTGAGAGTCAATTTTCACCAATCCCCGGCCTGCAGGCAAAAAATCTATCCCCACCCATTTCACCAGCACTACAATGCCGCCAGTTTGATGAACCATAGGAAACCCATGGACTGGCCCCTCGCCATAGACCGCAACCGGAAAGCCCTCGTCCCGATCATTGCGGCGCTGTTTGCTTTGGTGAGCGCGGCCACCGCGACTTTAACCTCGCCCCTCCGGGGAGAGGGGGGCCGCGAAGCGGACCGGAGAGGGGCATTCACCCTCCCCCGCCAAGTCTACGCCGCCATCATGCTGGTGCTGCGCCCGGCAGAATCCGCAGTCCGCCGCCTCATCGTCATTGCCGCACGGGGGCTCATTCTGAAACCACGCACCTCGCGCCCGCTGCCGCCAAACCTGCCCGCGTTCCCAGCCGCCAACTCCGCGCGCATCCCAGCCTTCGCCCTCCTCGATTCGCTCAAGCATTTTGACTTCGAAGACTTCGACCAAAACGCCAATCCGTGCGTCAATTTTTCCAGTTCCTACGACCCAGCATACTTTCTCCCGTCGATGTCGCAGCCCGACGAACCCGTCAACGCCTCGCTCCTCTTCAGCCGCCTTCGCGCCCTTCGCCATGCCCTAAACGACCTCCCCCGCCAAGCCCGCCGCCTCGCCCGCTGGCGCGCTCGCCGCGATCTTCTGCTCAAGGCCAGACGCCCGACCCGCGTCACCCCCTTCCGCCCGGGCCTGCCGCCCGGCTGGCGGAAAAGGTCGATCCACGCCGTGGATGAGGTTCTGAAAGAGTGCCACGGTTTGGCGATTTATGCGGTGAACGGGCCGGATACGGGGTGAGGCCAATTGGACACTTGGGGACAATTAGCTCTCAGAGAGAACTGTCCCCGGTCTGTCTCTTGCAAAACATCCGCGCGCTTTCGTCATCGTCGGGCCCGTTGTTCAGCCATGTCCCCGGGCTGAACACCCGTCCCGACGACCCTGTGTATTGGATTTGTGGTAGTATGTCTGATAGACACCCCCCGAGTTGACACAGACCATCACTCCGCTACCGTCCTCCCGTCAAAGGAGCCGCAATGGACTGTGACATCATCATCGTCGGTGCCGGCCTTGCCGGTCTGGTCGCAGCAGCGGAAGCCGCGGACCGGGGCAAGCGCGTCATTGTCCTTGATCAGGAAGGCGAGCAAAACCTCGGCGGTCAGGCCTTCTGGTCGCTCGGCGGACTGTTCATGGTCGATACGCCCGAGCAGCGCCGCATGCGCATCCGCGACAGCCATTCACTTGCCCGTCAGGACTGGCTCGGCTCCGCCCAATTTGACCGCCCCGAAGACGATTTCCCGCGGCTCTGGGCCGACGCCTACCTCGATTTCGCGTCAGGCCCGATGCGGTCGTGGCTGCATGGCATGGGCATGCGATGGTTTCCGGTCGTCGGCTGGGCCGAGCGCGGCGGCAGCCTTGCAGACGGCCATGGAAATTCCGTGCCGCGCTTTCATTTGACCTGGGGCACCGGCCCGGGCGTGCTCGAACCCTTCCTCCGTCGCGTCAAAGCCCATGCGGACGCAGGCCGCATCACCCTGACTTTTCGCCACCGCGTCACCGCAATCGACAAGACCAACGGCGCGGTCACCGGCGTCTCCGGCGACATCCTCGAACCAACAACCGTAGTGCGCGGCGCGCAATCCGGACGCTCGATTACCGGCAGTTTCCGCCTCACGGCCAACGCTGTCATCGTCGCCTCCGGCGGCATCGGCGGAGATCATGACAAGGTCCGCAAGGCCTGGCCAACAGACCGCCTCGGGCCACCACCCAAGACAATGGTTGCGGGCGTGCCGCACCATGTTGACGGCGCAATGATCGAAACCACTAAAAGCGCGGGCGGCGCCGTCATCAACGGCGACCGCATGTGGCACTATACCGAAGGGCTGAAGAATTGGAATCCGATCTGGCCCAACCACGGCATCCGCATCCTGCCCGGTCCTTCGTCGATCTGGCTTGATGCCAACGGCACGCGCATGGAAGCGCCCTGCTTTCCCGGCTTCGATTCCCTCGCCACCTTGAAGCGCATCCTTTCCACCGGCCATGACTGGTCCTGGTTCATCCTGACGCAGAAAATCATCGAAAAGGAATTCGCGCTCTCCGGTTCCGAGCAAAACCCGGACATCACAGGCAAGGACTGGAAACTCCTCCTCAAAAGCCGCCTCCTCGGCAAAGGCGCGCCTGCGCCGGTCGAGGCGTTCAAGAGCCAAGGCGAGGATTTCATTGTCCGTAACAGTCTCGAAGAACTGGTCCCGGCCATGAATCAGCTCGCCGGCTCAAATCTCCTTGACCTCGGTTCCATCCGAACCCAAATTGAAGCCCGCGACCGCGAAATTCTCAACCCCTTTTCCAAGGATGCCCAGGTCACCGCCATCCGAGGCGCGCGCAACTATCTCGGCGACAGGCTCATCCGCACCGCAAAACCGCACGAGATACTGGACCCCAAGAATGGCCCGCTGATAGCGGTCCGCCTCAACATCCTCACCCGCAAATCGCTGGGCGGCATCCACACCGATCTTGACGCCCGCGTCCTCGACGCCAACGCCAATCCCGTCCCCGGCCTCTATGCGGTCGGCGAAGCCGCAGGGTTTGGCGGCGGCGGCTATCACGGTTATAATGCGCTTGAGGGAACGTTTTTGGGCGGATGCATCTTCAGCGGCATGAAGGCCGGAAGGGCGGCAGGATGAGCGGCAATTCCAACATCAATGTCGCCATCGTCGGCGCAGGACCGGCAGGCCTTTCCACCGCCCGCGCCTTGAAGCGCCAAGGCATTTCATTCAGCGTTTTCGAGCGGCACCGTGATGTCGGCGGCATTTGGGACATCACCAATCCCGGCACGCCGATGTATGAAAGCGCCCATTTCATCTCGTCCAAAACCATGTCGCATTTTGCCGGTTACCCGATGCCGGACGACTATCCGGACTACCCGTCGAACCGCCAGCTCCTCGCCTACATCCGCGCCTTCGCCCGGGACGCAGGACTGATGCCGGACATTCGCTTCAACACACCTGTTGAAAAGGCGAAGCGCGAAACCGATGGCTGGACGCTGCAATTCGGCAACGGAACCAGCGAAGAGTTCTCACATCTCGTCGCCGCCATCGGCACAAACTGGAAGCCGAACCTGCCGGACATTCCCGGCGACTATGCAGGCAAGTTGATCCACTCGGTTGACTACAAGCGCGCCGACGATCTGAAGGGCAAGTCCGTGCTGATAATCGGGGCGGGAAATTCCGGCTGTGACATCGCCTGCGATGTGGCGCGCACCGCAGAGCGTACATTCATCTCGCTGCGGCGCGGCTATCACTTCATCCCCAAGCATATATTCGGCAAACCGGCCGACGTGTTTGCCGCCGAGGGCCCGCACTTGCCGCTATGGCTGACCCAGCGCGTATTCGGCATTCTGCTCCGGCTATTGACCGGCGACATCACCCGGCTTGGCCTGCCAAAACCTGATCACAGGCTGCTCGAATCCCACCCGATTCTGAACGACCAGATCCTGCATCATCTGCGCCACGGCGATATCCACGTGAAGCCGGATGTGCAGCATCTCGACGGCAATGATGTGCTGTTCAAGGACGGCAGCCGCGAAAAGATTGACGTCGTCATCTGCGCCACCGGCTATTCATGGCCGATCCCGTTCGTCGAGCGGTCAGCGTTTGACTGGACAGGCGAACGGCCGGAACTCTTTTTGAACATGCTGTCGCCCAAAGACCCCGCCCTGTTTGTCGCCGGATTTCTCGAGGTCAACGGCGGCGCCTACAAGCAGTTTGACGAAATGGCCGACATCATCGCGCGCGCCATGAGCATGGAATCCTCTTCACCGGAAAAGTACCGCCTCCTGCGCCAGATCGTCCAGTCCGAACACCCGGACATTTCCGGCGGCATCAAGCTCATCGCCTCCCACCGGCATGTCCACTACGCCGATGCGGATGCCTACAGGGCAGCGCTCAAAGCCCTGCGCAAACGGATGGGCTGGCCGGCGTTCGACGATGCTGTGCTGAAACTGGCGGGGGTTTGAGATGCACGTCGCTTTACTCCGCCGCCGTCTCCATCGCCGTCACGCCAGCATCAAACTGAAGCTTGGCGAGGCGCGCGTAGACGCCGCCCGTGCGCACCAGCGACTTGTGCGTGCCCTCTTCGACAATCCGCCCCTTGTCCATCACAAGAATGCGGTCGGCCTTGAGAATGGTCGCCAGCCGGTGCGCGATGATCAGCGTCGTGCGCCCCTTCATGAGCCGCTCCAGCGCCGCCTGCACCGCCGTTTCGCTCTCCGCGTCGAGCGCCGAAGTCGCCTCGTCCAGAAGCAGGATCGGCGCATCCTTCAGCACGGCGCGGGCAATCGCGATCCGCTGCCGCTGGCCGCCGGAAAGCGTGATGCCACGCTCGCCAAGTTCGGTCGCATAGCCATTCTGCAATGCTTCGATAAACACATCCGCCGAAGCTGCCTTGGCCGCGTCCCTGATCACCGCATCGCTCGAGCCCGGCTTGCCAAAGCCGATGTTGTCCGCCGCGCTTGCGGCAAAAATGGTCACGTCCTGCGGCACCACGGCAATGCGCTGGCGTACAGCCACCGGATCAGCAGTCTTGACATCAACATCATCGACCAGAACGCGCCCGGCCTGCGGATCATAAAACCGCGTCAACAACGAAAACACCGTGCTCTTGCCCGCGCCGGATGGACCAACAATCGCCACCGTCTCGCCCGCTTTCACCGAGAAGGAGAGCCCCTTCGCCACTGCCGTGTCCAGTCGTCCCGGATAGGCAAAATCAACATCCTCAAACCGCACCGTCCCCTTGGCTGGAACGGGCAAAGCCACCGGATTGGCGGGCATGGAAACATCCGGCACCTCGTTCAAAATCTCCACCAGCCGCTCGGTCGCGCCCGAGGCTTGGCTGAGTTCGCCCCACACTTCCGACAGCGCCGCGAGAGCCCCTGCGGCAAACACCGAATACAAGAGGAACTGCCCGAGCGTTCCCGCCGTCATCGTCCCGGCCATCACGCTCTGCGCGCCAAACCACAGCACAGCCACGACGCTGCCGAAGATCATGAAAATCGCAAAGAAGGTCAAAAACGCCCGCGCCTTGGTCGAGGCCTTGGCCGCATCAAAAGCAAAGTCCACGGCCGTCGCGAAACGATTTGTCACCAGACTTTCATTGGTGAAGGCCTGCAAAGTCCGCACCGCGCCAATCGACTCGGATGCATAGGCAGTCGCCCCGGCCAGCATGTCCTGCGCCGCGCGCGAGCGCTTGCGAACGTTGCGCCCGAACGCCACGATCGGCAGCACCACCAGCGGAATCGCGCCAATCACGAGGCTGGCAAGCTTCGGGCTGGTCACCACCATCATGCCCAATGCGCCAACGCCCAAAATGGCGTTGCGCAGCGCCATCGAGGCGGAAGCCCCAACAGCAGACTTGATCTGTGTCGTGTCCGCCGACAACCGCGAGACAATCTCGCCCGATTGCGACCGGTCGAAAAACGCCGGCGACAGCGTCGTCACATGCGCAAACACATCGCGGCGGATGTCGGCAACAATCCGCTCGCCCAGATTGATGACAAAGTAATAGCGCGCCGCCGAGGCCAGCGCCAAGACAGCCGCGATCACAACCAGCATGGCGAAATAGCTGTTGATGAACGCACTGTCCGAAGCCGAGAACCCCTTGTCGATCATCCGCCGCACCGCCGTCGGCAGCACCAGTGTCGTGCACGCCGCGAGCGTGAGGAAAAATATGGCAGCGGCAACCTGCCCCTTGTAGCGGCCAAGATAAGGCAGCAGCTTGGACAGCGGCTTGAGGGAACGCCGCTTCTTTTCGATATCCGCAGCTTCAGACGGTGAAAGTTCGGCCATGCGGACTCCGGAGATTGCGCCGTCTGGATTCTCGCCAGTCCGCACTTGTTATCGATTGGTCGCTGATGTATAGGCTCGCCGACCCTTTTTGAAGCCGCGTTGTGAAATACCTTCCGGCGTCAAATGTTCAAGCCAATTTGTGACGTTAAAGGCCCCCGCGGCCTCCTACAAACGTCGAAACGACAGGAACCATGCCATGAAGGCGAAGATTCATCCCGACTACCACACCATCAAGGTCGTCATGACCGATGGCACCGAATATTTCACCCGCTCCACGTGGGGCAAAGAGGGTGACACAATGAACCTCGATATCGACCCGTCGACACACCCGGCCTGGACCGGCGGCAACCAGCACCTTCTCGACCGCGGCGGTCGCGTATCGAAGTTCAAGAACAAGTTTGCTGGTCTCAGCGTTTGATTTTTCAGCATTGCTGAATAAGGAACCCCGGTCCGCAAGGTCCGGGGTTTTTTATTGCAGTCGTACGAGAAGCGTCAAACAAGCCCCTCAATCACCGCCTGCTGGATCAGCATCACGGTCTTGGCATCCACAATCCCGCCATTGCGCACCATTGCCAAAGCCTCGGTCAACAGCATCTCGATGACCTCAATATCTTCGCCCTCATGGGCATTGCCGCCGCCATCTGAGATTCGGTCAGAAGGCGAATATGCCGCCGTGAAGAACGACAGCCGCTCGGTCACCGAGCCGGGGCTCATGTAAATGTCATAGACCTTCCGCACCGCGCCCAGCCGATAGCCGAGTTCCTCTTCGGCTTCCTTGCGGATGCAGGTCTCCGGATCATCGCCCTCCAGCAAACCGGCACAGGCTTCAATCAGCAGGCTGTCGTCGCCTTCAAGATGCACCGGCAGACGGAACTGCTTGACCAGAAGCACCGTCTTGCGCACCGGATCAAACGGCAGGATCACCGCCGCGTGACCGCGGTCATAACTCTGGCGGATCTGGCGTTCCCAAACTCCGTCGCGGCGCTTCAGCTCAAACTCATGCCGCGTCAGCGTCGCCCACTCATTTGACAGGATGGTGGACTTCAAATTGCGGATTTCTGCCTTGGCCATACCGGACTATGCAGCCGAAAGCCGCGCCATCGTCTCATCGTCCACCTCGAAATTGGCGTAGACGCTCTGCACGTCGTCGTCGTCCTCAAGATTGCCGACCAGTCTCATCAGCGATTGTGCGCGGTCTTCATCAACCGGAATGTTGTTCTGCGGCTTCCAGATGATCTTGGCGCTTTCCGCCTCGCCGAGTGACGTTTCAAGCGCCTTGGAAACCTCGTTCAAATTCTCGAATGCGCAAAGGATCGTGTGGCCCTCCTCGTCGGAGGACACATCGTCTGCGCCCGCCTCGATGGCTGCGTCCATGACCTTGTCAGCAGAGCCTGCGGATGCCGGATAGTAAATCTCGCCGACTCGATCCCACATGAACGCCACGGAACCCGTTTCGCCCAGTGCCCCGCCAGCCTTGGTAAAGGCGGCGCGGACGTTTGACGCTGTGCGGTTGCGATTGTCGGTCAGCGCCTCAACGATGAGGGCGACACCGCCCGGACCGTAGCCCTCATAGCGCACTTCATCGTAATTCTCGGTGTCGCCGCCGACAGCCTTGTTGATGGCGCGGGCAATATTGTCCTTTGGCATCGACACGGCTTTCGCTGCCTGAATGGCCAAGCGAAGGCGCGGGTTCATGTCCGGGTCCGGTGCGCCCATCTTGGCCGCCACGGTCAGTTCGCGGCCAAGCTTGGAAAACATTTTCGAGCGCACCGCGTCCTGGCGGCCCTTGCGGTGCATGATGTTCTTGAATTGTGAATGGCCAGCCATGGCTGCTCCTGAAAGGTCTTCTTTGCGATGATGGCGGCTTATAGGCAAATTGCCCGATTGCGTCCAGCCATGGCGAAGATCGTTCAGTAGCGCGTGATCGAACTCGCCGATATCGCAAACCCATGCTTGCCGCGCCGACACGCTAGGCCGGTCCGATCAGAGGTGCAAGCGTAGCCGCCGGTCTTCCAGGTGTTGCCGAACGCGAGCACGTTGCGCGTCTTGCAGCAGGCGAGCCTGCCCTCGACCAACAGTTTCAGCGCCTTCTTGACTGGTCCAAGGCTGACCGCGTCAAACTTTCCGGACAAGCGGTAGCAATGCAATTCCGGCCCGTTGACGCCCGTGTCTATGCCGCCCGCTCCATCAAACGGAACATAGGTGCAGCCAATGTTGCCCGATGGCGTGACGAATTGCACAACGCCGTCTTGGCTGGAAGGAAAGCTGAGCGTCAGCGCCGAGGCGCTGCCGAGGCAAAGCCGCAGACCTACGACCAAGCTGACCAAAAACCGCGCCTGCAAGCCGTTCACCACGCCTTGGTCTTTTTGCGTGATATCAGAAACCCATGCCCGTCGCGTGTGCAGGTGAGCCCGGTTGTCGCAGATTTGCAGACGAATGGTCCCAGCTTCGTGGTGTTTCCATATTGGAAAGCTGGCCCGCTGCAACAGGAAGCGTCGCCGACGTTTTCATTGACCTTGGCCTTGCCGGATTTGCCGAGAAAGAACCGCAGATAGGTCGGCTCAACCCGGTCGCATTGCAGTTCCGGCCCGCCATCTGCGGGCTCATAGACATCCGTGCCGCCTGCGGGGATATAAATGCACGCGACATTGCCGGATGGCATCATGAATTCTGTGCCGCCATTGGCGTTTGGGCCAAATGATTGATTGGCTGCAAAGACTGTTTGCGATGCTCCCGCAAAAATCAAAGTGGCTGCGAGTTTGAAGATCATGGCTCTCATGGCGTCGCCTCTTCTGGTTTTGCCGCCGATTGTGGCGTGAAATCAGGCGGCGTCAAGATTGAACCGTCGCGCGATGTGGGCGGGTCGGCGGCATTTGGCTTGAACTCGAACACACACAGGCGCATCACGGGTTGCCCCGTCAGGAAATCAGCATGTCCCCATCCCGCCCCGCCCTTCCCCGCGCCATCTGGGCCATTGGCTTTGTGTCGATGTTCATGGACATCTCGTCCGAGATGATCCATGCGCTGCTGCCGGTCTATCTCACCACAGTTCTTGGCGCTTCGATGATGTCGGTCGGATTGATCGAAGGCATCGCCGAAGCCACCGCTTCCATCACCAAACTCTTTTCCGGCGTGATTTCCGACTGGTTCGGCAAGCGAAAGCTCCTCGCTGTCATCGGCTATTCGCTTGCCGCCTTCACCAAGCCGATCTTTCCCCTTGCATCAACAATTGGCTGGATCACTGCTGCCCGCTTTATTGACCGCATCGGCAAAGGCATCCGCGGCGCGCCGCGCGACGCGCTGGTCGCCGATATTGCCCCTAAAGAAATGCGCGGCGCAGCATTCGGTCTTCGCCAATCGCTCGACACGGTGGGCGCATTTCTTGGCCCGGTCATTGCCATTGCGCTGATGTGGCAGTCGGCGAATAATTTCAAACTCGTCTTCTGGCTCGCCGTGATTCCAGCCTGTGTTGCCGTTGCAGTTCTGATCTTTGGGGTCAAGGAACCAGCCGATGTGCCCCGTGCCAAAGGGCAGGTCTGGCCCTTGTCCGGCCAAGCGATGAAGGCGATGGGTTCCAGCTTCTGGCTCGTCATGGCCATCGCGGCGCTCTTCACCCTCGCACGCTTTTCCGAAGCCTTCCTCATTCTCAAAGCCCAGCAATCCGGCCTCTCACTGATGTGGATACCGATGGTGCTGGTTGTCATGAACATCACCTATGCCCTTGCCTCATATCCGGCAGGCGTGTTGTCCGACCGCTTCGGGCGCACAGGCTTGCTCTCTGTCGGCATGATTGTTCTGGTCTTCGCCGACATTGTGCTTGCCAGCGCAACAACGCTGGCGGGCGTCACCGGCGGCATCGTGCTCTGGGGCCTCCACATGGGTCTAACCCAAGGCACGCTGTCCACTCTTGTCGCAGATCACGCTCCGAGGGCGCTGCGCGGCACGGCGTTCGGCCTCTACAATCTTGTCACCGGTCTCGCGCTTCTCACGGCCAGCCCGCTCGCTGGTTACCTGTGGGACAGGCAAGGCGCGGCGCTGACGTTCTATGCAGGCGCAGGGTTTGCGCTGCTCGCACTCATCCTGCTGATCCTGGCAAACGCCTTCATCCTTGCGCCAACGGAACAAGCGCCACCGAACTGATTACCGTTTCAATGCCGCCCGCTTCTTGGCCGCACGATTGCGGGAAAACATGTTGAGTATCTCAACGAAGGCCGAAAACGCCATCGCTGCGTAAACGTAACCCTTTTCGATATGGAAGCCGAACCCTTCGCCAATCAGCGTCGTGCCGATCATCAAAAGGAACCCAAGCGCCAGCATCACGATGGTCGGATTGGCCTCGATGAACTTCGACAAGGGCTCCGCCGCGAGCATCATAACGGCGACGGCGACCACGACCGCAATCACCATGATGCCGATCTCATCGGTCATGCCGACTGCGGTGATGATCGAGTCAATCGAGAACACAAGGTCAAGCAAAAGGATCTGGAAAATCGCCGTTCCCATCGACATGGTCACCGTCTCAGTGACAAAATCGCCTTCCGGGTGCGACGGATCAGTGGCGTGATGGATTTCCTTGGTTGCCTTCCACACAAGGAACAGGCCGCCAGCAATCAGGATCATGTCGCGCCATGAAAAGGCGTGATTGAATACTGTGAACACCGGCTCGGTCAGCGTCACGATGATAGCGATGGTGGACAAAAGCCCGAGCCGCAGCAAAAGTGCCGCCGAAATGCCGATGCGACGCGCCCGCTTCTGCTGCTCTTTCGGCAATTTGTTGGTGAGGATCGAAATGAAAATCAAATTGTCGATGCCGAGCACGACTTCCATGACGATCAAAGTGATCAGCGCGACATAGGCAGTCGGATCGGAAAGAAAAGCAAACATTTCCATTTGGGGTCCCCGTAAAGCGTTCACGGGCATATGGGGGTGCGGGGGCGGGATTCAACCTGTGTGGCTGTTTTCTGAACGGGATCCGTCATCAAACGATTGGTAAACTCCAACCCGGGCTTTCACAGGTCCAGACTGGCCGATCAGGCCTCAACAGCAAGACATTGTCTTAAAACATCAATTCAACCGGCCCCAGAACAATTTTGCCGATCCTCTGGCCGGTCTTACCGCCACCAGCCTGGCACGGTTTCTTCCAACCTCGGCCCCAATCTGAGCGGCGCGATGCGTTCGCACAGGCCTGTGCGGTCGGAAATTTCGAGACCGACGCCGCAGAGGGTCGCTTCGCCTTGCGCGGCTTCAAACCGGCCTTTCGGCACCTTCGACAGGAACCGGTTGAGCGGCTCTTCCTTGTCCATGCCGAGCGAAGAGTCATAATCACCGCACATGCCGCTGTCGGTAATGTAGCCGGTGCCATTCGTCAGGATCTGGTGGTCAGCCGTCGGCTGATGCGTGTGGGTTCCGACAACAAGAGAGGCGCGGCCATCGACATAATGGCCGAAGCACATTTTCTCGGATGTTGCCTCCGCATGGAAATCAAAGATCACGGCGTCTGCCTGTTCCCCGAGCGGGCAGGCCTCAAGGATCGAGCGCCCGCAGGTAAATGGATCATCAAGTTCCGGATGCATGAACACGCGGCCCATGATGTTGGCCACCAGCACCCGCGCGCCGTTTTTGGCCATGAACAGGCCCGATCCCTTGCCGGCGGTCCCGGCAGGATAGTTGGCCGGGCGGATAAACCGCTCGTGCCGCGTTGCGAACTCCAGCGCCTCGCGCTGATCCCAGACATGATTGCCGGTGGTAACGACATCTGCGCCGGAGTTGATCGTCTCGAGGAAAATCTCTTCGGTAATGCCAAACCCGCCTGCCGCGTTCTCGCCGTTGACCACGACGAAATCGAGCCGATAGTCGGAAACCAGACCCGGAAGCCGCTTCCAGACCGCTGTGCGGCCCGAACGGCCAACCATGTCACCAAGAAATAGAAATCGCATAAGGGGCTCTTTATCCGAAACGCTTGAACCGGCGCAACCCGCTTTCGGTCAGTACAGCATCGAGAGCCACGTCATGCCCCTCATTTGGCACAGACTCGACCTCTTGGCAGTCAAAGGCAATTGCGACCAGCCTGGGCGTCATGCCCTTCTCTCTCAGGCGGGCAATCGCCCGGTCATAATAGCCCGCGCCATAGCCGATGCGGTTGCCCTCACTGTCAAACGCCGCCAGTGGCATGAGCAGCAAAACCGGATCGAGCACTGCCACTTCCGGCCCCGGCCCGACAGTGCCGAACCCCATGTCGATCATCGGCGCGCCACGCACCAGCTCGCGAAATTCAATCGTTGTCTTGTCAAGGATGGCAGGAACACAAATCCGCCCGCCCTTCTGCGCCATTGCAGCCATCAAAGGCCGCACATCAACTTCGGAGCGCATCGGCATGAAGCCGGAAACGACTTCGCCCGGAACCAAATCCAATTCCTGCGCTCCACTCTCCGCAATCCGGAGACTCATCTCAATCCGGTAATCCAAAGCCAACGCATCACGCCGCGCCAAGGCTTCATTCCGTAACAATTTTTTCAGGGATTTGGGATCGGACAAGACGCTCAGTCATCTGCAAGGTTGGCGGAAAATTTGGCGCGGCGAGTCAAATGATGTGGGCTTTCGAGAACCGGAGCGGAATGGACATTTGGTCCATGAGCACCGGAAGCGCAGAAAACCGCATCAGTTGGCCGCGGCGGCGAATTTTTGAGCGGTCCACACAACCGGTGGAAAGGTTGATCCCGGGTGCCTACAAAGTAGGTGGGCGCCGTGTGCTCCAGCCCACGGGCCAAAACAGGGACAGCTCCCTAAGGATCAGTATGGCCCCGGGGAATAAGTTATTCCTGCCGGGAAGCGCAGACCGCCCGCAATACATATAGGCGCGGTTTGGTCAGGAGACCAGCGGCAAATGCAGCCTATGCCATCCCAAGCGCGTTCATGTACAATTCAAGGATCGACTCTTCCTCTTGCCGCTCGGCCTGATCCTTCTTGCGAAGCCGGATAATCGTCCGCACGGCCTTGGTGTCAAAGCCTGTGCCCTTCATCTCGGCATACACTTCCTTGATGTCCTCGGCGACCGTCTTCTTGTCTTCCTCAAGCCGCTCGATGCGCTCGATGAAGGCGCGAAGCTGGCCTGCGGCAACGGTCTGTGAGCTCTCGGTGATGTCGTCAGCCATGATGTCCTCGTCAAACTGGAAGGGCCGCAACAGAATCGCGCAGCCGGGGGAAAATTCGTGCGCTTCGATGCCCGACCGGCAAGCCGCCGTCAATCCGTTCGCGATCCGTATTGTTTTCGAACATGATTCGCGCGGTCTGAATTCACTTCAAGAAGCATGGGTGCAAGGCGCCTTGCCCAAGCCAATTGACCCTCTGCGCTTGCGATCAGATCCTGCCGGATTTCAATCAACACATGCGCACGACCGGCCTCAGTGCCCGCCTCATGCATTGTGTCGCCTTTCAACGCCCCGTCATAAGGTTCATTGTCGCCGACGATCAGCGCGGGGTCTTTGGCGAGAAGCGGCAGCAGGGCATGGGCAGCGCGGTCGTCCTTGTCCCACAGCAACCCGACATGCCAAGGCCGCGCCCGACCGGCCATCACTGGTGTGAATGAATGCACCGAGATGATCATGCAGGAGCCGCCGCATGCGGCGTCACATAGTGCTGCGCTTTCAAGGACTTGATCACGGAATGGCTTGAAATACCGTTGTATCCGGCTTTGCCGCTCAGCCTCGTAAAGCGGATAATTGCCCGGAATGACCGCGCCATCATAAATTTGGCGGATCAGCGTCGGATCATCTTCGCCCCTGTTGGGATCAATCAGCAACCTTGAATACCGCGCCATGATCGCCGGCGCGCCGGTCATCCGAGCCAAATGCCTGACCACGCCCTCCACGCCGATATCATAGGCGATGTGGCGTTCAAATTCTTGCTCCGGCAGACCCAAACGGCCATACTCATCCGGCAGAAGACGCATCGCGTGATCCGCGACAATCAGCATGCCGCCGGATGGATCACCGGCAATCAACTCGACGGGTTCAAATGAAGTCATATCTGATGCTGCAGGCCTTGCACGACGGTGAAACCCCTCTGTCCCACGCGGCGCACACATGCGCAATCGCGCGTGCCCAAATCACAGCAATTCATAATGAATGCTGTCATTCAAACCGATTAGATCACGCGTTGACATCCGTGCCGTTCTCCAACAAAAGGGGCTTCGACAAGTGACGGAAACGGGTGCGGAAGGGCATTGCATGGCCGAGCGGGTTTTGGGGCTCAAGCTCCGATCGCTATTGCCGGTCTTGACTGGAGCAGTCATGGGCATTCTTGGCGCAATCCACCCGGCATCTGCTGATTTCCGTGTCTGCAATGCAACCCAGAGCCTGATTGGCGTTGCCATCGGCTACCGTGTCAAAACCGGCTGGACGACGGAAGGCTGGTGGCATATCGACCCGTCAAATTGCAAGACACTGATCGAAGGCCCGCTTTCATCGCGCTATTATTACCTTTACGCCGAGGATGCCGAACGCGGCGGCCGCTGGGAAGGTAAAGTCAACATGTGCGTGGCCGAGAAAGAATTCAAAATCGCCGGGCTGAATGACTGCTTCGCACGAGGTTTTCAGCGCGCCGGTTTTCAGGAATATGACACTGGTGAACAGTCGAGTTGGATGGTCCAGATGACTGATGATCCGGCAACAGGCGCCCCTCCCGCGCCGGGAACAACAAACCCATGAGACGCACCCGCAAGGTAAAAATTCTCGCCACGCTCGGTCCTGCATCCTCCGAAGAGGGCATGATTCGCCGACTATACGAAGCTGGCGCCGACGTATTCCGCATCAACATGAGCCACTCAAGCCATGAACTGCTTCGTGAACTCGTCAAACGCATCCGCGCAGTTGAGGCGGCTGTCGGCAGGCCAATCGGCATTCTTGCCGATCTTCAAGGCCCGAAACTGCGCGTCGGCAAATTTGCTGACACGAAGGTAACGCTGGCGCCAGGCGATGTTTTCACGCTCGACGACAATCCGGAGCCCGGCGACACCAAGCGTGTCAACCTTCCTCACCCCGAAATACTTCAGTCAGTAGAACCCGGCCATCGCCTTCTCATTGACGACGGCAAGCTGGAGCTATTGGCGGAAGTCTGCGACGGCAAATCGATTCGCTGCAAGGTGATCGCCGGAACCTCGATCTCAGACAAGAAGGGCGTCAGCCTGCCGGACACCACGCTGCCGGTCGGTGCGCTCACCGAAAAGGACCGGGCCGATCTGGACGCGGCGTTTGCGGCAGATGTCGACTGGGTCGCGCTGTCTTTCGTCCAGCGCCCTGAAGATTTGGTTGAAGTGCGCAAGATCGCCCGCGGCCGCGTCGGTATCATGTCAAAAATTGAAAAGCCGCAGGCTGTCATCCGGCTCGCGGAAATCATCGAATTGTCGGACGCGCTGATGGTTGCGCGCGGCGATCTGGGCGTGGAAATGCCATTGGAAGCCGTTCCCGGCATTCAAAAGCAGATCACCCGCGCCGCCCGCAAGGCCGGCAAGCCGGTCGAGATCGCCACGCAAATGCTGGAATCGATGATCACAGCGCCAGTGCCAACCCGAGCGGAAGTCTCCGATGTTGCCACCGCCGTGTTCGAGGGTGCCGATGCAATCATGCTGTCAGCCGAGTCGGCCTCCGGTCAGTATCCGGTTGAATCAGTATCGACCATGGTGCGTGTCGCTCAGAAGGTCGAGCGCGATCCCTACTATGACAACATTATCCATGCCCAGCGTGCCGAGCCGGACTCGACCGCTGCGGACGCAATTTCTGCGGCTGCGCGGCAGATCGCCGAAACGCTGAAACTTTCAGCGATTGTTACCTATACCGGTTCTGGCACAACGGGTCTGCGCGCCGCCAGAGAGCGGCCGCAAATTCCGTTGATTGCCCTGTCTCCAAATGTGCGCACGGCGCGTCGCCTTGCACTTGTATGGGGCCTGCATTGCGTCGTGACCCCGGATGCGACAAGCCTTGATGACATGGTGGACGGCGCCTGCCGCGTTGCTTTCTCGGAAGGCTTCGCCAAGCCCGGCGACCGGCTGATCATCACCGCTGGCATCCCGTTCGGAACGCCCGGATCAACCAATATCCTGCGCATCGCCTATGTGGGTTCCGATGGCCACCACGGCGCTTGGGCGCTCCCGGCATAACGGGCAATTGTTTCAAAGCCCGCCCTTGAGGCGGGCTTCGACTTTTCGCGCCGAAGATTGCAGATCCCGCTTCATCCCTGCGACCTTTTCAATCGCCTCAACCGCAAGATCTGTTGCAAGATAATCGGGCTTGTGGCCAAGCCCGTCGATCCACACCAGTTCTGATCCGGCAATGTCGTGCTCAAGACCCTTCGAGTGTATTTCCTCGGCAACGACGGAATCCTGATTGCCGGTGATAATGACTGTCGGAACCGCAATTTCGCTGTAGCGCGGCTGAAGGATGGCGTTGTGTCCGCAGAGACTTCCGACCTGCCGCGCATTGGCCCTGAACGAATAGGGCCTTAACACAAGACCAATTGAAGCATCCTCGAGATAGGTCTCCGGCATGGCATTGGGCTCAAACACGCCGCGCGAGCCAGACTTGAGGCGCATGGACCCGGCCGGAGCAGCCAAAGTCTCCGAAAAGATCGGACCCACCACCGGCGTGTTGGTCAAGTCATAATAGGCCGCAACATCGCAGCCCGGCCAAGGATGGGTGGCCGGAGACAGGAACACAATACCTTTGACCTTTTCAGGATGGTGCACCGCGAGACTCGCGGTAACCGAGCCGCCAAACGAATGACCGACAATGATCGCCGACTTCATGCCCAGCCTTTCCATCAGCGCCGCAATCGTGTCTGCCTGCTGGTCGATCACATCGTCTGCCTTGGGGCTGGCCGATGACCAGCCATGTCCGGGCCGGTCCAGAAACAGCATCTCGGCCCGCCCCCTCAGCTTGGGCAGGAAAGGAACCATTGGATCCTTGAGATTGCCGCTGGCCCCGTGAATGAACACGATTGGCGGCAGATCAGCGCTTGGCCCGGCCTTGACCAGAACGTAATGCAATCGCGCACCGTTCACTTCGGTAAATTCGCCAATCGGCGGGTTGGCCCTCTCAATGCGCGCAGTTTGCAGACGCGTACATCCTGCCAGCGCAAACAGCAGCGCCAGCATGAAATACAGCGTTGCCAGCACGACGTTCAGATCCGGCTCCCGGCAAGCTGCTCTTCAAGGTCTCCGACCTGCTTCTGTATGTCGCGAAGCTGTGGGTAAACGTCGAGCGCCTTGCGCAAGGCGGAGAGCGCCAGTTCCTTCTTGCCCAGATCGAGGAAAATCATGCCCATGCCCGATAGAGCGCCAAAATGGCGGGGCTCCAGCGCCAAGGTTCGTTCAATGTCTGACATTGACTTGGAATAATTGCCGGCAAGAAAATGTGCCGTTGCGCGGCGGTTCCAAGCTTCTGCAAAATCGGGTTTGAGAACAATGGCCTGATCAAGAAAATCGAGCGCAGTTGGAAAATCCTTCTTGTCCATCGCTTCCGATGCCCACTGCATCAAAAGATCAATGGTAGCGCTGCCGGACTGGTTCCACTCATTCTTGATGCGCTCGGCCACATCGGCTGCCAGTGCCTCATTCTTTGCGTGCCGCAATTCGACAAACATCAGATCAAGTGCCGCAGCCTTTTCAGGCTTGGCGCTTATCTTGCTGGTATCCGCAGCATTGGCGACAGATGTCCTGCCCGGCGCAATGCCTCCGAGGGCGAATAAAATTGCAATTGAAAACGACAAAAGGCGCATCGACGATACATGTGTCGTCCTGCGCCTAAGGTCAATCTCAATTTGCCGTGATAAGCCGCGCAGTGAGCGCAGCCGCCGCTTCAGCCCTGACGGGCTTTGTAGCGCGGGGCAGTCTTGTTGATGATGTACATGCGGCCCTTGCGGCGAACCAGCTGGTTGTCGCGATGGCGTGCCTTCAGGGCTTTGAGCGAATTCTTGATCTTCATAATCGTGACCGTTCTGTTTTCGCCCGATCGGGCAACGAAAAGCGCGCCTTTCAGCGCGCTGCAAAAGTTGAGGGTCCATAGACGAGGACACTTGTTGCTGTCAACCATACGGACGCTTGGATTCGACAAAATCAGGCAGATCGGGCCGACAGCCGCGTAAAGTGCCCCATCTTGCGTCCAGGCCGCGCTTCCATCTTGCCGTAATGATGAACGACAACCCCATCCTCGCGGCAGAGCGCCTCAATGCGGCTGATTTCATCGCCAATCAGGTTTTCCATCACGCAGTCTGAATGACGGAAGGGCTCGCCAAGCGGCAGACCGACAATCGCGCGGATGTGCTGCTCAAACTGCGAAACCGCGCAGGCCGCCTCAGTCCAGTGGCCGGAATTGTGCACACGCGGGGCAATCTCGTTGGCCAGCAACGTGCCATCAGCCAGCAGGAAGAATTCGACGCCGATGACACCGACATAAGACAGCGCATTCAAAATTGCAGTTGCAGCGTCAACCGCCTCCTGCCGCGTCTGGCTTGAACACAAGGCAGGAACGGTCGAAGTGTGCAGAATGCCGCTTTTGTGAACATTCTTCGCAGGATCAAAGACTTGAACCTCGCCGTCCATGCCGCGCGCTGCAATGACCGAGATTTCCCGCTCAAACGGCACAAAGCCCTCAAGGATCAGCGGCTTACTTCCGAACATTTCATAGACACCGGCAGTCTGCGAGGCAGGCCCGGCCCTGAAAACCCGCTGGCCTTTGCCGTCATAGCCCATCCGGCGGGTCTTCAAGACACCGTTGCCGCCGAACTCCGTCAAAGCCAGCGCCAGATCATTGTCGTTGTCCACCGTCCGGAAAGGCGCAGTCTTGATGCCCGCATTGTTGAGAAAGGTTTTCTCGACAAGCCGGTCCTGAGCCGCCTCAAGCGCCTGCGGCCCGGGGCTTACTGTTGTAATGGCATTGATTGCCCGTGCTGCTTCAACCGGGACATTCTCGAATTCATAAGTCACGACATCGCATCGCCGGGCAAACGCTTTCAGCGCGGCAACGTTGCCATAGTCCGCGACCACATGATCATTGGCGACCTGCGCTGCGGGAGCATTGGCATCTGGATCAAATATGATCGTGCGGTACCCGAGCCTCGCCGCGGCCATGGCCAGCATCCGGCCAAGCTGGCCGCCGCCGAGTATTCCAATTGTGGAACCTGAAGGCAGTGCCATCAAGCGTCATCCAGCGGGTGCGAGGCAACCCTGTCCGTCTGGGCCTGCCGCCATGCGTCGAGGCGAAGCGCCAAGGCGTCGTCATGCAAGGCAAGAACTGCTGCGGCGAGCAGCGCCGCATTCACAGCGCCCGCTTTGCCAATCGCCAGCGTTCCCACGGGGATACCGGCCGGCATCTGCACAATGGACAAGAGTGAATCCTCGCCGGATAGCGCCTTGCTCTCAACCGGAACGCCAAACACTGGAAGCGACGTCATGGATGCCGCCATTCCCGGCAGATGCGCCGCTCCGCCTGCCCCGGCAATGACAATTTTATAGCCATTTTTCTTGGCACTGGTGGCAAAGTCATAAAGCCTCTGCGGCGTGCGGTGAGCTGAAATAATCAAGGCTTCGTGGGAAATGCCAAGCGCAACAAGCGTTTCGGCAGCGTGGCGCATGGTTGCCCAGTCGGACTGGCTGCCCATGATGATGGCCACATCATTTTGCTTCTGGGTCATAAGTGTTTCCCGGATTGAATGCGGCCAATAGACGAAATGATTTCAGCCCGCAAGCCGAGCACACAGGAGACCAATCAGGCAATAATGTCGGGAAGCACCTGATCTTCCAGCCGGATGACCTGATCCTTGATGGTCAGTTTCTTCTTCTTCATGCGTTGGATCTGCAACGGTTCACATCCGGTTTTGAGCATGGCTTCGATAGCGACATCAAAATCGGCATGGTCC